>WQTK01000152.1 GCA_009786285.1 Candidatus Fibrimonadales bacterium | reverse complement strand
TGATGTGTTGAAAGTTTTTTTGAAGGAGCATGAGCGAGAGGTCTATAATATGATACTAGGCGAGTGGAGCATGGATGAGGCCCTTGAGGTCAGGGCTGAGGAGGCTGAGGCTAGGGGTATTGCTATTGGCGAGGCCAGAGGAGTTGCTATTGGCGAGGCTAGAGGTGTTGCTATTGGCGAAGCCAGAGGCGAGGCTCGTGTTGCTCGGCAAATGAAAGCCAAAGGTTTTAATATCGCTGTCATTTCGGAAATGACCGGCCTTTCGGATGAGGAGATTGGGCGGTTGTAGCTCAATCTTTGAATCATTGTTTAGCATGGCTCCCAACCCTCTACCCAAGGCTTTTTGACCTGAAAATGGGGAAAATAACCAAAAATCCCCTTAAAAATCACAAAAAAATGCACTTTTTGCTCAAAAACGAGTTTTTTCTTTGCTTTTGGCAAAAAAATATCTATATTTATATATTGCGGGGATTATCCGCATAGGAGTATTATGACCAGAG
Source organism: Candidatus Fibrimonadales bacterium (assembly GCA_009786285.1). GTDB lineage: Bacteria > Fibrobacterota > Fibrobacteria > Fibrobacterales > Fibrobacteraceae > Fibrimonas. The sequence goes on along the minus strand of WQTK01000152.1, from coordinate 5,604 downwards.
AAGAGCAAGAAAAAGTTAAGAGTAAGGGCTATGCTCTGGCTATGCGCTATTTGAATAATGCTAAAGATGTTTTAAGAAATGCAGGTAGAGAAGGTGATGATGATATGGCTTTTAAAGATACTAAGTATGTAAGCTCTGCTAGTGGTATAGCATATAGAGGCGTTTTGTTCGCCGTGAGAACTTGGTTGGAGTCAAAAGATGTGAAATTTCCGGAAGCTGATGCTCGTGGCATGAATAAAGGCATTTCTATAGACTTTTACAGAAGGCATTTGACAAAGCATGATAAGAAGCTTTTGCGTGATTTAAATTTAGTTTATAATGATCTTCATTTATCCGGTTACTATGATTGTACAAATTCAGTTTCTACTATTAATGCTGGTCTTAAAATAGCCAAAGACATTATTGAGAGAGTCAAGCCGCAGGGGGTAGCATAATGAGGAACATGAAGTTTGTTCATGAATTTGTTAAGTTTATTCACCACTATGGTGTGCCTGAACTTGTTGCGGAATTAGATGATGGAAAACCAATTCGCATGGGCAGAAACGCTGCAAAAAAGCAGGTTGCCCGTAAACTCAATTTCAAAAAGGAGGCCTTATGAAACCCTTTCACAAACTCACGTTAACCTTTTTCATGCTTGCGTTGTTCGCAGTAAACGCTGCGGCGCAGACTTGTGGCGGTAAAACCGTTTATTTACAGTTGCCTACAAGTGGTAACTGGAGCCAAACGACCATATATCTGTATGGGCAAGGCAGTATAACACAGGTACCAGCCACGCGGCAGGGCAGTTACTCTGTGTTTACCATGCCGAACCTACAGAATGATACTCAGAATAATCCTAGAACTTTTTCCTTTTCGATGAAAGGCAGCGACCTTGACGCAGGGAACAGGTGGATAGCATCGGGAAATCGCTATGATATAACTGGGGCAAGACCTTCGGATGCACAGGGAATTTCTTGTGGCGATTTCACAAGCAGCACCATTTACATTTACCCAAATCCAAATAATACCAGCCAGACCCTGGTGAGTGCGCAACCTCCCAATGCCTACAACTTCTACTTTTTGCCGCCGAGCGACCCTGAGTGGACTTTGGGCACACCCTTTATAGTTTGGGTTGACAATGGAACTCTAAAGTCAGAAAAATTCAGTTTTGATTCCCGTTGCGGTTGGTTCAAAAAAACCTGGTTCAATACCACTCCTCCAAACGCTGCTACTTTGATTTTTCTTAATAATCCTCCAAACGACCAGTTGGGTCTTTTGGGCTTGGAAGAAGATCCTGGTGAGTGGGTTGGCGGCAATCCGACTCCGTTCAATCTTGTGGATCAATTCAGCAGTATTGTAGGTGGTCCTGGTGATCTGTTCTTTATTCCATCAGGCGGCGCTCCCGTTTGGGGCAAGACTGACCAAGGAAGATCTGGTGTATGCTCGTATGGTTTTGCCGCGATAATTTATGATACAGATGCTTCTGTAAACACTTCATTTTTTGACTTTGACGGTACTGCGAATGGCTCCGGAAGTCCTAAAGATGGCTCTGGCATTCTCAGAGGTATTGTCCAGCCCGTATTGAAGGATGGGAAAATTCAATGGAAAGGTACCAGCACATCCACAACCAGCTTTAATGGAGCTAATGATGGCTGGAACAAAGATAATTTTGAAGCGGCTTTCGATCCTAAGTCGAGCAAGAACGTTGTGCGTTGCTATGATATGCCTTTCAAACGCAATAGTGAAGGTCTGTGGGAATTTGATAGCAATAAACTCTGCGCAGACGGTTCCATGGACTTAGGTGGGACTTGTGCCAGTGCAACTCCTAGCAGAAGATTTTTAGGTGGATTTTTCCCGCCAGAATTACAAACGAATGGCGATGGAGATTACTCTGTATGTCCAAATTGTAACAAATCTAGACCTGCTCAGGGGTGGGTTGATTTTAACATAAAAGATGGTGCGTCTACAATCAGCAAATGGTGTTATGACAGAGGTTATTTAGGTCCTGCCAGCGTGACTGGCAATGGCCTTACTTCTGATCAGGCAGGTAATGTTTGCACAAGAAGATTTACCGATGGAGATTTTAGAAATGGTGATAATCCTCCTGATTTTTGGGATTGGGAAGGTGCGGCAAACGATGGTCTTACTTTAAGAAGGGATGGTAGAGTAAATGGCGTTAACGGTTCATCGGTTCTCAATCAAGGTCCTGTTGGCGCTTCAGGGACTACAACTATAAATGGTGATGGTTGGAGTAACAAAACAATGAGCAAAAACGAGTTGTTCTGCTTCGAGAGCACGCCTGCGGAGCTTACATATGAGCCTGGTCAGGAGTTCTTCTTCAGCGGCGATGATGATATTTGGATATATATAAGCAATTATTTAGTTATAGATTTGGGTGGAACTCATTTAGCTGCGCCTGGTTACGTTAATTTGGATACTTTAAGGATACCGGCTGAGGCTCGTGTTAACGGCAAGCAATATGCTAGCGATGGAAAACTTGTCGAAGGCGAAACGTATCCCATGAATATTTTCTTTTGCGATAGACGTACAACAATGAGCAATGTTCGCATAACTACCAATATGTTTTTTGCTCAAAAAAATCTGTTGACTGTTCAAGGCAACGCATCTGGCGATGCTAACGGTGCAAAAGTTTGCATTGAAAGCAGCGGCTCCAGCGGCACTTGTAAAGACGTGATGGGCGGTGGCAACAGCAACGCAAGCGGTTGTGGCGAAGACCTTGGCAACATACTTGACTATTATATGCTCAACCGCAGAGGCGACCAGATGAACCTTAGTCCCAGCAATTCTTCTTGCTCTAGAAGCGGAGACAATCTTGTTTGCTATGGCGGTGTAACATTGCTTAACTATTACTCAGGCACTGTAGGCGCAGTTGCTGGAGTTCGCACCAGAGCACCATACTTCGGTCTTATGGGTTCGTACAAAGTTTATGCAAAAATCAAAGATGAAAGAGCAGATCAATATCCAAATGCCACACCAGTTTTAGTAGCGACTTTCACCGCAGGTGCAATGACATTCCCCGTTTGGGGCAGCATTGCCGGCGACGATGGCAAGCACATTTACAACTTAGGTCCGCAGATTAAAAGCACAGTATCGGGCAAATTGGTCCCCATTGGCTTTGCCGCCGGTAGCTGGACTTGCGAAGACCCTGCGCGTTATGGACAGAACGGATGTACATTTGAAGTATTCCTCGCTCCTGCCTCGGAAGGCGGAAGCTATGGCCAGCTTGTGAATATTTCGTCAGTAGTAACTCCGGGCGCAAGCCGCTCCGGTCTCAGATTCTTCACGGACTCGCTTGGAAACAATGAAGTTCAAGCTGCCCAGACATTTGAAATTCCAGGCGCAAGCGGAGGTCCTTTCCCTGGCTTGCTCGTACTTTGGGTAACCGGTGCGTATGAAGCTGCGGAAGATGAAACCTATACCATTAACAATGAGCATCAGGTAACTGTCTATCTGCCACGCTTAGGATTTATAAACCCCGCAGACGCAGGCAGCCCGAATCCTACGCAGCTTAATTACAATTCGCAAACAAAAGGCAGTGATCCTTCTTTGGGCGGCACCGCAAGACAAATGGCAGTTATGATAGGAACCCCGCTGGATAGAGCTATTGCGGCTTACGACATTTCAGTCAGCCCAAAAGCGCTTTGCACAACTTGCAACTTCCCGCTGACCCTGAACGCTTGGACAACTACTCCTGCCGGAGCAATTACAACTCTTCCAAGCTCAGGCATACTTAGAACCACATCCGACATAGAACTGAAAGATGGCATCGCGGAATTCACAATCATAGGCGCAAGGCCGGTAAACCCGGATTCATTCGCCCATTTTGAGATTAAGAGCCTCTCCTCAAAGCAGGAAACTTGGGCAAAATGGGATTCGCTGCTGTTTGAGCAACCGCCTATTCCTTTCCCGCAATTCGTGAAGATTTTCGACAGAAACGGCGATGGCATTGGCGATTCACTGTCTGTGGAATATGACAGAGTTTTGCATCAAGACTCTTTGCCTTCCATGATAGAAGTTATTTGGGAAACGGACACGCTTTTGTTCGGGCTAGGGCAAAAGAAGCCGAACGGCGAATATGAATACAGCGGCGGCGCCCAAAACAACAGAACTTACTGGACTGGCGATCATGTTGATTACAAGCTGAAAACGCAAGGCAATCTCATTGAAATCTATGATATGGATTTCAGCAAGAATATCAAAACCCAAGTAGGTACCACCCATACCGGTTTAACCAGTTGGGCAACAGCTATCAACAATAAAGGCATTGTAACCAACTTTAACTTGGTAGCGGCCATAGAAGACAAAATCCCTGCGATAGTTATCAAGGCTTCTTACAAAGCCGATGAAGTCAACAAAGACTGCGGAACAAGCTCTTTGAAATGCAGAGACGAAATAACGCTAGTGCTTTCCGAGCCTGTCAAAGGCGCAGCCGGCATTTCCGATGTTGCCGCAAAAACAGCGTTTGCGTATATGCTAAAAGAAAGCCGTGATTACAACGACTTCAATGTCTATCAAGAAGATAAAAACTTGCCAGTCAGAATAAGCTGGGCTAAGAGCGGCTTGGTTAATGTTCCTCCGGAAAACGCAAAAGGAGACAGCATTGTTTACTTGACCTATAACCGCCAGCAAGACCAATCCGACACCACCAGTACCCCAATGGCCGGAGACAGTGTTAAATTTACTTCTGAGCTGTTTGGTTATTTCGCTCTAACGGATTTGGCAGGCAACAGCCCAAATCCAAGGGAAATAGGCAGGCGTTTTGAAGGTACCAATCCGTTCAAAGTGGATGATGTCCGCTTGGCCGAGGTGGAACCGGACAAAAATGTTCTTGAAGTGGCGTTAATAGATAGGGGATTCACGGAAGAGCAAATAAAAGGTATGTACAACAAAGACAAGCAAGTGACAATTCTCCCGACTCCGGGCAACTGGACAAGGGATAGCATAAGCAAGTACTACCCGGGCTCCATAGGTCAGTTGTTCCAGCCTGATGTGTCTAACATAATAGGCAACATTCAAGAAAGTGAGGGTGGCATTGTGAGCTTGGACAGCATAACGTTCTACGCCAAGGCTTATTACCACACGAATTTGGGCAGCTTTGTTGTGGAAGGCCCAGCCTTGTCTGTAAAGTGCAGCGACCCGATTTTCAATGGCAATTGCACGAATAACGATTCCAAAGGCGTTTACATGGCTTGGAATTTGAAAGATTCCAAGAATCGCTGGGTTGGCGCAGGCGCATATGTTGAAGTATATGACTTCCGCTGGGAAATCAGGCACTTAGGGAAAACAAGAACCTACAATTCCAGCAAGAAGCAGATAGAAATGATGGGTGTAAAAAGGGCAAAAAAGCAAAAGTAATAATTAATTTCAGTAATTAACGGCTAGTGAAAGACCACTAGCCGTTTTTATATTTACTATATTACCACTAGAGAGGTGTATATGTTCAAAATTTCTTCCAAAGCGTTTGGCGTGGCATTCATCGGCTTGGCTGCCATTATCGTAACTTTAGCGGCTTGCGGCAGTGACACAGGCAGCAGTCCTAGCACTAGCGACTCAAGCTCGTCTCGTGTAGGTCCTGTATCATCTGCTGAGGTGATAACTAATGAT
>WQTK01000151.1 GCA_009786285.1 Candidatus Fibrimonadales bacterium | reverse complement strand
AGAATATAGATTTCTATATTATTTTTAGTACAAATAAATCTTTTTGTCTTATTTCATACGAAAAAATTTCTTGTTTTTTGCGTTTAGTTATACTGATGTTCTGCATTTCTTGCGAATATGTAGAACCAGCTGGTCTTTGTTCTGATCCTATGAAACTATCAAAAGATAAATTGTTTTTTAACGCAGGTGGTGGCATAGATAGCGTTGATATTGGGTATTATTGGCTAACATATGATGAAATAGGATGCAAATATATTGGACCGAAAGACGAACTTGATTACTGTGATAATAATTATTGTGCAAATGGTATTACCGTAGTGAAAATAGAATGCCCCTGGTTGGAAGTAATGTTAATAGACTATCATACATTGCTTGTTTCTGTAAACAAAAATGTATCAGGGGAAGAAAGAAAACAGCATATACCAATACAAGGAGGCAATTGTTATTCTAGCTTTATGGTTATTCAATCTGCGGAGTGATGTGAAAAAAATAATACTTCCATTACTTGTTGCGTGTTTATGCCTCTCTTGTTCCAATGACAACACAGAACAGGAACATATAAAACGTACAATATTGATTTACATGGCCGCCGACAACAATTTGCAAAAGCAGGCTAAAAAAGACATCGAAGAAATGATTGCTGTAGAAATACCAAACGAGTACAATTTATTGGCATACATAGACATTCCAAACGATAAACCATGCCTGTTAAAAATAAACAAAGGGAAAATAGATACTGTAAAACAATACGAACAGCAAAATTCTGCATCCAAGCAAGCCCTTAAATTAGTGATAGACGATGCCTTTTCAGCATTCCCTGCGAAAAATTATGGCTTGATTCTCTGGTCTCACGGAACAGGCTGGCTACCAGAAGGTGTTTACGACTACATGAAAGAAACAAATGTCCGTTCGTTTGGAAAAGATAATTATGAAGAGATGGAAATTACAGATTTAGCGGAAACAATTCCGGAAAATTTGGATTTTATTATTTTTGACGCTTGCCTAATGAGCGGAATAGGCATTTATATACCTTTTGCCAGTGACGCTCTTTTTAGCCAGTATAGCTGGCTCGACTGGTATAAGGATTCTGAGTTGTTTTGTGTGCAATAGCCAAAAAATTGCTATATTACCCCTATGAATAGGCTTTTTCGACCGCTTTTTGCAGCCATAATCTCACTGGCTATGCTTTCTATTCCGGCCTTTGCCGTGCTGGAGATTCCGAATGCGCAGCCAAAAGTCGGGGCAAAGCAGTGGAAACAGGTTTTGGATAGCACTTGGGCCGGCCTTGTTAAGCGGAACATAGATGACTGCGTGGGAAAATCTATTTACAATGGCCATCCAAACAGCCGGGGCTTGATTTGCCGCCCAAAAAGCGAAACTCCGTGGGATGCGGTTAGCGAAGGCATTGGATATGGAATGCTCCTAGCTCTTTATGCAGACGACCAGCCCAGATTTAACCAAATTTACAAAGCCGGCAAAGAGTTTGGCTTGAATTATTGCCAAGGGTGGCGCAAGCCGGCAAACGGCGGCGGCACAGAATCAGGTTCTGCTACCGATGCAGATGAAGATATTGCCATAGCTTTGGTTTTTGCGGATAAGCTTGCTAAAAAAGGATTATGGAGTACTCCCAGCGATATAAATTACGCAAACGATGCTCAAAGTGCGATTAGCTGCGTGTGGGGTTCAATGCAAGGCGGCAAGCTGTGTCCGGGCAATGCTTGGTGCCCAGGTTATAACGTTGGGTATTTTGCTCCGGCATGGTATCGTGTTTTTAAGAATTATACAACAAATTCAAGCCAGAATTGGCAACTCGCCATAGATGAAAGCTATAAGCTTATAGCCCATTCGAATAATACGGGTTATTCCAAAGGCATGGTGCCGGACTGGAGTTCTGATCAAGGCGTTCCCGGTGGCGGAGGCTACAATACCTATCGTAGCGGACAGGCTTTTTTCAAAGATGCAATCAGAGTTTTGTGGCGTGTTGCAAACGATGCAATTTGGTTTAACGAACCCAGAGCAAAGACATTTTTGACAAATTCTTTGGATTTTATAAAAAGCAAAGGCGGCCCGGATGCGGCGAACTTCTATGATTTGAACGGGAACCTTGTTCCGGCAGATGACAAATGGGCGGAATTTAACGATCAAAACAATTCAAGCACTTGGCGCTACCGCAGAGAACACAGCCATCTTACAGTGGGGCAATGGCTGATACCGGCTATGGCGGTTGGCTCGGATGAGGACAAAATCGCTTGGAGCAGCAAGATGGCAGAGTTTTATGATTGGGAAAACAAGGTGAATTTCTTTGGCAACGCAACTGACCCTAACCCCGGCGGCATAGAAGATACCATGCACAACGAAATGTATTTTGACCAGTTCTTGGCATGGTTTGGCGTTAGCTTGATGAGCGGAACTTGGGTTAATATCATTGAACTTTTGGATAACCCGGTGAAAAACACGGAAGGTATAACTACACAACCCTATCCAGAACCCGAACCGCCCATAGATCCGGATCCCATTATCATAAAAGGCACGCAGTTTGGCATTCTGATAAGCCAAAGCGGAGGAACGCTTCGGTTGTCTTCAAAAAACGATGTTTCATGGAAAATCCACAATTTGCAAGGAAAACTCCTTTTTAGCTCAAACTCAAAAGAAACTTCCTGGAATGCGGGAAATTTCAAAGGGACTGTGATTGTTAGCGCAAATTCTGAAAGGAAACTCGTAGCAGTACGTTAGATTGGCATGCTTTTTGCATTCCAATCTGTATGATTCGATCTCTCTATACCGCAGCCACTGGCATGAAGGCCAATCAGACCTATGTGGACACTATTGCCCATAATCTTTCCAACGTGAACACTCTGGGCTACAAAAAGCAGAAAATTGAGTTTGAAGACCTAATTTACCAGAGCCTGCAACGGCCCGGCGGAGAGCTGGAAGACGGAAACCGCACCCCGGTTGGCATAGAAGTTGGCCTAGGATCCCGTGTAATCGCCACAAGCCGCTCATTTATGCAGGGCAATTTAGAGCAAACCGGCAATGAAACCGATGTTGCCATATCAGGAAACGGATTTTTCCAAATACGCCTTCCGGACGGGGAAATAGGCTATACCCGCAACGGAGCGTTTAAAATAAATGAAGAAGGATATCTCACAACAAGCCAAGGCTATCTTTTAGACCCGCCTGTAAGCATCCCTGACGATGCTGTTTCTATAGTTATATCCGATACCGGGTTGATTACGTGTGATAGGCCCGGAAGGACGAACTCGGATGATTTAGGGCAATTTGAGCTTGCGAGATTTATAAATCCGGCCGGTTTGTCAGCAGACGGCGGAAGCATTTACAGGCAAACCGAAGCTAGCGGCACTCCAATAATAGGGCTTCCGGGCGAAGAGAACTTTGGCCGGTTGAGAAACCAGTTTGTGGAAAGCTCGAATGTGCAAATGGTAGAAGAAATGGTAAGCATGATAGTAGCGCAGAGAGCCTACGAAATAAGCTCCAAAGCCATAACCACAAGCGACGAAATGCTGCAAACGGCAAACAATTTGAAGCGGTAGCGTGTAGATTAATTTTTAGTGGAGAGTTGAGAGTTGAGAATTGAGAGTTATAAAGAAAAGCGAGTTTCTGAGTTTGCAAAGCCAAATTCTTTATTTTCAATTCTTCACTCTCAACTCTCAACTCTCAACTCTCAACTGGTATTAATATTAACACTCTGTAGTTTAGTTTTTGCAAATCAAGTTAGCGTTGCTTTGAAATCGCATGCTATGATTGAACCAGGCATTGTTCGCTTGGGGCAGATTGCGGAAATTAAAGGGGACAAGGAATTTGCGGAAAAAATCGCAGATTTGGAAGTTGGCAAGGTTTCTGAGCCGGGAAGAAAGACAAGAATTTCCGAAAGCGTTGTAAAAAGTTTTTTCATTAAATCGATTGCTAACAGCAAAAACATAGTTTTTAACGGGGCAAAGTTTTGCGATGTGACTGCTCGTTCCGGGTCGGTATCTTCGGATTCTTTGAAAAGTCTTTTGTTAAATGAGGTTCGAAAGCGAATGGGCGCAAATTTGCAGGAAGGCAAGGATTGGAAATTTGAGGCGGCAAAAATGCCGGGCAGCTTGGCTACGCCGGAGAGGGGCGGCAAAATTGTGGCAAGCCTTTCCCCGCAGTTTTCGGGAATTGGGCAAGAGATGGCTGTGATTCAAATTTTTGACGGCAGCAAAATGATTTCAAAGCACAATGTTCCTTTTATTGTGCGTCGTTTTGAGTTTGCGGCAGAATTGGTAAATAGCGTTCGCAAAGGCGAAATGGTAGGCAAGCAGGATTTTGAAATGGTGTGGCAGGAAACAACTTTTCAAAAAAGAAAAATTATAAATAAAGCTGAAGAAGCCGAAGGCAGAACTGCTCTTCGTGCGTTAAGGGCAGGAGAACTTTTGGTGGACAATTCTTTGGAGATGCCTTATGCGGTCAAGGAAGGCGATGTTGTTAAGCTTTTTGCCAAGTTTGGAGAGTCCGTTGTTCAAATAAGCGCTATTGCTCAGAAAAATGCGTTCAAGGGGCAAACAATTTCCGTTAAAAACATGGATACCGGCAAAAATATACCGGCTACAGTATCAGGCTTAGGCGAAGCATGGGTTAATTGAAAAGCCACTTTAATATCTTCCGCTAAATATCCATCGCTTCGGCAGTGCATATCAGATATTCCTTGGCTTATCTCTTCATAAATAGGCGATTTGTAAAACATATCCATCGCTTCTCTAAGCGATACATTCGCTTTTTGCGCCAAAGCTTCAATAACGCTATTATACTTTAATTGCAGTAATGTTGGATGCGCTTTCATAGTCCATCTTTGCGAGAAAATGACAAATCTGGTTTAACTACTTGCAAATAAGAACCGTGGTATAAAATCATTTCACTAATCCTTTTTCTTTCATGTAATCCAAAATATCATTGACAATATAACTTTTACCTTGGGTATGCAGAACATCGTAGCATGGAATTATATAATCATCCAAAATATCGCTTTTTTCCGTGAGCATACTATAGACATCGTTTCCAGGCATTCCTAATTTTTCCGCCACATTTTCAACACAAAAAACGGCAAATTCCAATTCCTTTCGGCTGAAACTTGACGATTCCGGTATGTTTTGAGGTTCCATAGAGAGTAATATAGAAAAGCCATTACGCTATTTTGCAGTAAAAGAAAAATTTTGCTTAAAAATGTAAACATATGTTTGCAAAATGAAGGATGACACCGGTTTGTATGACATCTTGACAAGTATAAATAGATGAGAAATTTGTTTTAGGCTTTTTTCCATAATGCAGCATTCATCAGCGGCTACATTTGCAATCCTATCGTATTCAAACTGACACGTGCTACAATGACCACTGACACAGTGAAGATCTGAATTAACACCGTCGCCTAAAATTATAGTCAGGCTAGGAATACCGGAATTGAACAAGCATACTTCACGAAATCCTAACCGCACTAATTCAGCAATTTCTCTGTCTGAAAAACAATATTTAGATTGAGCGAACACCGCCAAAGGCATCGTAAAAAATGCAAACAGCATTACATATAGATTTTTCATTTGTACATCTCCCCAAATTTTTTCTTTAGATCTTCTTTAATCGCTCGAATTTGAGAAGAATCTACTTTCCCTTCCAAATTTGAAAAGGAATTTTCAATTTTAATATCGAAAGAATCACGACGTGCTCTATCGACTTTTTGCAAAGAATCTCTTCTAGCCATAGCAGCTTTAATGTAAACCGAATCATTTGTAATGGAATCAACTTTAGCCTGCTCTTTTTTTGCTTTACATCCGCAAAAAAGAATAAAAAATAAAACTATAAGCCATACTAAAACGCTTATTTTGCCAGCATTTTTTTTCACAAATACCCCTCCGTTGTAAAAATATAGTAAACGCTGATTAACCCGATGCAGTTTTCCAAGACTTCAACGAATATTTTCAGAATCAGTTTTCAGGAAAAATTTTCACCCAATC
>WQTK01000150.1 GCA_009786285.1 Candidatus Fibrimonadales bacterium | reverse complement strand
TTTGCGCTTTTTTGGGAAAATAATGCTATATTTATGGGTAGATTTAATTTCAGAGGTTTTTATGGCAGTTAGAATTAAGCCTGTACAGGCGACCGTTATTCGGGACAAAAACATTGTCCGGCAGGTTATAGCTGAGGTTCATCGCAGACCATCAGCCAAACGCTTGGCAAAATTGGAAAAAGAAGCGGAATTTGTTATGGAGATGGTTAAATAAGCTATGTTAAAACGTAATTCCGTTACATATAAAAACGGTTGGAATTATTTTCAACTGGAAAAGTTCATGTCAAAGGAACAATTAGGTGGTTTTAATTGCGCTGTTGTGGAATATAATAATTATTTGAATCAAGATGCGCTTCGTTCTTGGGACGATCATATTGCTTTTACTTTGTTGTTGCGGGAAAAAGAGACTAAATCCATATCCGCATATATGTCACTTATAGCAGATGCAATTAAGATATCCGTGTCAGAAAAAGAATTGCATAGCTTGAAATATCCATTTAAGACGATTCCGGCAATGAAAATAGCCAAATTAGCAGTGGATAATGAAGCCCAGGAAAAATACAAGGGCATTGGTTCTTTTATGATTCATATTGCAAAATCCTTTGCTATTTCTTGCAATAAACGATATATGGCTTGCCGCTTTCTTTCCGTAGATGCCGATATTGAGCACAATTCAAGTGTTTTAAATTTTTACGAAAAAAATAGTTTTCTTGTAAATGAGGAGTTGTACAATAAAAATCGTAAAACAATAAGCATGCGAAGAGACATTTATTGCTAAACTTCTGAACCGGAATTCACAGAATTAACCTTGTAGAGACCGCAATCATTGCGTCTCTACGAATTCCATAATATTTTGAATATAATGCCGCATTACCCCTGCCGGGATAAAAAATCCAAAATGTGAATATGCTTGATTCCTTGATAATCATTTCCGGCAAGTTCGTCCATGCTCACTAGGATTTTTGGAAAATTGTCCTTAATCAGCAGCAAATTTCCAAACTCTCGCTCAATTGTTTCCTGAGAAGATAATTTGTAAGCAACTTGAACATATATTTTTTTACCGCTTTTTTCTGCGATAAAATCTATTTCATGCGAATTCAATTGCCCTATGAAAACTTTATAGTTCTGCCTTGCCAAGTGCATATACACGGCATTCTCAAGGACTTTTTGAATATCATTTATCTTAAACCCGCCGGCAATATTGTTTCTTAAACCTAAATCTTCAAAATATATTTTTCCACCGGAAGAAAATATCTTTTTCCCTTTTAAATCATATCTCTCAACTTGATTTACCAACAAGGCGTTCTTCAAATAATACGCATAATCCAGTATGCTTTTGGGTGAAACTTGCAAACCTGTGGATTTTAAGTATTTGCTTATGCTTAAAGAAGAAAAAATAGAGCCTGTGCTATCAGCTATGTAGCGAGACAGCGTTTTTAATAGATGCAAATTCCTGATGTCATAGCGTTCTGCTATGTCTCGCAATAAAATTGTATTGTAAATGTTTTGCAAATACTCGCCTGCCATTTCTTCTTCCAGCGGCAGATTGCGCAAAAATGGCATACCGCCGAAACGAAGGTATTTTAACGCAGAATCGTTGTTTTTCTGCAAATTGTGGAACAGGCAGAATTCGTTAAATGAAAGCGGGTGTATTTTAAATTCCACATATCTGCCGCTAAGATAACTAGCCAGCTCTCCAGCCATGAGGCTGGAATTGCTGCCAGTGCAATAAATATCGCATTCATTTTTAGCCAAATAATTTCTGAGTGCCCGTTCAAACTCTTTTATGTCCTGAATTTCGTCTATAAACAAATAGTTTTTTGCTTTTTTTGACAATTTTGCGTTTACTTCTTTTTGCAGAGCTTTGTAATCCCTTATGCCCTGAAATTCTTCTTCTTCGGAATTAATGTAGATTATATTGGCCTTTTTATCCGTTTTTTTGATATGTTCCATTATCTGGAGCATAAACATGCTTTTGCCAACACGTCGTTGCCCTATTATCACCTTGATAACAGGTTTGTCTATCCACGCTGCTATTTGCTGCAAATAGCCTTCTCTTTTTATAAACCTATCTCTCATATTATTTTCCTATGCGAAAATGTTTTAATAAAAATACAAAATTATTTTCCTATGGGAAAATAATTGCGTTGCTAAAGATCAGTAACAATATACAAAGCATATCTGTTATGCCTTTCGGCATCCCAGGTCAACACGCCAATGGCGGCTTCGCTAACCAAGCGGAACCATGTGAGCCCTATTTCCACTTTTGGCAAAATATCCACCATAAAATCGTCTTTGAAACTCCCAAAGCTAAATGAACCTAAAGTACCTACAAAAATCCTGAAAGAATCCCTTATCTGAAAACACGGGAAAAACGCAAGCGACGGCTTTGCATAACTGTTTTCGCCGGCTGCGCCGCCAAAACCAACTCTTCCCTCAAATAAAAAAGACAAGCTCTTGGTGTAGCCATCCCACTGCGTAAGCGAAAGCACGCCGCCCCACTCCCAATCTTCGTTGAGAGCTACTGGAACATCAACTTGCAAAGCCAAATGCGGCTTAACAGCATATTTTGCGCCAACGTCCAGAAAAGGATCTACATCCCATTTTTTATTAGGAAGTTGGTTTACGCCGCCAAGAAATTTCATCCCTATTTCAAATTTATCCGACAGGCCAAGCTGAACATTGGGAACAATCGTAATATCAGCGTTTCGATGAGTGAATGCGCCAATTCCCGCATGAAAAGCATCCGGAACCAAAATTTCAGCGCCAAGCGTATAGCGATATTCATACATCGGGTCAAGAGCATATGCTGAACTCAGTACGAACATAAACGCTAAAGTTGAGAGTTGAGAGTTGAGAGTTGAGAGTTTAAAAATACGAAATACCTCTTTTTTAAGGAATCTACAATAATTTAGAAACCTTTTACAATAAAGTTTAATGTAATTCTCAACTCTCAACTCTCAACTCTCCACTAAAGAAAAACCTTCACTCTTTCTCTAAATTCTTCCGGAATGGCTTTATTAACTGTCTCTATAATTTGCTTTTTTGAATATTTCATGGAAAAATGGGTCAAAATTATGCTCTGGCAAGCCATGCCGCTGCCAACCTTGCTGAGTACCTGCGCCAAATGTTCTATGTGCGTGTGGCCTTTTTTGCGAGCCATGCTAACTTCGTCATGCTCTAAAAAAGTGCATTCGCAAATTACCGCCGGAGAGTTCCAAATATGCCGCTCTTCCCAAAGAGACTCCCCAAGGCAATCCCCCATAAAAGATACTATAGGTTCACGAACTTCGCATTCAATTTCAACGCCGGATTTTTTCATGGATATAATCTCGTCTCTGGAACACAAGGCATATTCCTTTTTCAATTTTTTCTTCTTGCAAAAAACAGTGTAGCCAAACGCAGCTATTGAATGCTTAACATTAAACGGAAATACTTCCAAATCCTTGCGGTACGCAAGAGCAAAACGCTCGCCGGCTTTAGCGCATTCAAGGCGCGGCAAATAAAAACGCTCCTCGGAAACGCCTTCAAACAGAGTCTCTGCCCTGATTAAATCCACGGCAAGCTCATAAACCGGTTCCGGAATATAATACACCGCTTGAGTCGGGTTCTGCATCATGCGGCGCAGAGAATTGTGGCGCATAAGGCAACGGCTGTGGTCTCCGTGGGAATGGGTTAAAAGAACATGGTTCAAACTGAGCGCGCTCATAGGGCACTCGCCCATATCCACGCACAAATCCAGTTCCGGAATTTGAAAATAAGAAGAAAGCCCGGAAATGGAAAAACCTTGCAAGCACCATCTTTTTTGCTCAATCTTAACTTGCCGCAGAGCATTATGTGTATTGTGTTGTTTATCAGGTTCGCTATGCAGCTTATCTGGCTCTGTAACTTCTTTCATAAATCTCGCGGAAGCTGTTTACTGTTGTTGGAACTTCATCTCTCTTTTTGGAAAATACTTCGTAAGGAACAGGGTTTGAAACCTCCCAGGCTCCGTTTAAAATTTCATTCTCAAGCTGGCCTGCTCCCCATCCGCTATAGCCAAAGAACATGCGCGCCGTTTTGTTTTGCGGGGCAATTAACGCAGATACCGGAAGCTCCATATCAAGCGGTACCCTAGAGAGAAAAACTCCTTTTGAAACTTCATGGGCATCGGTAAAAACAGAAGCTTGTGCCTCTATAACGCAAACAGAAAGTTTTTGGAAAGGGTCTGTGTTTTGAACAGGGCCGCCGAAAAAAAACGTGTGCAAATGCCGGCTTAAACCTTCCATGTCCCACGGGATAGACCTGTTGGTCGCTCTGACGGTTCTTTTAAAAACCTCATCCAGCGGCATATGAACCGGCTGGTTTATAACCAAGCCCCAGCAACCGCTTCTTGAAGAACATTCCGTAATAAAAATAATACTATCCTGAAAATAGCTGCCGGCAAGAGCCGGCGCAGCCAGCAAAAAATCTCCGGGTTTGACTATTTCATTTAGCATAAAAACTCCTTTAAGGAATTATCATAATCTCAATGCGCCTGTTCTGGGCTTTGCCTTGCGGAGTGTTGTTGTTTGCCCTTGGGCGGGAATAGCCATAGCCCACGGCTGTAATTCTGCTTTCCGCAATGCCTTTTTTAATCAGATAATTGCGAACGGATTCCGCTCTGGCCTGTGAAAGCTTGTCATTGTATTCCAAGCCGCCATCGGTATCGGTATGGCCGGAAATTTCAACTCTAACCGTATCGAATTTTTGCAAGCCTTTTACGGTTGATTCCAGAATTTTGAAAGAAGACGGCAAAAGATCTGCTTTTCCTGTGTTAAAGTTAACGCCTTTCAAGTCAAAACGGTTATCCTCATAAGTAAGCTCTATTGAGCCGGAGCCTGCGTCATGCGGAATAGCCCATGATTTCCGTTCATCCTGGTCGCATTCGAATTCGCCTGTTATGCCGTCGCACCAAATTGTGTAAGTGTCTCCGTTTGAAACGCTAACGCGCGCCATGCCATTTCCGTTGGTAGTGGCTTCAAAGGTAGCTTTCCTGCCTTTTAATAGTATGGTTTTATGGCGATGCGGATTGTTATTGTAGTCCTTAGCCATTATTGTTAGCTCTGCGGAAAATGCGGCAGAGACGCAAATTGCGAGAAAAATGAGAAATTTATTCATAATGTTTAATATAGAATTTTCACAGACATATTAAGCAAGCCATCCATAGGTTTAAGGCCATGCAAAAGTGCGTAATAAATAGCTATGCTGGCGTTTGAAATGCCCTGTTCCCAACCCAAGCCATAGGTAACAACCCTCTCCCAATCATAAATGCCCGTTTGCCCGAATATATGCAAAGCGCTGTTTTTCACTCCGTGCCACTGGAAATCAGCTTCCGAAAGCGCATAAGACTTGGCTCTTATGCTGCGGGGCGGAAAACCTATAAAATCGTTTCGGCCTCCTATAAAAAACAAGTCATCTGATTTAAAGCCCTTTGCCTCCAAAAGCAATGTCCAATTTTTAGAAAAGGGTTGGTAATATTCCCCGCTTATGCCTGCAGCTATGAATTTTGAAAACTCTGCCACGGCTTCTGTGAATAAACCTTTAAACGGAAGCGGAATTTTGTCTCTGCTATCGTAGCCAAGCGAAAGCGAGGAATATATTTTTTCATTTTTATAGCCGCCGCCTACCGAGTATTGCCATTCCCAGTTCAATTTTTGAATGTATTTCAAATCTGCGTTTCTTTGCCTAGTGCTGTCGTATTCCAAAAATTCTCCGTGAAGTTTTAGCGAGCCGGAAAGTCCAAAGATAAACGGCTCTTTGTAAGACATTTCCGCTGCTCTAAAATCTTCTGAGTTCTCGCCTCCAAAGGAAAAATCCCTGGCTGTGCCAGCGATATTCATCAGTTGCACTCTTGCAAGCCCGCTGAACCCATTGTTTTCCGCATCGTATGCAAATGAGGCTTCGGCAAAACTGGCCATTGCGTCTGCCAAGTCAAAAACCGGGAC
>WQTK01000149.1 GCA_009786285.1 Candidatus Fibrimonadales bacterium | reverse complement strand
GGTAGTCCCCGACCCCAGCAGCTCAAGCAGCGAAACGGTGGTAGTCCCCGACCCCAGCAGCTCAAGCAGCGAAACGGTGGTAGTCCCCGACCCTAGCAGTTCAAGCGAAGCTGTAGTAGTTCTATCCAGTAGTTCCAATGTTGTACCTAGCAGTTCAAGCGAAACTGTGGTAGTTCCGTCCAGCAGTTCCAATGCTGTGCCAAGCAGTTCCAGCGAAGCAGTAGTTCTGCCAAGCAGCTCAAGTGTTACGCCAAGCAGTTCCAGTGTTGCGCCTAGCAGTTCCAGCGTTTTGACTTTTGACCTTACTTGTACAGGTCTTTCTAAAACCGCATATGTAGGTTCATCGATTTATAAGCCTGCCGTTAAGTGCAACAATAACACTATTAGCAACCCAACTTTTGACACCCAGCTAAATTGGGACAGTCCTTCGGAAGGTTCTTGGCCTGTAGAAGCAACAGGAGCTTGCGGCAGCGTCTATAAAACTGCTGATTGCGGTACAGTTGTGGTTAGCGAACCTGCGCTTATCTGCGACATGACTCAGACTATAAAAGTGGGAACTGCTCCAAAAGTGCCAACAGTTAAGTGTGGCTCAACTACAGTTGCTACTAGCAACATCATTTGGGAGACTATGGAGATTATTGATATAACCGATACTTTTGATGAAGTAGGAAAGTATAATATATACATAAGGACTAGCTGTGGCAGTATGAGTAATAAAGTCGCAAATTGCGGCAATGTAACTGTAGAGCCGGCTGGCGGTGGCGGAGAAGAAGGAGCATGTGTTTATTCTATGGGAAGAAGCAGTTATTGCATAGCACCATATGATAAAGTAGATTGCCAAAGCGAGGGGGGTGGTTTCAATTCAATACCATCAGTAGGAACCTGTAGTTCAGAAGGTGCTTATGATTGCGCTCCATACTTTGAAAATTTATGGGGTCTAACCGAACCGATAGGAGTACAGATTTACTTATATGGCTCAGAAGATTGTAGCTCAATATCCATGCCATAATAAACAAACCTAACACAGGGGCTGAAAAATTTCAGCTCCTTATTTTTTTTACTATATTACATATAAAATATAACTCGGAGGTATTTATGAAAAGAATTCTTTTTGCGGCCTTGGGCGCAATGATGGCAATAGCTTGCAGCGACGACAGCAGCAGTGGCGACATCGGCGATGGCGGTGTTTGCCACAATAGCTATCTTAAAGATGGAAACCCAATTAGCACTTGCGCTGTGCGTAGAGATATTGTAATGACCGAAGCTATATGTACAAGTAACGGAGGTGACCCAAACGCCAAATATTTGAAATCTTGCCCATCAAAATGGAATATCAAGTGTAATACACCCGAGATAGAATTTTATTATTATGGTTCCAATTTAGATATAAATACATTACCAGGCGACTGCGTAAAAGGTAACTAACACTAGGAGGTATTTATGAAAAGAATTCTTGTTTTAGCCTTAGGCGCAATTATGGCAATAGCTTGCAGCGACGACAGCAGCGATGGCGGTGATGATGGTAACAACGGCAATGGCAATGGTGCTTGCTATGTACCAATGGACATTGATTTAGGCGATGGCGCCAGTTGCATTGCGTACTCAGATAATATGGAAATGACAGAAGGCATGTGCGGTCAGTACCCTGTTAGCGAACATCTGAAATACTGCAAATCAGGATGGAAATATAAATGTACTCTTTACAATGTTGAAACTTATTATTATGGTTCCTTTTATGATTCTTTCAGTAAGTCTGATTTAGTAGGCGAATGCGTTGAAGGCAGCGGCAGTGGCGGCGGCAAAGGCGCTTGCTATATTACCTATGAGAATTTTGATGATTTGAAAGAGTGTGCAATAATCAAATCAGGAACGCTAACCAGTGCTGATTGCAACGAATATTTTAATTATCCTGAGTTTGGTGAGTTTGCTACATATAGAAGCTCATGCCCGTCGGGTTATAAACTGGAATGCGACTTTGGCTATGGCTATTATTCTTATCTCTATGGTTCAGAAGTTACCGGCACAACTTGCGCAGATTGGGAATAGGAGTGACTGTGGGAAAATTTATTAAATTGCTTGCTGTTGCGGCTCTGTGCCTTGCAATGGCGGCTTGCAGCGACGACGCTCTTGAAGTATTGGCCGGAGGGTGCCGCACGGTCCTTTCAACTACGCTAGGTGAAGAAGATGCCTATTGCATAGCTCCAATGCTTGAATGCCCTTCCGGCACAGGCGACTACGTAAAATCTTGCTCCAATAACTGGAAATGGAAATGCAAAAGCAACTACGGCAACGTTGACAAAGTTTTAACCTATTATTTTTATGGGAACATTGCAGACGCAACCGACCCATCTAAAATGCCGGGCTTTGAAACTTTGGAACTTCAATGCCAAACAAGATAACAAATGAAACACATAGCGAATTCTCTTTTAAAAAGTTATTCCGAGCTTGAAGGTTCAATTCCTGCAATGCCTCGGTTTCAACTGAATAAAA
Organism: Candidatus Fibrimonadales bacterium; assembly: GCA_009786285.1. Lineage (GTDB taxonomy): Bacteria > Fibrobacterota > Fibrobacteria > Fibrobacterales > Fibrobacteraceae > Fibrimonas. The sequence goes on along the minus strand of WQTK01000149.1, from coordinate 3,384 downwards.
ATGAAATTTCAGAACTTATAGACACGCTTCGCAACCTGCTGTTTCCGGGTTACTTTGGCAACTGGCGCACAGAAGACCTTTTGGGCAAGGCTCATGACTTGCTTAGCAAATATGCCCCTGAGATAGCGGAAGAGTTTTTGTCCAAGCTTCCAAAAATAAGAGAAAGCATAGCAACCGACGTAGAAGCCGCCTATGAAGGCGACCCGGCATCCGTAAGCAAAGAAGAAATAATAATCTCTTACCCCGGGCTTTACGCAATCACGGTTTACAGGCTTGCGCATGAACTGCACGCTTTAAAAGTGCCAATGCTCCCCCGCATAATGACAGAATTTGCGCATTCCATAACCGGCATAGACATCCACCCCGGCGCAGAAATAGGCGATTACTTCTTTATAGACCACGGCACAGGCATTGTAATAGGCGAAACCACAGTTATTGGCCAGCACGTTAAAATTTACCAAGGGGTGACGCTTGGTGCCCTCTCCACTAGGGGGGGCCAGTCTTTGAGAGGCAAAAAACGCCACCCTACGGTAGAAGATAATGTGACAATTTACTCAGGAGCCTCTGTTTTCGGCGGAGCCACGGTAATTGGCAAAGGGGCAGTACTGGGCAGCAGCGTGTTTGTAACCAAGTCTGTGCCTGCAGGAGCAAAAGTTAATTTTCTAGATTAAAATTGTGGATCAGGCTTTTCTTGAACAATTTCGCAAAACCCCTATAATGGGTATAGTCCGGGGGTTGCCTCCGGAACAGGCTGTCAGTTGTGCCGACACTTGTGTAAATTCCAAACTCAAATACATAGAGGTTCCGCTCAACACGCACGATTCGGCTTTGGCTCTTAAAAATCTGTGCGAAGACAGCGAACTGAAGGGTTTGGTTATTGGCGCGGGAACTGTGCTTACCGTGGAGGACTTGGATAAGGCTCTTGACAATGGAGCTAGATTCATACTGTCTCCGGGCACAAATCCTGCCGTCATTGACAAGTGCGTCGCAAAAGGTGTTCCTTGCATTCCGGGAGCGTTAACTCCAACGGAAATAATGCAGGCTTACCGGTTGGGCGCGACTGCCGTAAAGGTTTTCCCTATTTCCTCGGTTGGCGGCTCGCAATACATAAAAGAGTTGCGGGGGCCGTTCAGAGACATTCCAATGCTGGCATGCGGCGGAGTGAAGGCAGAAAACGTTATGGAGTTTTTCCAAGCTGGCAGCGATTTTATCGCTTGTGGCGCAAGCACTTTCCCGGAAGCAGATATGCGAGCCGGAAACTGGCAAGACATTGAGCGAAAGCTGTGGTGGGTAAAAAAGCTGGACCAAAAAGCTATAGGCCTGTTGCGGTGAGCTGTTCCTGCGTTTCTACCGAATAAACTTTCACGTTGCTGTTTATTACGGACATTAAGCCGGCTAACACTTTGCCTGCGCCTACTTCTATGCCTCTTTCCACGCCTAACGAAACTGCTGTTTCCATGCCGTGCTGCCAACGAACAGGAGAAATAAGCTGCTTGGCCAAAAGCTCTTTTAAATCAGAGCCTGAGCTTGCTCCCTGTGCTGTTACATTGGCTATTACCGGAACTTTTAAATTATTGAAAGTTGTTTTTTCAATTGCCGCTTTTAAGCCAGGCAATGCGTATTCCATCAGAGGGCTGTGGAATGCTCCTGATACTGGAAGCGGCACCACCCTTTTAGCGCCCTTTGCTTTTGCAAGCTCGGATGCTTTTGCAACGCCTTCTTTTGAACCGCTGATTACAATTTGTCCGGGAGAATTGAAGTTTGCAGCGACAACAACTCCGGCATCTTGAGACTCTGCAAGCACGGCATTCAAATCTTCTTCCGACAATTTAAGCACCGCAGCCATTGCGCCCGGTTTAAGCACGCCAGCTTGTGCCATAAGCTCTCCGCGAACTCGCACCAAGCGAAGACCGTCTTCAAAAGAAAAACCACCTGCCGCATATATCGCAGAATATTCGCCAAGCGAATGGCCGGCAACGTAGTCAAAGGAAATATCTTTGCTCTTCAAAAGCTCCATTGCCATGCAGGAGCAAACATAAAGAGCCGGTTGCGTGTTATCCGTGCTTTTAAGCGCCTCTTCCGGCCCTTCTTGCATAATTTTGGAAAGCTCGTAGCCAAGAACTTCGTCAGCTTTTTTCAGCATTTGCTTTGCAGGCTCAAAAGTCTCTGACAAAACCTTGCCCATGCCAACATACTGGGCACCCTGCCCCGGAAATAAAAGTATAGTTTTCATGAGGTTAATTTAGAAAATAAAAGGACTGCGTTTTCTATTTTACAAGTATGTTTCGCATATTGATAATTCTTGTTTTTTCGTTGAGCGTAAATTTGTATTCGTCAACCGGATATACTGTGGAATTAAAATGCCCGCTATGCGACCACGATGTTTCTTATTGGGCACAAGCTTCATATACAATATTCTACCATGAACTGGATTTAAAGCCGGGAGGCGCGGCTGTTATTCCAACTCCAATACCGAGATGCAAAAACTGCAACTTCGCGTTTATGGAGGATTTTTTTACAAAAGAGGAAATCCAGGCTTTGAAAAATTTTATCATAAACCAAAAAGCTTTTGCCGGAAAAGACAGTCTTCCGAACTATTATTATTTGGCATACGAACTGGAATTGTTAAACAGCAAAAAATATAATCACATTGTTTACTTCTATGTAAACTCCGTATGGGAATATTCGAATAAGAAGGACAAGGATAAAAATATATATGCTTTTTTAATGAGAAACGCAATAGACAAAATAAATGCTTTGGCAAAAAAAGATTCTGAAGATTATGACAATTTGCAACTGATCAAATTGGATTTTCTCAGAAGGCTAGGTTCGTTTGAAGAGGCAAAAACGCTCATTGACACAATCAAGAGCAATAAAAACCTGTACAAAGAAATAGTAGTGGACATAATCAGCCGCCAAATCAAGCTAATAGAAGAAAAAGACACGCAGGAGCATATTATCGGCAAAGATGATGATTAATTAACAGGAATATGCGGTCTGCGCTTGTGTTCGCTCGCTTTGTGAAACCGCTCTATTATGGCTATGTCTCGCTCGCTCGCTGTTCCGTTTAGCAGAAACTCATCTATGCTGCTGTAAGCAATACCCATTTCGCTTTCGTCCGTTTGGCCGTCAAAAAGACCTGCGGAAGGCGCTTTGCTTATTATAAAATCCGGCGCATTCAAAAAATGCAAAAATTCGTAAACCTCGGTTACCGTGAGGTCAGAAATCGGGTTGAAGTCAAAAGCGCCATCTCCCCATTTTGTGAAATATCCCATGTAAATTTCGCTCAGGTTGCCGGTTCCGGCAACGAGCCGGTTTTCATTTGCGGCAATCGCATAAAGCGTTGTCATCCGCAACCGTGGCGCTATATTAACATTGTCTACG
>WQTK01000148.1 GCA_009786285.1 Candidatus Fibrimonadales bacterium | reverse complement strand
CTGTATTCATGCAACAATCAACCGTACAATCCATCAACGCATTACTGCTACAGCAATTTATTGTTGTATTCCTGTGGCAACAAACCCTACAATCCAGATACGCAATTTTGTTACAGTAATGTGATTTACAGCAAGTGTGGCGGTATAGAATACAGCCCTGCAACACAATTCTGCTCCGGCAGTGCAATACACAGCAAATGTGGTGGTGCGGATTACAATCTTGTAACTCAGTATTGCGATGGTAGCGATAATAAGGTAAAAAATATGTCAGCTTGTAGTAACCCTGATCCTACAACTTATTTCTGTGATACACGTGGGGGCAAGTTGTATAAATATGTTGTTATTGGTACACAAACCTGGATGGCAGAGAATTTGAATTTCAATACCTGCGGCAGCAAATGCTACAACAATTCAGAATCCAACTGCGATATTTATGGCCGATTGTACAATTGGGCTACTGCAATGAATATAGACGCAACCTATAACAGCATCGCTGTCATAGCGTCAGCAAATTTCAGAGGTGTTTGCCCTGTAGGTTGGCATGTTCCGAGCAGAGCTGAGTGGGATGTATTGACAAATTTTGTTGGCGGAGCTTCAACAGAAGGAACAAAATTGAAAGCAACGAGCGGCTGGAATGTTTATGAAACATACGGCAATGGCACGGACGATTACGGATTTTCGGCCCTGCCGGGCGGTTACGGCTTCTCGGGTGACAGTTTCTACAGTGTCGGCAACAGCGGCTACTGGTGGTCTGCTAGCGGGCACGATAGCTACAAAGCCTACAGCCGGAGCATGTACCACTACGGCGAGGACGCCGGCTGGGGCAGCAACGATAAGTCGACCTTGTTCTCTGTTAGGTGCCTCCAGGACGTGCGCTAGTTCGGTGAATGATGAATAGTTTGGTGCGAATCCAAACTCATGATTAAAAGATTCACATGATTGCCTTGTAGAGACGCAATGCTTGCGTCTCTTTGCATTGCGATTCTACAAGACGAATTTTGCAAATTCTGGAAATCCTGCAAATTCTGGAAATTCTGGTTCAGACGTTTTTCGCAACGTCGTTTCGCCATATGCAACATCGTTTTGTCGTAGGGGTTGAAATTTTTCAACCCCTACATCGTGCGTTTCAATTTTACAACGTTATGTTGCAACGGTGGGTTGCCGTAGGGGCGTATTGCATACGCCCCTTTTCGCCACGATGTTTGCCCACGCAACGGTGATTTGCGGCGTATGGGACAAGGGACATGATTTCTATATTTCCCCTATGACCTCCATAATCGGTTTGGGCGAAGTTCTCTGGGATATGTTTCCGGGGCAAAAAAAAGTGCTTGGCGGCGCGCCGGCTAATTTTGCCTGGCACGCCTCAAAACTTGGCTTTGACGGTTGCGTTGTTAGCGCAGTTGGCAAAGACAAGCTCGGAGAAGAGCTTTTGGATGTTTTGGCAAAAAGAAAACTTCATTCCTTTATTGAAACCGTTGAATACCCCACCGGAACAGTTCAGGTGACCTTGGACGGCAAAAGCGTTCCACAATACGAAATATGCGAAAACGTTGCCTGGGACAACATTGCCTTAACAAAACGCGCTGAGGAACTTGCCATGAATTGCAAAGCCTTTTACTTTGGCACATTGGCCCAGCGCAGCGAAGTGTCTCGCATAACAACCAGAAGGCTTTTGGAGCTTGTCCCTAAAGATGCATACAGAATTTTTGATCTTAATTTAAGGCAGCATTTTTACAGCAAAGAGATAATACATTTCTCGTTGCAAAACTGCGATATGCTTAAAATAAATGATGAAGAAGTTGCAGAAACAGCCCGTATTTTTGAACTTGGCAAAATGAGCGAAATAGAAATATGCCGGCATTTATTGAAGGCATACAATCTGAAAATTGTGATGGAAACCAAGGGTGCGGCAGGAAGCTACATTTTCGCAAACGGCGAAACTTCGTATTTGGAAACGCCAAAAGTACAGGTAGTTAGCACAGTTGGCGCAGGAGATTCGTTTACCGGTTCATTTGTCGCAAGCTTGCTGCTCGGAAAAAATTTGCGGCAAGCTCATCAAAAAGCGGTTGAAGTTTCTGCTCAGGTTTGTGCCAGCAATATAAAATAAATATAGAGAAAAATTCTATATTTTCCCTCATGGAATTTTTGTTCAATCTGTTGAAAAATGTTGTTTCCAACAACACTGTTTATTTAGCACTGCCCATTATACTTCTATCTGTCGTGTCTTTTGCCGTTCATTCGGACAAAAGAAGCGTGCCGATAGTTTTGATAGCATTGTTTATCGGAATTATTTTCGGATGCGATGGATTTCAGTTTTGGATATTCGATGATTTCAAGCTGGCAAAAGAGCTGACGAATTTAGCGCTGGTTTTTATTCTGTTCCACAGCGGATTTTGCACAAAAAAGGAAAATATAAAAGTTGCGGCCCTGCCGGCAATAGGCTTAGCCACGTGGGGCATTATATTAACTGCGGTGTTCACATTTGCATGCCTGTACTTTATTTTAGGATGGGATAAAAATATTTGCATTCTGCTATCGGTGATAGTCTCTTCCACCGATGCTCCCGCCGTATTCTCGGTACTTAGAAAGCAAGCGCTCAGCCATAAATTAAAATCAACCATAGAAGTAGAAAGCGCAGCCAACGACCCAATGGCAATTTTGCTCACCGTGGTAGCAGTGCAGGCTCTCTCTCACTCCAGCGGGTTCAGCGTGGGCGTTGTTGCAGGATTATTCTTTTGGAAATTCATAGCCGGAGCTGTTTTTGGATTAGTGGTGGCAAAAGGCGCAGCTTGGATTATCAACAAGCTCACCCCGCAAGAAAACGCTTACTATTATATACTCCTGATTTGCGCTGCGCTGTTCACTTACGGAATCACGGAAACATTCCACGCAAGCGGAATACTCGCTGCATTTGTTGCCGGGACTGTGCTTGGCAATACGCAGTTTGTTCATAAGCAAGGTGTCTATAACTTTTCTTACGCAATTTCAACCATAATGAATGTTTTGCTTCTGGTGCTTTTGGGAGTGATGGCAAAACCCAGCAGTTGGTTTATAGATAATCTGTACTTAAAGGGATTGCTGCTGTTCGTTTTCCTCTCTTTTATTGCTCGCCCTCTGGCAGTTTTTCTGGGAACCATTCATATGAACATTAAATTTAAGGAAAAACTTTTTATAGCATGGGCCGGGCTTAGAGGTGCGGTTCCAATTTCTTTGGCAACGTACCCTGCGGCTGCAGGTATTGCCGGCGGAATGGAAATTTTCAATATGGTGTTTTTTGCGGTTTTGCTTTCGCTTGCGATTCAAGGGCTCTCGCTTGGCCGCCTCACAACCGTGCTTAAGCTATCCACGGCTTCTCGCCCGGAACCTCCATACAGCCTTGATTTTATTACAAAAGATGATATGGAATCAGGCCAAAGGCTAACCGTTTTCACCGTTGATTTGCCGGGCCCCGAAGGAAGAAAAGGACCTTTGATCCGTGAGTTGAGGCTCCCGGAAAACGCGCTTTTGCTGATGATTACACGGCGGCAAAAGGCATCTTTGCTTTACAGAAAAACCCAAAAAATTTTAAGCATACTCAATACGCGAAACCTAAGGGGCTATGACGAAACCAAGGAGCTTGCAGCCAAGGCAAGAGAAGTGCTAAACAAAAGCCAAAGCTTATCCGATAAAACCGAGAGTGATATTTGGGTGGTGCTTCCTCCAAAAGGTGACACCGCTTTGTGCGGCTGGGATCAGGTAACCATTTTATCCAAGGCAGAGGACAAGGATGAAATCAGGGATATATTGCTAAACCCGGCATCTGCGCCAACTTCTTACTCTGCTCCGAATCCCACTCGCGGGATTCCGTCTATTCCTTCTTAGAACCTGAGCATTGCGGCTGCGGCAACGGAATTTTTCCCTAGCGGCACAATGCCCCATGAGAAATTGCGGGCATCCGGATTGCTGTCCCATAGGGTTGAAATCAAAGCATCAACGCCGGACCACACATGAATAGCGGCAATTAGAGGCGCGCCGAATTGAATTCTTTCCTTGCCGTCAAGCACAAAAATAGTTATGCCCCAAAAAGTCAGATACGCAGCGTCCATCGCTATTGCTGTTACCGTTTGATCTGTGTACCACTGGTAAATAGACGGTACCAAAAAGGAAAGGTAAGCCATGCCCTGGTTGCCGGACTTGTTTCTATAGGTTCGGTCTATTTCGCTATCTTCCATTCCTTCGGAGCGCTGTTTAAGCCACTCTTCTTCAGACACTTTCAAATCATTCCAAGGCTGTTTCAAATAAGCAGAAGGTTTAACTCCTATTTCGAGCAAATGCAGCAGTTTGTCTTTGCTCATGCCGGATTCCTTTACATTTTGGAATTCGGTTTGGCTCAAACCGGCTTCTTGATAATTGAAATCTGCCCATTCATCGTTTTCAAACTGGGCAAAAGACATTGTGAAGCACAGGGCTATCACTGGAAGGAGTTTTTTCATGCATACCTCACTAGTTAATGACTCATAATCAGCCACTTGTATGCCGGAGGGGGGAATTGAACCCCCACAGAGTTGCCCCTACTGGATTTTGAGTCCAGCGCGTCTACCAATTTCACCACTCCGGCTTTTGGTAGCATAAAATATAGAAAAATAAAAAGAGCCTCTATGCGAAGCTCGTGACCTACCCAGGGCCGACGCATCTTAATTTTGTATAATCATCATATATTTTTAACCCAGAGATGCTCAATAAAACCCCATGGCAAGCCCAATTCCCTTTTTTTCGTGTTTGCGCGACCCCCGCATAGAGCGCACCAAGGCTCATTTGCTTGAAGACATCCTCTTTATCACCATCTGCGCTGTCATCTGCGGCGCAGAGAGCTGGGACGACATAGAGCTCTTCGGCAAGTCCATTCGTGGCTCCCGCAGCGGAGGCGGCAAAAGCATAGTCCACATGGTCAGCGCGTGGGCGAGCGAGAACAATGTTGTTTTGGGCCAGGTCAAGGTGGACGGCAAAAGCAATGAAATCACCGCCATCCCCGAGCTTCTCAAATTGCTTGCCCTGAAAGGCTGCATTGTGACCATTGACGCGATGGGCTGCCAGAAAGACATCGCCGCGGCAATCGCAGGCAAGGAGGCTGACTACATACTTGCGCTGAAGAGCAGTCAGGCCAACATGCATCAGCAGGCTGAAGACTCCTTCCGCTTCCTGGAAGCGAAGTCGGCCAGCGAGGAAGCGGATGCCGGGCTTCTGAACCGGTCCATACGGTCACACTGGGGAATAGAGAACTCGCTGCACTGGGTTCTTGATGTCGCGTTCAATGAGGACCACAGCCGCAAGCGTGCGGGATACGCAGCCCAGAATTTCTCGGTGATGAATCGCATCGCTTTGAATCTGTTGAAAAATGATAAGACGGTAAAGGTTGGCGTGAAGGGGAAAAGGCTAAATGCGGGATGGAATGAGCAATATCTGTTAAAATTGCTGCGAGCCTAGACGCTCGCAAATCCTGTTTTTTCCTCAAAAGGCTGTCGTTCCCGGCGACAGCCTTGTTTGCCGCTATGGGTATTTGCATGCTCTGCTGGAGTGCCTGGCACATTTAGGCATCAATTCCAAACTATTGCACTGCGAAGAGGCAGCGCAAGGAGAGATATGCATGAACTTTAAAGCTTTTGAGGCGAATTGTTATAAATGGAGGAAGATTACAAAATTTAGATGCGTTGGCCCTGTGTCAAATCCGCATTTGTTAATCATTATTTCTTTAATTTTCTATAGTAAACGCTGATTAACTCAAATAATTTTTAACCATTTTTCAGAAAAATAATTTATATTAGAGATATGGAAAAGATATTAACC
>WQTK01000147.1 GCA_009786285.1 Candidatus Fibrimonadales bacterium | reverse complement strand
AAGATAACCAGGGATTTTATCCTTAAAATCAAGGACTTTTGATATGTCTTCAAGTGTTAGCTTGGGTTTAGGCTCATTATTAACGCTACTGCATGAAGCCCCACATACCAATATACAAACCGCTAATAATGCGATAAATAACCTTTTCATAATTCATACTTCCTTGTTTCAGTAATTATATTATCTAACAGCCTCTTTTTCAATTGTTGATGCGTGGAAATGCGCCTACAAGCCCTACAATCGAAATCTAGCCCCTGTAGTGGTGTAAGTAGTACAATCCCCTCAACCGCGGCTCTTGTTTTTGCGGGGCTAGAAATTCTCTCTTTTTCTAAAAGCCTTAAGACATTATAAAAATCAGCAACCGCTTTTATTGGCAAATATTTTTCATCGAAACATTTATTGCAAAGTTTATCCCAGTTTTTACGGCATGCCTTTTGTGATCTGCAATTAAAACATGAGCCATTGCGTTGCTGGCACTCCAACAAGCTAATTTCGCAATCATCAAGCAACTGAGTGTTAATCATTTTTGGATTTCCCTGTTTATGATTCCTAGCACGTCAAAAACTGGATGAAGTCTTCTTTTACGCCATCAGTACGATATTCCCACTTCGCATCGCCTCTTTCTGCGGCTATGTCTAGTTGTATTTCTAAGATGTCTACGCCAACTTTACGAACTCGCTCTATCCGCTCAATAAGTCTATCTTTCAGAGCAGTTAATGCCTTGTCTTTGCTATCGCCATAAGCGCAATTGAACTCTAAAACCTCAGTTCTGGCTGACCAACAACCGGGATATGGCTGTTTTACAGCTGGTGTTATTTGCAGGGATACGTAATTCATAGTTTTCCTCTATTTTTAGTATGTTTTGTCAACGTAACCTTTACCCTTACACACGCAACTCTTGGATTTATTACAATTCGAGCTCGTGCATTTTTTAACCTCTCTTATATCCGTATAATTGGCACCATCATCAAGGTCAAACCCATATATTTTCCCTTGTGGCTTAAACCCATGGAGTGGCTCTTTTATTTTCCTGATTTTTAATATCCCCCATTCCATAGAAAAATAGACTGATGCGAGATGCTCTGTATAAACACCACCCTCAGCTAAGTCAGTGCCAGATTTCTTTTGCATGGCTATCACGGCAACGCCTTTATCAAGTCGTTTTCTTATTCCTTTCATGACTTCACGTATTTTGTAAAAATCACCATCTAAGCTAACCCAATCAATAATATTTAATCGATCTGGATGGATGGCATATTTCCAGTCTGGAAGTTCTAACATATCGTAGAGATGAAATCTTGATTCCCCTTTATCACTAACAAATGGTACCCATGCCATTTTTTTAGTTATTGCCCGGAATAATGATGAGTTGACTTCAGACTGGAGTAGATTTATACGATCACCCCACACATCAAGATTTGCAGCAAGAATGTTGTTACAAAATGCGGATTTTCCTACATTGGATTCACCGGAAATAACAATTAGCGATTTTGAGCGAACGGTTATGTTTCCGTCAAAGCTAAAGAATGAGTCATCGATATGGCTACAAGGCCACATAAACGGAACTATTTCTCCGTCATCACTATTAATCCAGTCTTTTTCAGTAACATATGTGTCAGGGAAGTAAAAAACAGACTCAGCACGTGATCCATCTTTCTCTAAAATACCTTGTTTAACCATGCTGTACAGTTTGTCAGCTACATATTTTTGGGCTTGGGCATCCTTTGCCCCAGCCCATGAATAAATATCTCTGTACCTGAATTTTTCCCCTTTATGTGGCTCTAAGCAGGTTTCTACTCTTTCCGCCATGAAACTATAAGTTATTTCTTCTGCCATTTATTTATCCTTAAATAAGAACGTTTTTATATAGGGGTTGTTAAGGGGTGGTATATAGGGAGAGGGAAAACCCTATTTTCACTCCAATTTTTTGGTTTTACGCACAAATTACTCCCCACTACTCTGAACATTTTCTGAAATCTTCTCTGAATTACTCTAAAAAAGTCAGAAATAAGGCGGTTTACTCTTAAATTATTCTGAAGCACTCTGAAAGTTTTCAGAGTAAAAGGTGTTTTATGCCTAAAACTCTCTGAACTTCTCTGGGATTTTTCAGAGTTAGATATAAACATTGTCGTTTTTCTCATTACGAAAGCCTCCCATTGCCTATTGTTTTAGGGGCATACCAGCTATTTCTTAGTTTATTAATCTCACTAGTCAACATAGCTTTATCTGCCTCTAGCATTGCTATAGTGGCTCTGTAACCGTCATATTCAGGCCTTGGGATTATTACCATTTCCACGTCATAATCAGGCACGGATTGAAATGGTTTCTCAAACCCTATCTTTGCAGGGTTACGCATACACTCTGCCGCCCATTCTGGCATTGCTGGTATTGTGTATGTAGGACTATTCAAAACATTTTCCATCTTCACAGATTCCCATAACTACACCTAAAATTACTGGGCGGGCTTTATCTTTGAGGCGATAAACGATATCAAACCCTCTTTCATCGGATGGTGATAATAAAGTTATTCGTGTTTTTGTTTGCTTATAAATTTTTATAACTTTGTAATCAGGGAGGTCTTCGTATGGTTGGACATGGACTATATCGCCGTTCTTAGCTGTGGATTGTTTTTTTAAGAGGATATAATCATTATCTTTGAAAACTTTATCCATATAGCTACCACTGGCATCTGTTACTTTCAAGGCATAGTCAAACTCAATCTCAAGATTCCTGTTTTCTGAGGATTTAGCTTTCATTACACAGCCTTCCTTTCCGCTAATTCGCCGATAGTGATGTTACATCCTTTCTTCAAGAGGTTGAGAAAGTCATTAAACGCTGTTTGGTTTCCACTGAAGCAAAACACCCATTGCTTTTCTGAAACATCGGAGCGCAAGTATTTGTCTAATTCGTCTTTATCCCCCGATTTGATTTGAATACTCCCATTTAGTTTTTGTGCTATAATTAACATTAATCATCTTCCTTTCATTCTGGTTAAGCCCGGCTCTGCACCGGGCTTAATTCGTTTTATTAGCCTGTGATTGGGTAAACCGTATTTCTCGATACTCTTAATCCTCCTTCTTTTAGATTTGGCATACTAAAAACCGCTTTTAATAACTCGGAATAGCTTGCTGGCCTTCTCCCTTCATTTATTTTTTCTAGCGGTTGATAGACAATCTTTTTAGGCTGTAAGCCACCTTTGCGACCTATGGCAACATAATGCTCATGCGGATATTTCTTAGCTTTGGCTAATCCTGCGTTTCTATTGCGTTCTAATTGTGCCGATGTCATTTTCAAATATCCTTACTGACTTGTATATTATGCAAGTTAGTTGAGAAAAAATTTCCCCTGCCTTTGACGGAGAAATATTAAGTGCCGCAATCAGCCTCTCTATAACACTGGCTGACGGTTTAGCCCGCCTATTCAATAGATGACTTAATGTTGTCCGCGCTATTCCAGAGGAGTTAGAAAGAGTTGTGATTTTATCGATCCCTCTTTCAACCATAATCTTTTTAAGCTCAATTACATCTACTACTCTTGTCTCCATTATTCACTCCTCATTAACTTGTATTGCATGCAAGATAATAACACGAGATATAGGGATTGTCAAGCAAATTATGCAAGTTTTTAATCATTTTGTTATTTTAGTTGTACGTTATGTAAGAATAGTGTTAAAATACTGTATGGCTACACTAAATGAAAGAATTAAGGAAATGCGCATTGCCAACGGGCATACGTTGCTCGCAGTTGCCAAACAATTAGGTATCAGCGAAGCAAATATGCAACGCTACGAAAGTGGGCAAGTTAAAAATATCCCACATAAGAATATTGTTAAACTAGCAGCTATCTTTAATTGTTCCCCATCTCTCTTAATGGGGTGGGAGAACGACCCAAAGGAATATCGCGACCAGATGCAGCTGGCCCTCGAGAAAGCCTCAGGGTATCTAACAGAAGAAGCTTCAAGAACGGGCTACCCCATAGCGCGCATGTTCCCCGTTCTTAAAGGGCTCGATTCGGCTAAGCATCCTAAGGATTTAGGCATTGTGGGTATAGTAGAGTGCCCTAATGGGTTAAATGCAGGGGCAACTCTACAATGTCCTGACAATAGTATGGTAAATGCTCATATCTTAGAGGGAGATGTCGTATTTTTTTCCATCCAAGACGTTGAGGCCAATGGCGAAATAGTCGTTGTGTTGACCAAAGACGGTTTAACTATACGACACTACTACCGATACGGAAACCGTGTCGTTCTTCACGCTGAAAATCCAATTTTCAAAGATATTGAGTTTGATATAACAAAAACCACTGACGTGCACATAGTAGGTAAATCTGTCGCTATCTTAAGAGGTTGGATGCTTAAGACAGGTACACCGGATGAAAAAGATAGTAAAGGAAATGAACCCCGAAAACCAATCTATGACTATGATTATATTGCACCTCTTAACCCATGCAAATGCGGCCATAAGAGTGTTCGTATTGGAGCGGATATAAGTGGTATGTGGTTTATCACTTGTAACAACGATTATGAACACCTAACAGACAAAGCAGAACACATTGATAGATACTACAGCAAAAAAGAGGCTATTGAAGGGTGGAATAAACGCAATCCTCTTAAGGAAGGCGCGGAGCAGTTTTATTGGAGAGGTTGGAAATCTTGGCCTCTTCCACAAGAATTAAGAGCCACAAAACTACCACCAGAGTTGAGGTCTCCTAAAATCCCCAAAGCGTTAAAGACAAAAACTCCTAAGTTTATATAGGATTTGATATGAGTGATATTGAGAAATACAGCGACCAAACTTTTGAAAGCATTAAACACGTAACCGAAAATGGCGAGGAATTCTGGTATGCAAGGGAGTTGCAAGGCATTTTAGAGTACGTAGAATGGCGTAATTTTTATAAAGTTATCGAATCCGCCGTGCTTGCCTGCAAAAACAGCGGTAACGAAGTAACCCATCATTTTGTTGAAGTCAACAAAACGATCGTGATGCCAAAATCAGCAGAAAAGCACGTCACCGACTATAAACTTTCCCGCTTTGCATGCTATTTAATTGTCATGAATGGCAATCCCAAAAAAGCGGTTATCGCAGTCGGACAAACTTACTTTGCTGTAAAAACAAGGCAAAACGAATTAATCGAGAATTACGGGCAGTTAACTGAAGATGAACGGCGCTTAGAAATTCGGGGGCAGATGACTATTCATAATAAGTCATTGTTCCAATCCGCAAAAATGGCTGGGGTTGATAATTTCGGGTTTTTCCAAAATAAGGGGTATCAAGGTTTATATGGCGGGCTCGGACAAAGAGAAATACATAAGAAGAAAGGCTTAAAAAAGAGCCAGCAAATTCTTGACCATATGGGAAGCACAGAGCTAGCGGCTAATCTTTTCCGTGCCACACAAACAGAAGATAAACTTCGCCATGAAAATATTAGGGGAACACAAGCGGCTTCTCAGGCGCATTATGATATTGGCGTAAAAGTTAGAAAGGTAATCAAAGATATTGGTGGCACTATGCCTGAACTTTTACCTACTCCTGAAAAAAGCATCAAACAAATAGAGCGCGAATCAAAAAAGAAACTAAAAAATAGTGATGATGGCATATTGCCAATAGAGTAAAAAGGGGGAGTGCCAGCAATTTACAGTCTAGGCAACTTTAGCTTTGCGAGACTGGCAGTCAAAAGGTAGGGGGTTCGAATCCCCCCGGCTCCACCAAATGGATCAAAGACGAACACCTACTATTTCCGCGGTGGGTTTGCAGTTACTGTTTGGTTCAAAGACAGCGACATACAACAGCCTGAA
>WQTK01000146.1 GCA_009786285.1 Candidatus Fibrimonadales bacterium | reverse complement strand
CTCGTGCTTTGCCAACGGATAAAAGCCGCTTGGTTCGCATAACCCAAGATTTGAACTATGTAGTTGGTATGACCGGCGACGGCGTAAATGATTCTCCGGCTCTTAAAAAAGCAGATGTTGGCTTTGCTATGGGAGGCGGCACGGAGGTGGCTAAGGAGGCCGGGGACATAGTTATTCTGGATGACAATTTCAATTCAATAGCAAAGGCGATTTTGTATGGCAGAACTATTTTCAACAATATAAGAAAATTTATAGTATTCCAGTTGACCATAAATGTTTCTGCGGTTTCAATCAACTTTGCCGCGCCTCTTTTGGATATGGATCCTCCGCTTACCATAATTCAAATTTTGTGGATAAATCTGATTATGGACACTTTAGCAGCTCTTGCCTTTGGCGGCGAAGCTGCTCTTTTGCGTTATATGAAAGAGACTCCAAAACGACGAGATGAATCTATTGTGAACAGAAGCATGTGGAGGGACATATTCACAAATTCTGCCTGGATATTCGGTTTGAGCTTGGTATTTTTGCTTTGCGTGGATATTGATGAAAAAAGGCTTCAAACGGCGTATTTCACATTTTTCGTTTTCATTGCCATGTTCAATGCTTTTAATGCCCGTACCGAACGTGTGAATATTTTTGACAATATAGGCGGCAATAAAAACTTTTTGCTGGTTTTAGGGCTTATAATTTTAGTTCAGATTGGCTTGGTGTATTTGGGCGGCGAAGTATTCAAATGTCATGGGCTTGATTTGAAGCAGTGGGGCATAGTGACTTTGATGGCAATGTCTATAATACCGATTGGAATGATTAGAAAAATGGTTTTTAGGTAGTCGCTTGAAAAATTCTTTCTTTACTGCTTTTTTTGTTTTTCTCTTGGCTGTGGGAGCTTTTTACGCTTTTAAAGCACTGCTCCCGGAAAGGCTGTTTGCCGAAGTGGCTGTGAAAGGCAACAATATGATTGTGGACAGCCTGCTGCTGCTTGCAGCGGCTGATTCTGCGTATGAGCAGGATGCAACCGAAGTGAATATAGAAACCAATGTTTCCGGCATGACATCTTTTTACAGGAAACTTTTTGAATTGGAAAAAACGAAAAAAGGCTCCGTGCGAATAGCTTATTTTGGCGACTCGCAAACGGAAAGCGACCGGATAGTCCAGGATATTAGAAAAAACTACCAGAAAAAATACGGAGGATCAGGAATAGGATTTGTTCCTCTTAGCATTCCTGAGCTTTACTTTGGGTCTTCCATAAAATTTCAACATTCTGGATGGAATACTTATTCTATTTTGGCAAAATCGCCTGTGTCTTTGGGTGTGAGCGGAAATGTTTCCATGGCAAGCGGTGCTTCTGCCTGGACTCGCTACCGTGCAGGAACCTCCCTCCTTGCGCGCCCAACGCTGTATTACGGCAATTCGAAAAACAAAGATGCTACGGTAACAGTCACTACCGAAAAGGGGACTTTAGCACCAATTAAGTTGAAACCGCAAGGGCTTTTGAATAAGCGCTCGCTCTCTCCGTGGGCAAAAGAACTAACAGTTCAATTTGACAATGCGGAGTCCATTCCGTTTTACGGCATTAATTTCTCAGGCGGCAGCGGAGTGAACATAGACAATTTCGCAAGCAGAGGCAATTCCGGACTTCCGCTCGGATACCTAAATATGAACCTGATGAACGCATTTCACAGGGAGTTTGGATATGACCTTATTGTGTTGCAGTTTGGGGCCAACGTGATAACTCCAAAACTGAAGCAGTATGGCGCATATTCAAAAAAGATGTCCTATGTTGTGAGCCGCTTGAAAAAATATTTTCCGGGCGCAGACATTTTAGTTATATCGATGAGCGACAAGGCTACAAAATACGGAACCCAAATGAAAACCGACTCCGTGCTGGCTTCATTAATTCATGCACAAGGGGAATACGCCGGAAATACAAATTCGTCTTTTATCAATCTCTTTCATATGATGGGCGGAGAAGGATCTATGGTAAAATGGGTTGAGAACAATCCGGCACTTGCGGCCACGGATTACACTCATTTCAGCAGCAAGGGCGCAAAGAAAATAGCAGATCTTATTTTTGAAAAACTGGAAGAGGAATATGAAAAGTTTAAAAAGCAAAATGAATAGCAAAGTAAAATTTCTTTTGGCTGCTTTTTGTTTGGCAATGGCGGAGCCGGAGCCTTCTTTATTGGATGAAATGTACAGCGAAGAGATAAAAAACGTTTCTCTGCTGCATCCTTTTTTTGAAAAGCTTATAAAACTGGAAGAGACAAAAGAGGGAAAGATAAATATTCTTCATTTAGGTGATTCGCATATTCAAAGCCCGTTTTTTCCAAATACCGTGCGCCAAATACTGCAGCAGCAATTTGGAAATGGAGGGAGGGGATTTGTGTTCCCCTACAGCACCGGCAGAGGCGGGAGCGCGTCAAAGCCGATTGCTTTTGTATCGAATGCGATGTGGCAAATTTGCAGGAACAATATGCAGGCAAAATGCGATCCAAGCACGGAATACGGAATGTCTGGCTATGGGTTCAGCACGGACTTTGATCAATTTGTGATAGCTGTGGAAATAAACGACAGAAAGGAACAGTTTAACACGATAAAAATAGTTTCTCCTCCGCCTGCTTTTCGCTTGGCAACAGCCAGCGGAACTCCTATGATACAGAGTGTGCAGTCTAATGTGAACAACCACAAGATTAAGAATGGAGAAAATTTGAATACCATTGCAAAAAAGTACAATGTTTCCGTTGAAGCCATAAAAAGAGAAAACAATATGAACTCAAACTATATATACGCAGGAAAAAATTTGCGAATTCCGGTTACAGTAATAGAAACTCGTGTTGATACTTCCATGTTCAAGCCGCTGGAATATGAGTTGCAGGATAAATTTGTCTCGGTGTATCACCAGGAGAAGCCGGTTTCGTCAATATATCTGCTTCCTGCGGTAAAACAGGCACGTTACAACCTCAACGGAATAATTCTTGAAAATGATTCTCCGGGAATAATCTATCACAGTATAGGCACTGTAGGTTCGCAGGTATCGCACTTTAACTCAACTCCTCTGTTTTTTGAGCAGCTCCCGGTGCTTTCGCCAGACCTTGTTATAATATCGTTTGGCACCAATGAAGCGTTTGGCGAAGTTCCCGCAGAAAAATTTATAGCGCAGGTTGATTTGATGATTCAAAATGTCAGGGCAGTATGCCCGGATGCGCCTATTATAGTTACAACGCCGCCAACATCTCTGTTTCGCCGTGGCATCTTGAACCATTACGCTTTGGAATATACCGCAAGCCTTATGCAGAAGAGCGATGTATCCATATGGGATTTATATTCGTTTACCGGCGGGCTTGAGGGTGCAAGAGATCCTTCGGCAATACAAATTGCCCATGACAATATACATTACACTGCTCAGGGGTACATCAATCAGGGAACGGCGTTTGCAAACAGCTTTTTGAAAGAGTACATACGTTATAAGCATAGCCGTGAAACAACAGAGGCAGAATGATAGCTTCCTGGTTCACGTACAATCCTGAATCTCCAATGTTGTTTACCAGCAGTTTGTTTTTAGGTTTTTTCCTTGCTTTTTACCTGCTCTACATTTTTACGCATGAATACAATCGTTTTCGTGCGGTGTATGTTTTGCTTTTTTCGTTTTTTTTCTATTACAAGGCCGGAGGAATGTATATCATTCTGCTTGCCGCATGCTCTGTTCTCAATTATTATCTTTCCAAGTCTTTGCATAAAGCGGAAAAGCCTTCTGCGAGAAAAGCGCTTATCGCTCTGCTAGTTGTGGCCAACCTTGGCATTTTGGCTTACTACAAATACACCAATTTTATCATAGGGAATATCAATGCAGTTTTTGACGGCGATATTTCATTTCAAAATATTGTGTTGCCAATAGGCATTTCATTTTTTCTATTTCAAGCCATCAGTTATGCAATAGATGTTTACCGAAAGCAAATTGAGCCGGCGCGAAATCTGCTGGATTTTTCCTTTTACCTCTGCTTTTTTCCGCAGTTGGTTGCAGGCCCTATTGTCCGTGCGAAGGAGTTTTTGCCGCAATTGTACAAGAAGCTGAGCTTGACAAAAGAAGAAATGGGCATGGCTATTTTCCTGATTTTGGCAGGGCTTGTGAAAAAGGCGATTATTTCCGATTACATATCTCTCAACTTTGTGGACAGGGTATTTGATTCGCCCGGCAGCTACACAGCGATAGAAAATTTGCTTGCGGCATATGGGTATGCCATTCAGATTTACTGCGATTTTTCCGGCTATTCCGATATGGCCATTGGCTTGGCGTTGCTGATGGGGTTCAAGCTGCCTGTGAATTTTCGCGATCCGTATAAATCAGCGTCTGTCACCGAGTTTTGGAGGCGGTGGCACATTTCTCTTTCTTCGTGGCTGCGTGATTATCTTTATGTTTCGCTGGGCGGAAATCGCAGGGGGAAAATTCGCACTTATATCAACTTGCTGTTAACCATGTTAATAGGCGGTTTGTGGCATGGAGCCGCATGGAAGTTTGTGGCGTGGGGCGCTCTGCATGGCCTTGCGCTTGCTGTTGAGCGTGTGTTTAAATCATTTATAACTTTGCCAAAAAACATATTCACACGTATTATAGGCATAATTTTAACATTCCATTTTGTAGCGTTTGCCTGGATATTTTTCCGGGCGGCGAACTTTGACACTGCAATGGCGTTGATTGGGCGAATAGGGCAGGTGAGCGCAGACCCGGAGCATTGGCTTTCGGTGATTTCTGTGTATAAAAACGTGTTGATAGTGATGTTTGCCGGGTTTGCGGGGCATTTTTTGCCGAGCAGATTTATGGAGCAGTTGCAAAATATTTTTATCAAAGTGCCGTTTGTCATCAAGGCATTGGTTATCGGGTTTATTTTTTGGCTGGTATATGCGACTGCCTCAAGCGAAGTTCAGCCGTTTATTTATTTTCAGTTTTGACATAAAATATGACGATGAATCATCCCAAGAAAATGTAGCCTAAGTTAAGCCACAGCCATAAGCGAAATATAGAAAACACAAAGTTAATCAGCGACATCACCTCACTGTCGACATCACCTCACCACAAAAATCTTGCTTGGCATTCCTTGCTTTTTTTCAATATACACTCCGCTTGGCAAAGTTCCAGATACTTTTTTCCCTTTGAGGTTGTAGTACTCCGGAATTTGGCTAGTGACTAACGGCAAGTGGCTAGTGGGTAAGGCTGTCGTATTTTCGCTGCTGCTGCTGGATGGCTCAGAGATAATTTCAAAAGAGCCGCATGATATTGCCGGAGCAAGCGTTACGGTTGTGCTACCGCACACAACACTGCTAAGTGTAACTGCCCTTGAACCTGGATTGCAGAATGGATGAGTGCCTCCCGCAGCATTCCATCCGGATATAGCTGAACCGCCAACGCTGAATGTCGCAGCACCAGATTCACCTGAACTGCAAATTACATTTGGTCTTGGAATGTCATTGCAGCCTGTATAAGAAGGCTCAAGGTTGTTTATATTGCAAGTTACATCAATGTTGCTACTGCTACTACTTCCGCCAGTGCTGCTGCTGCTTCCCACAAAACCTGGGTTATTTCCGTCGCCCCAATTCGATTTGGGAACAACAGCGGCAACTGCATCATAAGCAGGTTTTTTGTTATTGCTTGCGTCGTAAAGAGTTGGTCTTTTGTCTCCTGAAATCCATGTGTTGGCATCGTTAGGCCCCCATATGCATATTGCCGTGAATTTTCCA
>WQTK01000145.1 GCA_009786285.1 Candidatus Fibrimonadales bacterium | reverse complement strand
GCTTTGTGAACACGCTGTCTTTGTAGCGGCGGTTCGTTGCGATTTCGTCAACATAAGTTAACATTTGATAGACCTCCTATTTTTTTGTGTCTATTTACTTAGACGCTTCTCGCGGGGAAAAAAACAAAAAAAGTGACATTTTGGGCATTTTTTTGGTATTTTTTCGCATTTTTCTTGTATTTTGCTGTTTTTCCCACCAGCCTGGAGGAGCAGCTCAAAATTTTCTATCTTCACCTTAATGGCGAACATTTGCATAAATAGGTGTCTGAACCACGATACGTGTCTGTTGCGCAACTAATTTTCCTGTTTTTGCCTTTGTTTTTTCATCATTTAATCTTTTGAATTATTCGCATTTATATTCATGGTAAGGCTCGCTGTGCCTTGCCCAGGATCAATTTCGTCATTTTCGTGGAATATTTGGCGATATTGTTAGTTGCGCAACAGACACATACCCCAGATTTTAGGATTCACAGGATTGGCGGTTTTCCATTGATGCCATGTCTTGGGCGTAAATGCAAAATCCATCGCTTTTCTTATGGCAAACTAGGGGGAAAGGGCAAGGCGAAAGCCTACAGAGTTGCTGCGCCGGTCCGGGCCGTCGCCGTCGCGATTCGCAACTCTGCAGCCCTTCGCATTGTAGCTCCAACTGCCACCACGATTCACATGGTGAGAGCCGCTAATAGGACCCTTCGGATTGCTTGCCGCTGTACTGCTGTAATTCCCGTACCAATCGCTTACCCATTCCCATACATTGCCGCTCATATCGTATATACCAAGCTCGTTAGGCTGCTTAGTGCCCACAGAATGCGTCTTGTTTCCGCTGTTGCTGGTGTACCAAGCCACTGCGTCCAAGTTGTTGCTACTGCTGTACTTGTAGCCCTTGCTCTGATTGCCACCTCTAGCTGCATACTCCCACTCAGCCTCCGTGGGCAAGCGATATTTCTTGCCCGTCTTGACATTCAATTTGCGAATAAATTCCTGAATGTCATTCCAACTTACATTCTCTACAGGGCAATTATCGCCACAGTTGCTGAAACCGCTCGGATTGCTGCCCATAACCTCTTCCCACTCCTTCTGTGTAACCTCGTACTTCCCTATGTAAAAATCACCTACTGTTACCTTGTGTGAAGGCTTCTCGTCACTTCCACAATCGCTCCCCTGCTCTTTTGTGCAGCCCATCGTGAATGTGCCGCCCTTGACAAAAACCATGTCGCCGCCGCCGCTCGCCACCTTGTGCGTATATCTCACAGTCTGCTTGTATTCCAATTTTACATTTACTTTTTCCTTGCTATTTCCAATCGCAACCTCCGAGCACACCGCAACTGTGCCGCTGAATGGCGTTTCGCCTGACTGCTTCCCGTCAATGAACACCGGCTCGCCGGTCGGCTGCCCATCCTTTTCCGCACTCAAAACCAAGCCGCCTCGCCTTAGCTTTATGTGCTGCGACATATCAAAAACCTCACGACTCCCCTTGTTTATACCTGCGTCAAAATCTATGTCCTCATAGCAGCGATGGCTGAGTTTCACATTGTACTTGCCCGGAGACATCCGATTCTCATAAGATGACACAGCCTTACCGTTTATGCTGAGGCTCCAGCCCTCGCTCTTGCCAATGCCGTCTGAATACGCTGGTTTCACCTCCAAAATACCAAAATTGGATTTCAGCTTCATGCTAACATTTTGGTTGCTCTGCCTAACAGACACCGTTGTATCCAGCCTTTCGTATTGGTCAAGCACGGCAACTATGCGAATCTGACCCTCCGCAAGCTGTGCCTTGCAAGGAGACTGGGCGCAACCGGAAATCGGCTCGCCGTTGAAACTCAAAACTGCGCCAGCAGGCTCTGTGGATATGTTCACCAAATGGAACCTGTCAAGCTCTGGAGCATAATCGTCGTCTGCGCTACGCACTCCGCTTATGCCGCCCGGAACGGAAGGCGCAGTTGCGCCGGTTTTGCCGCCGCCCGAAGCTCCCGGCAACTTTTTGAACAAAGCAGGAGTTTTCTCGTTTATAATCGCAAGCAAACCGTATATATCCTTGGCGTAGCCATCAAACGAGCTAACCAAGGTGCCCTTCTTAACCTCGTAAAGCTCAAAATTAATGGAATAATCCTTGCCAAAACGGCCTATGCGTCCTTGGCCCACATAATCCGCATTTACCTGGCGGCCAAGCTGTGCCAAGCATTCGGATTGCCTGCACTTTTTCGCCGCTGCATCCTGAGAACCAAAATAATCCACAATGCTCTGCTGGGTCATAACAGCGTAGCTCTGAGGCAAAACATCGGTGGCTATGCTGCGCAGCCTGCTGGTCAACTGGTTAAGCTCCGAAACCTTCAAAGGAGGTTCTTCGTCATCAACAGTGCCCATTATGGCTACACGCTTGAGTTGCTGCCCGTAAGCAACGAAAATAAGGAAAAGCATGGTGAGAAGGATTTTGTGCATAAGAATTGGAATATAGAAAATCCCCTACCCCCATAACGCCGCTATCGGAACGGCAAGCATGCCTTCTGCGAATGAAAGCGTGTGCTCTCCAGAATACAATACTATCCCGATATAAGACCTTGCTCCTTTAATTATATTTTCCTTAAACCAAATCTGCGGCTCAAAATCCTCATTTGAAACATTGTGCCCGGATTTTACCTCAACGCCAACCAAAGCCTCGTCTTCACGCTCTATTATAAAATCAATTTCCCTGCCTTTTCTATCTCTGTATTGATAAAGCGAATAGTCGCTGCTTAAATCTATCTGCGCAGCCAGCTCCTGAAAAACAAAAGTCTCCATAAGCTTTCCGGCACGGTCAGTGTTTAGCATAACTTCATTTTTATGCCAGCCCAAAACCGATGCCATAAGACCCGTATCGGTAGCGTATGTTTTCGGGCTGCGGCCCACACGCTCATAATCCGTTTTTATCCAAGGAGGCACCTGTTCAAACAGGTAAAGTGCTTTCAATGCGTTTATATACGATTCTGCTGTGGGCTTTGACAAGCCAAGTGCTGTGCAAATCGGGGGCAAATTCATAAATTTTCCTGACCACGATGCCAAAATTTTTATAAGTTCTTGCAATGCGCTGTACCGTTTTATGTTTGCGATATCATTTAAATCTCTCGCAATCAATGTATCAAGATAGTCCCTGTGCCAATCTTTTCGCTCTTTTTGCGCATTCAATAACATTATTTCCGGATATCCGCCTCTAAACGCCAAATCAAAAATCGCATCTTTGTCGTAGCCGGAAATTTTTTTGGGGAATTCTCCGGCAAAAGCAAGCTCCAAAAAAGAAGGCTTTTTACGCAACACTTCCCCTTGCGTAAGTGGCCGCAGTCGAATATTTTTAACCCTGCCAGCCAAACTTTCCGAGACACTTGGCAAAGATTTTATATTGGCAGAGCCTGTGAGCAAATATTGCCCCGGGCGTCTATCGTTGTCAACTACGTATTTTATTTCCGGGATAAGACCGGGAGCTTTCTGTATTTCATCAATAATCATTGTCCCAGACTCATTTTTTACAAAGCCAGTCGGATCTTCAAGGGCTGCGGCCAGTATATTTTTCTTATCCAGAGGCATAAAAACACTGTTTTTATCTCGTATTTCTTTTGCAAGCGTTGTTTTGCCGGTTTGCCTAGCACCCGAAATAACCACAACACGCCGTGTTTTAAGGGCTTCCTTCACATTGTTGCTGCGCCAACGCGGATAATCCGTCATTTTTAGCTCCTCCGTTTATTGGGGCGAAAAGTAAAATAGAAAATGGGCGAAAAGTAAAATAGAATTGGGGCGAAAAGTAAAGTTACCTCATAATTGTCCAATAAAAAAACTCAAGAAAAACTTGTATGAGTAAATCTCTTGAAAATATAATCCCGGTAAGGGCACTTGGGCATGTTTTTTTCCAAATGCTCCCTCATTGTGTCCCAAGAAACAAAATTTTTGTCAACGGCAATCTCTTCAAGGCAGGCTATTTTTAATCCTTGCCTTGATTCCAAAGTGTAAACAAAGTTGCTCGCTTCCAAAAGAGAGGCGTGCGTACCGGTGTCCAGCCACGCTACTCCACGGCCTATTTTTTTCACGAACAGCGTCCCTTCCTGCAAATACATTCTGTTGATATCCGTAATTTCCAGTTCACCGCGTGCGCTGGGCTTTAGTGCCTTGGCTTTTTCCAGAACGTTTTTATCGTAAACATACAAACCAGGCACTGCGTAATTGCTTTTTGGCTTCGCAGGTTTTTCTTCAAGAGAAAGAGCCTTGCCGGAAGCATCAAATTCAACAACGCCGTAGCGCTCAGGGTCATTTACCGCATAGCCCAAAATTCTCGCCCCGGCAAAATCCTGCGCAACCGACATTATGCCGTATAAATCAAAAGCGCCATAAAAAATATTATCTCCAAGGATTAGAGTGCAAGCCTCTCCTTTAATAAAATCTTCCGCTATCAGAAAAGCTTGAGCTATGCCGTCTGGCTTTGGCTGAACAGCGTATTGGATATTTATTCCCCACTGGCTTCCGTTGCCCAGCAAATTCTTAAAGCGAGGAACATCGTCCGGAGTGCTTATAAGCATTATATCTTTTATTCCGCCGAGCATTAGCGCAGAGAGCGGATAGTAAATTATAGGTTTATCGTAAACGGGCTGCAACTGCTTGCTCGCCACTGCGCTTAATGGGTAAAGGCGAGACCCTGCGCCGCCTGCTAATAAAATTCCTTTCATAAGCCAGAATGTAGAAAACTAAAAAGCCTTCAGCTTTCCCTTAACTTCCACCGAATCGCCCTTTTGCCCAATAATGCCAATGCCGTATTGGCTGGCTCGGTGGATTACTTCCTCGCAAAAAGAAAATGTTAAAATGCAAATATAGAAAAATCTACGGTTACATGTCTCAAATCCAAATCTTAGACTTTGCGCCTTTGACCTCCCTCACAAATCTCGGCACCAAATATCCCGGCAACATTTCCTTTAGTTCTTTTACAATTTGTTTTGCCTTTTTTATTGGAACTTCAAAATGCGCTGTGCCTTGGGCTTTGTCCAATTGATGCAAATAATACGGCAAAACACGCTGCGAAAATAATTTTTCGGACAGTTCCGCTAAAATTTTCGCATTGTCGTTTACGCCTTTTAACAACACGCTCTGGTTAAAAAGCGTTGCGCCGCTGTTCGCAAGGTTTTGAAAATTTTCTCCCGTTTTCTCGTTCAATTCATCAGGATGATTTATATGCGAAACAAAAATTAAACGAGAGCCGAGATGCTGCAAGCCATTGCTTCTGATAATTCTCGTGTGAATGCGAATTCTTATGCCCAAAGGAATTGCGTCGAAAAATTTCTGCAATCCATCGCTACCCAGCATCATAGGGTCGCCACCGCTTAAAATTACCTCTTTTATGCTTTTATCCCTTTCCAAAATTTTGCGCAACCTTTCCGGAGAAGCTACCTTTATGGGCGTGTTTCTTCTAAAGCAGAATCTGCATTGCCTTGCGCACTTATCACTTGCCAAAACAAGCAAACGCCCCTTGTACTTACGCAAAAATCCACTTTCTATTTCTGCGTTTACGTCACCAACCGGGTCTTTTTTAAAACCACGTGTCTTAACCGCTTCCTGTGCGCTGAATTCGAATTGTTTTTTTAAACTCATTGAAATAACTTAGAAAAGAACCTCGGCGGCAACCTACTCTCCCGCATCATGACGATGAGGTACCATTGGCGACGGACGGCTTAACTTCCGTGTTCGGGATGGGAACGGGTGTTTCCCGCCGCCT
>WQTK01000144.1 GCA_009786285.1 Candidatus Fibrimonadales bacterium | reverse complement strand
GGGAGTGGCTAGTGGAAAAAACACTGAAATTTGTTCAAATTCGCCGTTTTGATTTTGCTAACCACTAGCCACTAGCCACTGACCACTAGCCTAGAGGAGTTAATCAGCCGTTACTATAAAAATTTCTATATTATCCACTCTGGTTATGAACAAAATCAAAAAGGAAGGTTATTGTGAAAAATGTAATCGCAATCGATATAGACAAATGCGTCGGATGTGACCGTTGCATTAGAGTTTGCCCTGTTGATGAAGCAAATTACGCATTCGGAAAAAGCAGCGGCCAGCACAAAATTAAAATAGACAATGCCAAGTGCATTGTCTGTGGAAACTGCTTGACAGCCTGTAACCATAACTCTAGGAATTATCAGGACGATACGGAGCGTTTTTTTGCGGATTTGCGAGCTGGAACTCCCATCAGCATGTTCGCCGGGCCTGCGGTAAGAGCCAATTTTGACAAATACGGGCAATTGTTTGAATGGCTGCGTTCTTTGGGCGTAAAGTTCATTTACGATGTTTCTCTTGGCGCGGATATCTGCACCTGGGCGCATATCAGGTATATTCAGAAAAACGGACCGTCTCCCATAATATCCCAGCCTTGCCCGGCTATTGTGAACTATGTTTTAATTTATAACAACAAGCTTTTAAAGAACTTGTCTCCCATACATTCCCCTATGCTTTGCACTGCGATATTTATGCGCAAATATGAAAATATTCGCACAAAAATAGCCGCGCTTTCTCCATGCGTGGCTAAAACCAATGAATTTGAAGCCACAAACATCGTTGACTACAATGTAACTTTCAAAAAACTGAATGAATACATTAAAAAAAATCACATTACGCTGCCTTCCAAATCAAGTGATTTTGACAGTTATAAAGCAGGGCTTGGCTCTCTGTATTCCATGCCGGGCGGTTTAAAGGAAAGCGTGGAGCATTACATTGGAAAATCGCTGAGAGTGGATAAATCGGAAGGGCCTTCCCTTGTATACAAAGCGCTTGCCGAATATGCTGAGCAACCGGCAGCCAAGCTCCCCGTGCTGTTTGATGTGCTTAATTGCACTGAAGGATGCAATGCCGGAACGGGCTGTGTAAATGACAGGAGTATTTTTGAAATCAACACTCGAATGGATTCCATGCGGCAAGCGGCAATCAAGGAAAACAATTTGCAATACATAGAAGATCTTTTTAAAAAATTTGATGAAACTTTGAAGATAGAGGATTTTATCAGGCATTACGTTCCTGTGCAGGTAAACACAATTCGAACAAATCCGGACATGATAGAAAAGGCTTTCATTTCTATGGGCAAGTTGGATGAATCTTCGAGAAATTTCAATTGCGGCGCATGTGGCTGCGATACTTGCGGTGAAATGGCAGTACTTGTATCAAAGGGAATGAACTTTGCGAACAACTGCGCAGAAAAGATGCGTATAGAGATAGAAGCCGAACATACAAGGGTCAAAGATATTTTGGAAAACAATTTGCAAAGTTTCAATGCTATTATCGACAGAACCGATAAAATAAAATCCATGACAAATGGCATAGTATCCGACATAAATGACATAACTTCAGCTATTGCTTTGTATGACAATATGGTAACGGACATAGAAAGGATATCCGAAAAGGTGAACATAATATCTCTAAATGCTTCTGTGGAGGCAGCCAAGGCCGGTAATCACGGCCTAGCGTTTGGCGTGGTTGCGAAAGAGATAAGAACCCTCGCTGAAAGCTCTGCTAATTCCGCATTGCGAACAAAAGAGGTTTCCGGAACTGCGAACAACACCGTAAAAGTAATAACCAAGGCGGCATTGAACATAAACGACAGCATAAAATCGGTTTATGATTATATAAAGTCGGCACATGACAGCACAACAAAAGAGCTTGAGAAATAGGCTATATAATTCTTAGCAGCATTTCCAGGCAGTCATTGCCGAACAGGTAAGAGATTGGGGCAGCGAGGCCCAAAAAGGGGCCAAACGGCAAAGGAGACTGCATGTCTTTTTTGGCAAAAAACCTGTACGGAATCATCACAAGAAGGGCTAGCAAAGCTCCTATTATCAAAGACACGCAAGCAAGCTCCGCACCCATGATCGCACCAAAACCGGCAAAGAGTTTCACATCGCCAAAACCCATTCCTTCTTTTTTCAATGCTTTTGAGCAGGCAATGGAAAACAAAAACAATCCGCCGCCGCACGCCGCTATGCCAATCAAAGAACTTAGCCACCCTATGGAGCCTTCAAAAAAAGACAGCGCAAAGCCTAGCAAAATCCCGCCTATGGTAATGGTGTCCGGCAAAAGCAGGTACTTGAAGTCTATGGCGAAAATAGGAATAAGAGTTACTATCAGCCAAAATAAAATGATACTCTTCATCAAGTCTGCGCCTGCTAAAAACGCAGCAAAAAAGCCAAGCAGCATTCCTAAAAATTCAACTAATGGGTATCTGACGGGAATCGCTCTTTTGCAGTTTGCGCAGCGCCCGCCCAAAAACAGCCAGCCAAAAACAGGAACGTTATGCCAAGCGGCAATTTTATGCTTGCAGTCCGGGCAATGCGAGCCCGGCTTTATCAAAGACATTTCGCGCGGCATTCTGTATATAAGCACGTTGAAGAAGCTGCCAAAGCAAGCTCCCAGAACTGCAAACAATCCCCATAAAAAAACCGAAATATCCATTCTTAAAAAAATAGTAAATCATTTTCTATATTTATAACATGAAAATACTTTCCAAAGCCACAGCACTTATCTTTTTGGCGCTTTTTGCCGCAAATGCGCAGGAACAGGCACCAGAAAAAGACAACATGAAAACAACAATTTATTTGCATCCCGTTACTCTTTTGTTCGGAGTTGCAGCTAAAGCACCACTTATATATTTAACTGTTGAACAACCGTTCAGTCCATACAACGCATTAATAGTCAGGCCAAACGCATGGATCGCTGATGGTTCTATCTACAGAATTGGTAGCGATTTAGGATTTCGCCATTACTTGGCCGGAGGCGGTGAAGGTATGCACTTACAGCTTCAGGGCGGTGTTTTTTATTTGGCTGAAGATGAATACAAAATAGAATTTAATTGGGGCGATGATGATGAGAAAAAAGATAAAGGCAGCTCCTTGTGGTGGGATATTATGGGATATTTCGGTTATTCGCATAAATTTGCCTACGCTAGCCTTTACTCCGATACCGGAGTTGGCTTTGGCTGCATGGCAAATATTTGCTCTTTATTATTCGATCTTAATTTTGGCGTAGGCTTTTCGTTCTAAACAAATTC
The DNA here is from genome assembly GCA_009786285.1 of Candidatus Fibrimonadales bacterium. Lineage (GTDB taxonomy): Bacteria > Fibrobacterota > Fibrobacteria > Fibrobacterales > Fibrobacteraceae > Fibrimonas. The sequence continues at coordinate 2,445 of WQTK01000144.1, read as the reverse complement.
TTCGGTTTTGACCGAGCTTCCACTTGAGGCACTGCGGCTAGCGAAATCTTCTGCCGCCAGTGCAATCTTTTTTGCCTTGCTCCACAGGTCGTCAAGGGCAATCTCTTCTCTGCGGCTTTGCTCAAACAGATGAACCATAATATCGCCGCCGTCCAAAACCGCCCAGCGAGTTTGCTCCTTGTACTCTACGCTCGCAGGCTCGCCGCCTGCTTGCTTATATATTTTTTGCAGCTCATTCAAAATCGCCTGCATTTGCGCGCTGCTCTCGCAGCTTGCGACCAAATACCAATCCACAACGCCGGAAAGCTTCCTCAAATCCAAAAGCTCAATATTCTCAGCGTTAAGTTCAAACAAAACTTGCGCTCCGAGTTTCACACTCGCAGGAAATCTTTTCATAACTGACCTCTCTTTATTTTCAACACCTTTTTGTAGTCCTTGCCCAAAAAAACAGCCGCGCCTATATTTCCGCTAAGCGTATCCAGCAAAACTATAAAATTTTCTGTATCCAAAACGGCTTTCAACTGCTCTTGGCCGCCCCAGTGTGGGTTGCGAATAGCAACAATTGTTTCTTCATAGTTTTGCCAGCCCCTAGGGTCGTTTTCTCTTAAAACATCAAAGCCTTTCGCCCGCAAAACCTCTCTTGCCTGCTCTGCGGCGCCGGAAATTCCGCAACTGTTATAAACCACAATTTGCCCCGGCACACGCTCCACGCGAGCCTCATCCTGCGAGCTTGACTCTTCTTCGCAGGCAAACAAAAACAAACAAACGGCAGCTAACAAAAATCGCACTTGCTAAATTTAGTAAATTACATTTGTTTTGAATATGGCTAATGAATCCTTGCATTGCAGATACTCCGTTCCCGATTTGGTCCAGCCGCTCGTAGATTTTGTCCAGTGTTTGCAAGCAAGGCACCGCAGAAAATTTGCATTTGCGGACGTGGCAGCGGCAAAACTAGATCGCTTGGAGCCATGGCATTTGCGGATAAAATGTATTTTGACGGCTCCGCGCTGGTTAAATTCACCAAAAACTTATTTGCGCAGTTCGCCAATGTCGTTATTCCTGTGAACTTCGGCGCAAGCGCAACCGACAGGCGTTGCGTCAATCTCCGGGCGCAATGCTACATAGGCTTGCTTGACAAGCTGCGGGAGGGCATAACTTACGGCGCGCAATGCGTGGCTTTGAAAAATGAGCTTGTGCGGGATTTGCTCTCGGCACGGCCAACGCCGGACGAAAGCAACGGCGGCAAATTCGGGCTTGTTAAAAAAGATGTGATCAAAAAAGAGATCGGGCGCTCTCCCGATGTTGGCGACTCGGTTGCGCTGTCGTTTGTGGATTACAACCCGCCAAACATAATTAAATCCGCCAAGTCAATGCGTTCGGACGCTGGTCTCTTTTTGCTCTGCTGATGTAATCGAGTATGCTGTCCCTGTATATTTCCCTGCTTATTTCCCTGCTTATTTTCTCGGTTGCGTTTATAGCCATGCGCTCTTTTTCTATGGCTGCTTTGATATGCGGCTTGTTCAGCAGCTTGTAGCCCATTTGCGCCGCTGTTGATTTTGAATACCCGGCTGTCACGGCAGCTTTGGCGGCGTCCCCGTTTTTAAGATACTCATTGACAAAATTCTCCTGCATTATATTCATAAAAGTGAACCAGACTAAACCGGTAATATAAAAAAATGGTTTTATGGTTTAAGGAAGTGATCCCATAGCGTCTTATGGCAAAACTTTTTGAAAAATTTTAAAAATATTTTTAAAAAAATCTAAAAATTTTTTAAAAAAATCTCCGATCTAGCCGATCTAGATCTGATCTTATCCATATCTTCTTTCTTTTTGTTTTTTTCTTTTTTTTGAAAATTTTGAAAATTTTTGGAATTCCGGATTTTGGCAAATTCCGCCGTTTTCTCTCCCTTACCCTACCAAAGCTACCCACCCCATGAAAGTGTCTTAAAACGCGCGCAAACCGCCTTAAAACGAAAGCTGGAAACAGGGCAGGAGTATAAGATTGCGAAATTTTTTGGAACGTGCGAAAATCAGGCAAAAAAGCTTTCTGTGATTCTCACAGTTTTTAACAAGGAAACAATTTTGTATATTTGCCTTTATGACTGGTTTCTTCAATCTTCTTGCCGCTGGTGCCGGGTCGCTGTCGTTTAGCCCAACGATGGAGCTTCCAGATTCTGAATACAAGCCATACGAAACCAAAATTAAATTGGAAAAGCCGAGAACTCCAGCTGAAATAATGAAATCTGCTTGGGATGATGTAGGAATGCGCATGAGAGAATCTATGGCGGTAGTGGAAGCAGAATATGGGCAGCAAATCACATAATCAAAACAACTTGCATGTGGGGTATGGCTTGGCTCAGTTTAGAATCTGATTTGAGGCTTTGCTAGATATCTTTCCAGAACGGCGCAAATGTAGGAAGTCCAGGGCACACCTGCGGCTTTTGC
>WQTK01000143.1 GCA_009786285.1 Candidatus Fibrimonadales bacterium | reverse complement strand
CGCTGTTTTGGTTTTGCTAACCACTAGCCACTAGCTACTGACCACTAGCCAAAAGTGTACATTTCACAAAGTCACACTTATGCATTTGCACACATTTCCACTCCCCACTAACCTAACAACGCCAATAAACGTTTTTCTATATTACTCCCGTGGCATTTGTAACCGTTGTGCTAGGTATATCTCTTTTTCTTTTGCTGACATTCATACTGTCGCTTCTTAGCCGTATGAACTTGTTGGAAAGGCAAATAGTTAGTATAGAGGACATGATTAGCGAATCGGAAGATAAGCTGAAAGAAGTTGGAAACCTTATAAAGAAATCCGCTTTTGACGCTAAAAAGGAAAAATAAATGTCGCACGCAACACTGAAAAAAAGGAAGAATAATAATGCAAGATGCTTTAATTATTTCGGTTCTAGTTATAACGCTGCTCAATTTGGGGCTCGTGACACTTGCTCTTTGCCGCCTGAATGGCTTACGCAAAGACCTTCGTACTCCTGTAGTTAAAAAGTTCAATCAGGATTTTAAAAGAAAACCTGTGGATATTCCAAAAGCTCCGGAAAATTTCGGAAAAAGCCAGAGAGACGACAAACAACAAAGCAGATCTGGCAACCAGCAGGCGCAAGGCCGCCAAAGGAACAATCCGCAACAAAACCGCTCTGCCTCTATGATTCGCCGCCCGGTGGCAAAGGCTCCGGACGTATTTTCAAACGAAACCCTTCCACCGCAAGCTTCCGCCCCGGTTCCTCCGCGTCCCGTATCAGCAGATTCTGCGCCTGCATCGGAAGGTCGCCGCCCGCTGCCACCCCGTTTTAACGGCGCTGCGAATTCGGCAGACCCTGCGGCTCCGGCTCCTGTAGCCGCTCCTGCCAGCTTTGCGGCAAATGAAGCCGATGGCGACAGCGGAATGGAATTTGACCGCTCCAAAATGGCTCATGGCCGCAGAAACATGGTAACAAAGCCGGTTATAGAAGATGATGCGGAGGAAAACGCATGATTTAGCTTAATTTTGACCCATAATGGTTAATCGCTGATTAACCATTATTTGAAATTGTATTTTTACACATATGATAGAAGAAGAAACAATTGAAGAAAACGCTGAGGTCTCTGCAAAGGTAAACCGGTTCAGAATCGCTATTACCAGAGACCGAATGGAAGTCAGGCTATACCCAATCGATGTCAAAGAGGGCGGGTTGACAACATTTGAAGATATTGTTGAAGCTTGCAAAAAAGAAAACATAAAAGTTGAGTTAGACGAAAAAACAATTGATAAGCAATTACTGGAAGTAAACCCGATTGAGGTTACCATAGCCAAGGGCATAAAACCAAAAGACGGCAAAGACGGATATATTGAATATAAATTTGACATGAGCGCAAAGCCGCAGTTCATAGCAGAGCCGCAAGGCAATCAAGCGGTGGACTACAAAAACTCAATGCAAGTCACCTTGGTGAATGTTGGGGATGTTTTGGCAGTTGTAGTTCCCCCGACTGCAGGCACGCCCGGAGAAGATGTCAATGGGCATCCAATAGAGGCAAAGCCTGGGACTAAGGCTAGATATTTTTTGGGCGAGGGGTTGGAAGAGAAGGATGGAAGCGTTGTTGTAATCGCACCCGGAACCCCAAGCGTTCAAGACGATGTTCTTTTGATTCGCCGCAATTATGTTTTGCAAGGCGATGTGGATTTATCGACAGGCAATATAAATTTTCCGGGAACAGTTATTATACATGGCAGCGTTACAGACGGCTTTGAGGTTATCTCGGAAGAAAATGTTATTGTGAACGGGCTTATAACAGGCGCGAAAATTCGAGCAAAGGGCTATGTTAAATGCGCAGGCGGCATTCAGGGCAAAGACAAAACCGAGGTTACTGCAGGCTCATTTGTGGCGGCTACATTCATCAATGCGTCTGTCATTGTCGCAGAAGGCGATATTTTGGTTACAAAAGATATTTTGCATTCAAACATAAGCTGCCTTGGCGAGCTTCGCACCGGAGGCTCAATTATAGGCGGAGTGACAACGGCGTTTAAAGGCGTTGAATGCGGAGGCTGCATCGGTTCCGAAACCGGAGTTAAAACAGTTGTCAACATACGCACGCACTATCGGCAGGAAAAAGCGAAGGAACAGGCGAATGCGATTGCGGCGGAAACAAATGCGATGTTTGAAAGATATAAGATTTGGAACAAAATGGAAACTTTAAAAGACGAAGAAGCGGAAAAACTTTCAAAAGACATAACCAATTTGCGGGCGTTGATTTCAAAACGGCAAACCTGCGACAACAGCATAGCGAAATTTGATCAAATGGTTTTTGAAAATAAAGCGGCAAGGGTAAAAATTCTAGGTGTATTGGAAGCCGATGTTATAGTAGCTTCGCCATATACTCGTTACACAAGCACGGAACCTATGAAAGGGCCTCTTGCGGTATCGGAAAACAATGAATTTCAAAAAATGGCAATAATGCGGGGAGTTACGACTTATGGCGTCTCTGGAAAAGATTAGCACATTGAACGACATGAAAACTTTCATGGGCGAGCTTCGCCGCCTTGAGGTGAAGTTTCTCTATGATTTTTACGCAGCGTTGCAGGATTTTTCTTCAAAGAAATTATTTCCTCAATGGCTTCAGCAGAAAAGCGTTAATCAGAATAACATATTTGTAAGTGAAAAAGGGAATGACGTTTTAAAAAAACTCGGCAATTCAAAAAAACGTTCCATTGTTGTTTACGATTTGGAAACTCCTGATTTGAACGGGCTTCAATTTTTGGCTGCATTGGAAAAAAATCCGGATTTGAAAGCACGTTGCAAAGTTATTTTGGCAGTTCCAACTCTAGCGAGCGATGCTCGGTCCAAGTTAATGCAGATGGGCGTAAGTGCCATTATTTCCAAGCCGCTTGAACCGGAACCATTGCGAGCGGTTTTTGAAAAGCTAGGGTTGGATTAAATTTCCGAATATTCCACCTTGTCAAGGGTTAGGGGTTATTTTACGGTAAATTTTTAATGAATCTCCTATGTATTTTTCTATATTCTACTGCTAAGTTTAACATTAGGAGTCCAGTATGAACCTCAAAACAGTTCTTTCATTCCCAGTTGCCTTTTTGGCAATATCCGTTTTAGCTTCCTGCGGTGGCTCAAAACCATCTGTGGATAACGCCGTTGAAGTGATGAACCCAGCAGACGCATTCACAAAAATGTGCAGAACAGAGCTTAAAGACCACCTCTGCGGAGTTGGAGAAAACACAAATTCAAACGCCCAAATAGCTAGGGACATAGCAACTGCGAATGCCCGAAACGAATTGGCTACCAAAATTAAAGTTTCAATAGAGTCTGCTTTAAAGCGCGCGGCGCAAGCCACCTTTGGGGAAGAAGGTCGCGAAACAACATTCCAAAGGCTGGTACAGGAAGTTTCCGGCGAGTTTGCGAACATAGAGATATACGAAACAAAGACTCTCCAAACCCAAGACAATCGCAAAACCGTCTATGCACTTGTGGTAATTAAAAAAGAAGATCTGAAGAAAATCGCAAACAATAAAGCTTCCAATGCCGAGATTCTGTCTGATGCCGCAGCTTCAAAAATATTCATGGACATGATAGACGAGGAACTAAATAAAGCCAGATAATAATATTTCTTTATGATTCAAATCACGCTGAAAGAACTCCGAGCCGGCCATGTTCTCGCAAAAAGCATTTATCGCGACACAGGCGAAATTATGCTTTCTGCGGGTTACAGAATGACGCCGGATGTCAGCACGAAACTCAAAGAAATTGGAATAGACAGAATCTGGGTACAGGAAGAAGGGCTGGAAGACCTTGAGAGCGAGGATCTGGTTTCGGAAGTAACCATCAACCAATGCGTTCTTTTGCTTAAGAGAACCGTGCTGGATTTCCGGGAAAAAGTAGGTCTTGTGAAAATCAAATCAGAAGAGCTGCCTCCGTCTCCGGAACAAATTCTGAGCAAGCCGGAACAGGTAAAAGAAGCTCTTAAGGTCTCGGCTTTTAAAAAGGCCGCTGCGGATATTTACCACGAGCTTAAAAAAGCAGACCCCTCTATTTTGCACATGACAGGCACCCGTTCTTTAGGGAATTTTTTTCAGCAGCAATCAATTGATTGCGCCATAGTTGCCGCATTGATTGCCAAGCGCTACAGCTTTACCCCAGATGAAATTGAAGATATGATTTTTTCGGTTTTGCTCATGGACATAGGCTACATTCTTTTGCCGGAGAATCTTCTTAATCCTATGGCAAAATTGTCTTTGGAAGAGCTTGAGCTTAAAAAGCGGCACACCGATTATGGCTTTGATATTTTGCGCATATGCAATGTTTCGCTGATTTGCGCCAACGTGGCTTTGCAGCACCATGAGCGCCAGGATGGCGGCGGCTACCCACGCAAGCTCACCGGAAGCAACAAGCCTCCTGTGCGCACAACCGGGCCTGCAGCCAAAGGCAAAATAAACCGGTATGCAGAAATTGCCGCGCTCGCCTTGGACTACGTTTCTCTTATAGCTCCGCCTCCCGGCATTGCGGCGCAAACTCCTATAAGCAGCATAAAATTTTTAGTGCGTCTTAGCGGTTCAAAACTGAATTCCGCTGTTGTTGAAACTTTGCTTTCGATGATCCCCGTGTATAGCGCAGGCAATCGCATAATGGTAACATCAGATGCCAACAATGAGTTTTCTGGTTATATTGGAATTGTGCTTCGCTCAAATTCCAGAGAGCAAAACCGCCCAGCCATTGTATTGATTTACAACAGATCCGGCGAAAAAATTCCTGCTGTGCAATTGAACTTGTGGGAGAGAAAAGACATTGAGATCAGAGAAGCAAAGCTCGGAGAAGGCACCACGGATTTAACCGAGAGCGAGCCGAGCGAGGTTCAGTCCTAGTTCCTATGCCACAATGTTTGCAATATGCAATAAATCATTGCACAGGCACCGTATTTCACATTGCCCCTACGCATTGGATTTTGGTTGCGTTGTGGGTTACGATTGCGCAATGACGTGGTTGCAACGTCCAAAACGTTGACGTTTGCATAATTACGTTATATTTTGCGATTATGCAACGTTGCGGCATATTGGGCAACGTTGTGGCAAATCTGGACAATCAAAGAAAACTACAAACTGGGACTCGAATTTGGCCTAAAAACGTTTTTTTATTTTCCAAGACCGTTAGTTAAAACTATGCGCTTTCAGCGCAAGATTTATAATTTCTAGAAATCTCTATATTTATAGAGAAAAGTGGGGTATAGCATTATGGAAAATCGTCAAGGCATCCATTCAGTCTACTGTTTGCAGGCACATATAGTTTGGATCACAAAATATCGTTACCATGTGCTGCAAGGCGATATTCAGCTTCGCTGTCGCGATATACTTCGCCAGATATGCAATGCCTTGGACATAAAGATTCTCAGAGGGTCCCTGAGCAAGGATCACGTGCATATGCACATAAGCTATCCGCCTCAAATAAGCGTCAGCGATATAGTGAAGCGCCTGAAAGGGCGCCTGAAAGGCCGCAGTTCCCGCATGCTGCTGCAAGAGTTCCCTGAGTTGCGCCGCAAGTACTGGGGCTGTCATTTCTGGGGCATAGGCTATGGCAGCTGGAGTATGGGCAACATCACAGAGGAACAGATTTCAGCCTACCTTGAGCATCATAATGATGTGCCCAACAGCGAAGAGAATTTCATTCTCGGCTGACTTTCA
>WQTK01000142.1 GCA_009786285.1 Candidatus Fibrimonadales bacterium | reverse complement strand
CCCGCCATGACTATTATGGCGGGAATTTTTCTTAAAATGTTTTTACGCATAAAGCTTGTTTATTCCTCCGAACACCGCCCGCATATTCGCAATCAAAGTGCTGCTCGAAATACCACGGCCAACAACACTAACCCCGTTTGCAAAAAGCACAATTTCGGAGAACGCCTTTCCGGCCCACAAACTATCGGCTTTGCTAACCACGCCTTGCTTATAGCTGTTAAGCTCAACGGGCAAGCCAATCTCTTTGGAAAGCAACAGAGCCGCTTCTATTGGGCCTTTAGTGGTTTCTATGTTTTTCTCTTGCAAAACTCCGTCTAAAGTGAATTTAAACACATAGTGGTCTTTTCTCTCCGGCGTAACATCTATGGAACCAAAATTAACCTTGCCGCTCAAGTTGCAGCATTTTTCCCTGAACACCTCTAAAATGCGCGAGTCCGAAAGCTCGCCTTCGCGCTCGCTGATTTCTTTTAGCACCGGTTGCAACTCCGCTGCTTCGTCTAAATCAACGGGGTAACCGTTGTGGCTAAGTATCTCATAGACTGCGGTTTTTCCGCTTTGGCTTGTGAACGAAAGCACGTCGTTTTCATCCCTGCCTATTAGCGAATAATCTATGGGTCTGTAGGCTCCTTTTTTCATGTTCTTTGTTTTTGCGGCCCCGTCTTGATGAATGCCGCTTCTGTGCGCAACAGCTTCTATGCCTATGAGCGGAGCTTTTGAGTAAATTGGAACTTTTGCCCACTTGCTTGTTAAAAGCGCGGTTTCGTAAATTTCGCCGAGGTTCATATCCATTTTCACGCCGCAATTGTGCAGCGCAACGGCAACCTCGTACATATTTGTGTTTCCTGAACGCTCGCCAAGCCCGTTCAAAGCGCATTCCATTTGCGCCGCGCCGGCAAAGTAGCCTTCCACGGTTGTGGCGGTTGCCATGCCAAGGTCGTTGTGGCAATGAACGGAAACGGTTATGTTTTCCGGCAGTGCATTTACAACTTTGCGAACCATGTCCACAAAAATCATGGGTCTGTACCTTTCCACGGTATTGGGCAAGTTAATGGTGGTGGCTCCGGCTTTTACAACTTCTTTCAGGGACTCTACAACCCAATCAATATTTTCAATGCAATCGCCAAAATGCTCGGGGCTAAATTCTACGCTGCCTTTTTCCCCAACCAGCGATTTTGCAAAAATCACAGCTTCAACAGCCTGTTTTCTAACCGCCTCCGGTTCCATTTGCAAAACGTGTTCCATGCTCAGCGGGCTCATAGCCAAAAAAGTATGAATGCGCGGTTTTGGCGCCGCTTTTATTGCGTCCCACGCTTTTTGAATATCTGCGGTTTTTGCTCTTGCAAGCGCGGAAATAACAACGTTTGTGCCAAGTTTGCTGGCAAGCTCTGCCAAATTTTGGCAAGATTCAAAATCCATTTCAGAGGCTATGGGAAAGCCTACTTCTATGCCTTGCACTCCAAGTTTCAGAAGCTGCCTAAACACAACCTCTTTCTGCTCCTTGTTCCAAGGGTTAGCCAGCGCTTGATTTGCATCACGCAGCGTGATGTCATAAAAAAACGGTTTTTTGTTCATAAATGGTAATGTAGAAAAATAGCAAAAATATCACATAATTTTTGCATTTTTGGCTGAAAATAAATATAAAATCAATTTTTTGCGAAAAAAAATGTATATTAAAAGAAGATAAAAAAGGAGGTTGACATGGCAAAAACTAATTTTTTCTGGATGATAGCTGCTCTCTTGGCTCTAGCTTCCTGTTCGGATTCGAATTCTCCCAACGCAGAAGATCCCGGCGGCGATTCAAAAGTTTCCACAATTTTGCAAACAAATAAGAATTTGGTTTTTGTGAAATGGCAAGCTATTCCTGCAAGCAGCGTTGATTTTATTTCCACAGAATTTTATGGCACAATGTCTCCCGGTGCTTTTATAATGCTAAAAACTAAGAGCGTAAACGACATAAGCGAGTTGTACTTGCAGGCAGAAGGCGAAAATGGTTATTATGTTTGGAAAATGTCTGCGGAAGATCTTGTTTCAAGCGACGAGGAAGGCTATCTTTATGCCATCACTTTCTCATTTTCGTTGGAGTTAAATGCCGCCGAGGGAGTTCAGTTTATGGTTACCGGCAAAGCAAAGTCTGTGAGCAATCCCAGTTCCAGCAGCGGAGTTTCCAGTTCCGGCGGCGGCGGAGTTTCCAGTTCCGGCGAAGGCGGCGGTTCATCAAGCTCATACACAATTTTGCAATCAGAGGATTTGGTTTTTATGAGCGGGCAAACTCTCCCTGAAAATACAGTTAATATCAACAGCACAGAGTTTGAAGGCGCAATATTTGCCGGAGCTTCTGTAACGCTCAAAGTTGTAACTGCAAAAGAAATTACGGAGTTCTATTTGCAGATAGAAGGCGAGAACGGTTATTATGCCCGGCAAATATCTGCGGCAGATCTTGTTTCAAGCGAAACCGGAAGTTATGAATATTCTATTGTTTTGAAATTTGCTCCTGTGTTAAACGGCACAGGCAGTTTGCGTTTTATTATGAGCGGAAAAGCGAAGTAATGCCGTCTTTTATACGAAAAGCTTGTGAAATGCTCGAAAAACGAGGCGAGCTTGTTCGCATAAAAGAACAGGTATCTCCGAATTTGGAAATGGCAGATATTGCCCGCAAAGCATTTGCAGACGGCGGGCCGGCGGTTTTTTTTGAAAATGTGGAAGGAAGCCCGTTCCCGGCTGTATGCAATTTGTTCGGCACAGAAAAAAGAGCCTCTATGCTGCTGAAACGCAGCTTTTTGCGCATGGTGCCTTTGCGCTCCCTAACCAAACCGGTTATGCAAAGCGAAATTTTGCTCTCCGACTTGCCGCAAATAAAATGCTGGCCCAAAGACGGCGGCGCATTCCTGACTTTGCCGCAGGTTCTTACCATAAAACCCGGCAAAAAAAACTGGTGGCATTCAAATTTGGGAATGTACAGAGTGCAAATAAGCGGCGGCAATTACATTCCAAACGAAGAGTGCGGGCTGCACTACCAAATTCACCGTGGAATAGGGATTCACCACAAAGAAGCTCTTGAGCGAGGCGAAAAACTGAAGGCAAGCATTTTTATAGGAGGTCCTCCGGGGCACACGCTTGCCGCTATTATGCCGTTGCCAAACGGAGTTCCGGAAATTGCTTTTGCCGGAATGCTTTCCGGAAGAGCGTTTCGCTATGCATGGCATAAAGACTGGTTTATTTCTTCAGAGGCGGATTTTTGCATTTTGGGCGAACTGCAAAGCGATTTAAAGCCCGAAGGTCCTTTTGGCGACCATTTGGGTTATTACTCAGAAACCCATCCTTTTCCTTATTTAAAAGTGTACAAAGTTTTTGCGAGAAAAGACGCTGTATTTCCTTTTACCGTTGTTGGCCGTCCTCCGCAAGAAGACACTGTTTTTGGAAAAATAATACACAAAATCACCAAGCCGTTGCTCCGTTTTGTGCTGCCCGGTGTGCACGAGGTAAACGCCGTGGATGCGGCAGGTGTTCATCCTTTGCTGCTTGCGCTTGGGAGCGAGCGTTATTTGCCTTATGAAAAGCGCGAGCCTTTGGAATTGTTAACGCAGAGCAGCGCAATTCTGGGCTTTGGGCAGCTTTCGCTGGCAAAATATTTGTTTATAGCGGCAAAAGAAGACAATCCGAATTTATCCGTGCACAACGTGCCGGAATTTCTTGAGCATATCCTGAGCAGGATAAATTTAGAGCGAGATGTAAACATAATAAAAAGCACAAGCATGGATACTTTGGATTACACAGGAGAGCGTTTGAACCGTGGTTCAAAGGCGATATTTGCAGCGGCAGGCGAGCCGTGCAGGGAACTGGGCAGCGCAGGCCCCGTGCGGGGGATTTTTGTTACGGAAAAATTGGAAAATTTGCCGAATTTTCCAATGGTTGTGCTGTGTGACGACGCAGAATTCGCAAACAGAAATTTGGAGAATTTGCTGTGGGTTACATTTACCCGTTCAAATCCTGCAAGTGACATTTCTATCAAAAACGGCCAGCTTGTGATTGACGCAAGGATGAAAAAGGGGTATGCGGAAGCGTTGATTAGTTCTTCTAGGCTAGTGGCTAGTGGTTAGTGGCTAGTGGGAAAACCACCCAAAAAGTCACTTTTTTTTATTTTTTCCCTGCGAGAAGCGTCTAAGTATGTATGAGGACAAAATTGGAGAATCTCATTATGCGAAGAAAGACAGGGAAATTGTTCGACAGCAATTTCAAGTTCATCATAGCCGAGGCAAGCAGCCAAGCCGTAGTGCATCTTATAAACAGGCTTTTCCGGAAGAAATACCCGCCGGGCACAGTCGTTGAGGTCAGGGAGCCCAAGGAATTGACAACGGAGAACCCGAAATCGGGCGACTTGGGGGAAATATTCACGGACATGGTTGTAATTTTGTCCAGCGGCGGCAGGAAGGACACCTATCTAATAGAAGCCCAAATAAGGGACGATTCCGAGATAATGCTCCGGATTTTCAACTACAGCGTCCAGCTGGCCATGAAGAACAAGACCGTCTCTGAAGGCGGCAATCGCATGCTTATAGATATGCCTGCCCCGGCGGTGGTTTACTTGGAGACCAGCAAAACAAAGAACTTTTTGACCATAGAGGTTAGGTTTCCGGGCAAAAAGAGCGTAGTTTACAAGGTTCCTGCGTTCAAGGTATTGGAGCACAAGGCTTCCGAGCTTGAGGACATGGCTCTTTTACTTCCATTCCACCTGTTGAAAATTCGGGAAGAATTGAAAAAGAACGAAAAAGACCTCGTTAAGCGCAAGGAGTTGTCCGGGAGGCTGAAAGGCTATGTATCGGATATCTGCGAAGTTTTGCAGAAGAGCAGCGAAAATAACTATATTACGGACAAAGATGCTGTTATGCTTCAGGAGCGTATGTCCAATATGCATTCGAGGCTTTACGGCAGGTACAAGGAATTCTGGGAGTCCAAAATGACGTTGAAGCAGATGTACAACAGGAGCGTGCTCAAGAAACTCGACGATGCCAAGGCTGAGGGCATGGGTCAAGGTTTATCTCAAGGTATGGCTGAAGGCACAAACAAAGTTGCCAAGGCTATGAAGGCTGCTGGCGAAACTGTGAGCAAAATCATGGGTTATACTGGTCTTTCCCGGCGCGAGATTGCTGCGTTGTGATATTTTTAGTAGCCAGTGTGGAAAGCATTAAAATTTGCTTAAATTCGCCGTTTTTGTGTTGCTAACCACTAGCCACTAGCCACTGACCACTAGCCTAAAAGCGTCTTTCCCTAAAAAAAATCTTCCTTTAACCCTTGACAAGCGCCATAAAAATTTCTATTTTATGTCCCATAACATATGGTAAATTGTAATTTACCTGTGTGTGCGAGGGGAATGCTGGTAACGGCTATGAGTATTTTTCCTCGTAACCAACCGACATTCCGTTATTTGCCACATGGTGTAGGTTGCGGTTTGCTCTTAAAAAGAGGTTAGTGTGGCTGCAAAACAAGTTTCTTCGCTTTTTTCTCGCGTTTTCGCGGGCGGTTTTGGCTTTTTTGGCTTTTTCGGGCGGCGCAGTGGCGGCGGCGGGGAGCTTGGGGGTGAGGCTCGGTCTTCATCTGTGACTTCGCTTTCGGTTGCGCTTTTGGCGGTGGTTCTTATGCTTGCACCGC
>WQTK01000141.1 GCA_009786285.1 Candidatus Fibrimonadales bacterium | reverse complement strand
TTGACCCTGCCGTATTTAACAATGTTGGAATAGACTCGGAAAAATACACGGGCTTTGCCTTTGGCTTTGGCCTTGACCGCATAGCCATGCTCCGTCACCACATACCGGAAATCTCACTCTTAACCTCAAATGACCAACGTTTTTTAGAGCAATTCTGATCTGTTGGTTTTCGCTACACGTAAAGCGAAATTCATTTTAGCGTAAGTTTATATATTACGATTGATGCTGAATTGTGAAAATAAAACTTTTGAGTGGAAAGAATCGTGGAAAGATGAATATATGCGAACACTCTGCGCATTTGCCAATACTTCCGGCGGAATATTGGAGGTTGGACGTAGAGTCCAAAAAATAGCCGAAGCGTACAAAGCGTGGAACAAGCCGAGTCCATTTTATGAGATATGTCCAAATGAAGTGATGATTGGATTCCATGTAGAACCATCTAGCATTGTAGGAAGCACAGAAAAAGGCACAGAAAAAATAACAAATAATCAACGAATCATTTTGAATAGTATTCTTGAAAATCCGCATATTACATCCGAAGAGCTATCGGCGATCGTTGGAGTGAAAGTTAATGCAATCAAGTAAAGACCTTCTCGTTTTCGCCACAGAGATGGAAAGAGACGCTGTTTTTCCCGAAGGCATAGTAACTGGCGTTGGCATTTTGGCAACTGCGATTAACTTGTCAAAAATATTTCAAAAAAAAACTTGCAAACGTGCCATTCAAATAGGCATTGCCGGAGCATACCGTTCCAGCGGGCTTAACATAGGCGACGTTGTAGAGGTGGAAAGCGACTGCATGCCGGAATTTTTGCCTTGGGAGCCGCATACATTTTTTGCTACAGATAGCTTGGGACTGAAGCGAGTAAAAGGCGCAACGGTTTTAAGCTGCACAAAAACAGAAGAAATCGGAAGCGAGAGAGGAAAAGATTTTCAAATAGAGACAATGGAAGGCGCGGCGTTTTTTGCAGTTTGCAAAGAATACGGCGTTCAAGCCATTCAAGTACGAGCGATTAGCAACTTTGCTGGTTTTTACGACAAGAGCAAGTGGGAAATTGAGAGGGCGCTGGGGGAGTTAGCCTCGTTTTTTTCTACAGTTGCTGAAAATAGATAGTTCCGATAATTTTTCGCTATTATATAAACGGAATCGTAGAAGATAGAGAATTAACTAAAGAGGCAACTCACAAGAATTTCTTGTTAGTTCGCCAAGATCTGCCACTGGCTGACCATTATAATTTAATATAACCCAGCCAACTCTTCCTTACACCAACCTGTTACCTTTGATATAACATCAATGCTCATGCCTTGCGCTTTCATCAGCAACACAGTCTGCCAAATGCCAATAGCTACACCTATAAATTCGCCTTCAGCCTTGCCCTTCTCAATGCCTATCGCCTCTCCCTCAGCTTTGCCCCTCTCAATGCCACGAGCCTCGCCTATAAGTTCTCCCTCGGCAATTCCTTCGGCTTTACCCTCGGCCTTGCCATCATCAAAAGCATCCACCAAATATGTGCGCTGTGTCTTTATAGAATCCCTAAACCTGTCATACGTAAGCAACTGCGCCTTGGTGTAAGCACTCTCTCTCAGGTATTGAACCGCTTCCCTTACCTCTTTCTTCTTCACCAAATCCTCGCAAACTTCCTTGGTATCTTCATTTATCTCCGTCATAAAACGAAGCCACGAATCAAAATAATCCTGAGCTTCTTTATTTGAAGGCTTGTACTTGGGCAATTCTATGAAAACAAATTCCAAACCCTTTATCTGCTTGTTCGTGTTCTCTATGTTCACTATCTTGTAATAATGATAGAACTTGTCCTTCATGTCCTCGCCAGTCTCAAATATCTCATTTACCAAGTTCAAAGAATAAACCGGCTGGGCAAGCTTGTAGTCCATTCCTGCGTCAAGCTGCTTCACAAACGCTTTGCTGGCATTTAACAGAACTCTTGTACGGAAAGAATTGCTCCACAAAAGTTGCATCTCAACAATAAACTGCCTTCCGTCTTTGGCTTTGCAGCGAATGTCAACTATGGAATCCTTGAGGGCGGGAATTTCCGGTATAAGCTCGCCGGTGTCGTATTCTATCTCAACTATTTCATTACCTTCGCTGAACTTCAACAAGCTGTTTACCATGCTAATGCACAAGTGCTTGTGCTCACCAAACACTTTTTTGAAAGTCAAATCATTTTTTGGGTCCAGATAAATGGGCATACGTTGGCAATATAGAAAATATTTTTTTACGCTACATTTTTCTATCTTTCCATTATAACAAACCTTAGGAGACGATCTCATGAAAAAGCTATCCCTTGCGCTTTTGGTTACATTATGCGCTGTTTTTTCCGCTTACGGGCAAACCAAAAAGCAAGACATCATAAAATTGCTCGATGTGACCGGCGCAAAAGCGCAAATGGCGCAAATGGCAGACATGATGATAGCTAATATGCAGGCTTCCGTTCCAACGGTACCGCAAGAGTTTTGGACAAAGTTCAAAACCGGGCTAAAATCCGATAGCTTTATAGATTTGCTCATTCCCATATACGATAAACATCTTTCGCATGACGATGTGAAAAAATTGATCCAATTCTACGAAAGCCCGATTGGAAAGAAAATAGTGCAAGTTACGCCCCAAATAACCCAAGACTCATATGTTGTGGGCGAGCAATGGGGCAAAAAGCTTGCCGCAGACATTATGGCTGAATTGGCAAAACAAGGGTATTTTTAAAGCATCACCCGCAACACTTCTTAAACTTCTTTCCGCTGCCGCAAGGGCAAGGATCATTGCGGCCTGCAACGTGCTCTTTGCGAACGGTTTCCGGTTTCACCATGCGGCCCTCGGTTAAATACCACGCCTCGCCTTTTCGCACAAACTCCGCAATCTCGTGATGCTCTCTTGCAACACCGTCCTGTTTGTATTTTGCTATAAACTCAACCTCGCCGGTACTTTTTTCTTCGTCAATCTTAGACTCCACAATGGTTAAGCCAAGCCACTCGGCACTGCTCCATTGGCGCGCGCCTTTTTCGTCAAAGTTCTTTCGGTGAGCAACCTCAAGGCTGTCTCTTAGCCAAAACACTTCTCTCTTTGCGTACGCTGTGTAGCGCGAGCGCATAAGAGCCTCAGGACTCTCTGCCTGGCCTGTTTTTTTGATTATGGGTTCACAGCACTCGCTGTAAGTTTTCCCTGAATTGCACGGACAAATTTCACTCATACTATTTTCCTCAAAAGCCAAATTTCTTCCCTGCCGGCTCTGTTTGTACCGGCTCTGTCCATAGCGCTGTTTTCCGGCGCTATTTTCTCCATAATTTCAAATATTCCCTTAAACCGGGCTTCAAGCTCTTTGCCAGATATGCTGTAAGGCGGAATTTCACCGTATTTCTCGCTACACAGCGGGCAGAAAAATCCTATTAAAAAACCATCGTCTTTCAACATTCTCCTCCACATATCCACATACTCATCGCGCCGGCCCGGGTGAACGGAATTAAAACCAAAATAATCGTAAATTATTTCAAATTGTTTTGCCTTGCGCGGATTAAGCAAAAAAACATCAGTATTCAGCACAGTTAAATTATTGTTTACCTCAGACAATTTTTCCAAAGCGTCAAATGCAGACGAACAAAAATCAACGGCAACAACATCATGTCCTCGTTTTGCCCAAGCCTCTGCATCCCACCCCTTGCCTGCGGCAGGAACAAGAACCTTTCCGGCTTTAGGGCAAGCCGGATGCTCGAAAAAATCAAGCAGAGCAGGGGTGGCTTCTCCCAAATCCCAGTCATCTCTTCCTTTTTCGTATAAAAATTCCCAGTATTGTGGCACATTTGGTGTTAATGGCATTTTTATCATATCGCTACCTTGCAAGGATTGCTTGCTAATTGTCCGCAGGCCGCAAAAATATCGCGCCCTCTCGGATTTCTGATGTTTATTTGCACTGCTTTTGCTCTAACTATTTCCAAAAACTCATTCACCTCTTGCTCAGATGGAGCTTGCAACTGAGGGTTTTCATTGCTGTTCAAAACAATGGCGTTAACCTTGCACCGCCTGGGTTTTACAATTCGTATTAAATTTTCTGCCGCAGCTCTTGTGCAGGTTTTATCCTTAATCAAAATATATTCAAGCGTAACCCATTCTCCGCTAAGTTCCATATAATTGTCTATGGCCTTTAAAAGTTTAGCTAAATTCCATCTTTTATTCACAGGCATAAGACCATCCCTTGTTTCATCGTCTGCCGCAACAAGGCTAACAGCCAAATGGCAAGGAGTGCCTCTTTCCAAAAGCTCCGCAATTCCCGGCGCAACTCCGCAAGTGCTAACGGTCAAGCGTCCCTTTCCCATAGCAAAAGCTTTTTGGTCGTGCAAGCAAACACAAGCCCTGTGAACAGCCTCCAAATTCACCAAAGGTTCGCCCATTCCCATAAAAATCACATTTGTAACTTTATAATCCCGCCAAACATTTATTATCTGCTCAAGAATTTCACCGGCTTCAAGCGAGCGGTTAAGCCCCATGCGCCCGGTGCGGCAAAACGCGCAACCCATAGCGCAGCCGGACTGCGTTGACACGCAAACGGAAGCCCTTGTCTCGGTTGGAATCATAACTGTTTCAACAGGAAAACCATCGGTTGTTTTGTAAAGCCATTTTACAGTGCCGTCTGCGGATTCCATTTTCAATTCTTCTTTAAGCGATTTTATTCTAAAATTGTCTTCAAGCAGCTTGCAAATCTCTGCCGGCACATTCAATCCCTCGTAAGTTTGCGCCATAAGCTTGAAAAGCCATATGCGAAGCTGGTCTGCCCGATAGGGTTTTTGCCCGTTATCGGAAAGAAATTGGCGAAGCTCGTCTCTTGAAAGGGATTTTATGTCTTTAAAGTACATTGTAATGGAATATAGAAATTACCATACAGCCACACGTAAAATTTTGCCTGACACTTTAATGATATATACTCCCTTTTTCAAAACTGTTACCCGCTTGCCTTGCAAATTATAAATTTCTGCATTGGCTCCCTGCGGCAAGTTTTTGAGCGCAGAGGCGTGTATAAGAGTTGCTTCTTCGGAAGAACTACTGCTGGGGCTTGGGGCATCAGAACTGCTGGAGCTTGGAACATCAGAGCTGCTGGAGCTTGGGGCATCAGAGCTGCTGGAGCTTGGGGCATCAGAGCTGCTGGAACTAGGAACAACCGAGCTGCTGCTTGGCAAATCTATGAAGGTTCCTATTTTAAATGTCATTGTATCGCCAGCAGCGCTCACTTCGGAAATATTTATATCCGAAGGAGTTCCGTCATAATAAAGAGCCGCAGGTTGAGTGATGTTGCTGAAACTTGTGTTGCGGCTGCCGCCGCCGGAACGGAACGGGGCATTTGCTCCAACGCCGGATACAAAAGCCTGCGCAGTGCTATTAACATTGTTTGCCTGAATAACCTTAACAAGAGGGAATGGATTTTTGCTATCCACCTCCGTATTTTTGCCGCCTGTGTGGACTTGCCATACCACAAGGCCTTCCCCAGGTATTGGCGAGCTGCGGCCAGTTTTTCTGCGGGCTTCAATGTAGTAGCTTTCTTTGTCATTTCTTTTGTATTTGTAAGCCGTATGGCTGTTGGCTACGTGCGAAAGATTAGCGTTCATATCGGTAATGTCAATTATGTCTATCCACCCCGCC
>WQTK01000140.1 GCA_009786285.1 Candidatus Fibrimonadales bacterium | reverse complement strand
GTCTGTATTCAACCGTCATATTACAAATATAGCAACTAAAAGTTCACCGCCTGAAAGGCGGTGGCTTTAACCTTCAAAAATGGAAGTAAATCAGCGTTTGCTATACTAAATGGCACGATTTTTGCATTCTACCCTGTTGATATGTCTATTTCGGGAACAGATGGCCTTGGAATGCGCTTGCCTGGCGTTAACGCCTCCACTGCCGACGCTAAAAAATTGCAAGTCGCTCAGGAATTTGAAGCGATGTTTATACATCAAATGCTCAAATCCATGCGAAATACCGTTCCAAAAGATGAAAATACGAGCACCGGAAGGCGAATTTTCACGGAAATGATGGATGAGCAAATAGCAAACACCGCTAGCCGCACCGGAAGCTTTGGCCTTGCCCAAATAATTTACAAAGAACTCACCGGCAAAGATGAAATGCCTATGAATACGCCGCCAAAAGCCTCTGAAAAGCAAGTGGAAACCTGGGTAAACGAAGCTTCCGCAAGTACGAATATGGACAAAAATTTGATAAAAGCCGTAATTCACCAAGAAAGCGGCGGAAATTCGCTGGCTCGCTCGGACAAAGGCGCAAAAGGACTGATGCAACTTATGGATCCAACTGCCAAGGAAATGGGCGTTATAAATTCATACAACGGGCGGGAAAACATTATGGGCGGCACAAAATACCTTAAACTGCTGCTGGAACGCTTTAACGGAGACGAAAGCAAAGCACTTGCGGCATACAACGCAGGCCCAACCGCAGTTGAAAACTACGGTACCGTTCCGCCATTTCAAGAAACCCAAAACTATGTTAAAAATGTTCTGCAATACAGAGAACAGCTTTCACAGGAGACTGCCTTATGAACTTCGAAAAGGAATTTGAAACCTTGGTGCTTGTGCTTGACAAAATGAAAGAACAATACTCTAAATTCAAAGAAGCGCTTGTAAAGCAGCGAGCAGCCATAATAACCAACAATACCACCGAGTTAACCGAAGTTCTAACTCAAATAGAAGTCATAACGGAAAACATAAACCGGCTTGAAAGCCGCCGTGCATACAATGCAGACATATTGACTCACAACGCCTGCTTGGAAACAAAAACAATTAGAGATATAGTCAAAGCCTATCCTGAATTCGATGGCTCAAAACTTGAAACCGTAGCTTTGGAGCTAAAAAAAATAGCGATGGAAGTGAAAACTATTTCAGCATCCAACTCAGAACTTTTGGAAATTTCTCGCAGCATAATCCGAGAAACGATGAAAACCATCATGACTCAGAACACAGATCCTCGCGACCGTGCTTGGAGAACTTACGGCAATAGCGGCGCATATTCCCGCACAGTGCGCAGAGAACCAGTCCACATAGTAAACAGAAAAGGCTAGAACCAAATGTGTTAGCCTTTTAAAACGGCTATCATGTCAAAAACGCCGGCTTGGCCGGCTTTGATTTTTTGCGCCAAAAACTGAGCGGCGTCTGCGGTGCCTTCTCCGTAAATTTCTCTGCCGCACACATTGTGGCGAAATTCAAAATGCACGGAATTGTCTGCGCTGTCAAGGGAATACGTGTGAAAGGCGTGACCATCCAAATGCTCTTTTGGCACAGCCATTTTGCTGATTTGCGATTCTTCGTCACGAATCATTTCGATTGCAGAGTGGTGGGCACCTATATTCTGGAAAATTTGGACTAATGCTTTTGCTGTGCCGCTGGTGTCGGCTTTGGTTTTTTGATGGCTTTCCACTACGTGCAAATTATAGCCGCTGAATACATCGGGGAAATTTTTTGCCGTCCATTCAAGCATGGCTTGGAGCGCCACTATTTGCTTTGCCATGTTCGGCGCTATTACGCAAGGGTGATTCGCGCTTTTCACGAGCGCCATTAAAGCCTCTCTGTCTCCACCGGTTGTTCCCATAACAAAAGGAATTTTGTGCCTAACATAGAACTCTGCGTTGCTGTTCACTGCGCTCGGGTGAGTGTAATCAATGGCTATTAAATCGGGATATTCTTTTAAAATATCTTTGATTTTTTCATCTCTTTCATGGACTTTGAGCAATGTGAAGCCATTGAACTGTGCCATGTCCTCTCCTGTTAACGAAAAAGGAATTACATTAAACTTTCTTTTAGCGCAAGCTTTCGCTACTATCTGGGCCATTTTGCCCGGCATTCCGCAAACCATAATGTTCATAAATTTTCCATCCATCCTATAACGGCGTTGCTCCTTGTGAAATAATTCCCCGCCGCGCTTTGCACCGCTTCACGGTTAACGCTCTCCAAAGATTTTGCCCAGTTCAAATATATGTTATAAGAGCCGTACATCTCATACCAGGCGAGATACGTGGCTACTTCGGACAAGTCCGTTAAACTGCGTACTTGGGCTGCGTAAGCGTTGTTGATAACCTTTTGGAATTCCCTTTTGTTCACCAGTTCTTTTTTCAGTTTTTCCAGTTCTTCCCAAACAATGGCCTCCGCTTTTGCGTGGCTGGCTCCGGGCCTTAAGGCAACTGAAATGCCAAATGTTGAGATGGCTTTGTTTGGACTGTTGCTTGCGCTTACGCTTGTGGCTAGCTTTTCTTCTTCAACAAGTCTTTTGTAAAGCCTGCCGCTGCGGCCATTGAGAACGCCCTCTGCTATGTCCAAAGCGTAAATAGCGGAATCTGTGACCGATGGGGTTTTGAAAATTATGTCAACGCTTGGAGTAGCGTCGTTACGGCGGACTATAAGCCGTTTTTCGCCTGCCTGTGCAGGTTCTTTTAAATGAATTTCCGGGAAAGGCTCGCCTGCCGGAATGTTGCCAAAGTAATCTTGGATTTTTGGCAGCAGGGAATCTGCGGAAAAATCGCCGGCAAATACCAGAATTGCGTTGCGAGGCTTGTAATATTTTTTGTAATGTTCTTCTGCGCTTTCCTGGGTCAAATTTTCAATGGAAGAGGGCCATCCTATGGTTGGGATGCGGTATGGGTAAGCCTCGTAAATCATGGTTCGCAAGGTTTCTCTGTAGCGTCCTCTGGGAGGGTCGTCATAGCGCATTCTCCGCTCTTCCCTAACAACGTCGCGCTCGGATTTAAAGTCTCTGAGAATTGAATTTTGCATTCTGTCTGCTTCTAGCCACAGGAACAGCTCAACTTTGTTGCGAGGCAAATTCACAAAGTACGCAGTCATTAAATCAGATGTGGAAGCGTTTAAGTCTGTGCCTCCGGCTTCTTGGTATGCGCTCCACAGTTCATCTGGTTTTAGTTTTTCCGTGCCTTTGAAGAGCATATGCTCCAGCATGTGGGCAAGTCCTGAATTTCCCGGGTTTTCGTGTACCGAGCCAGTTAAATAGAAGAGCCTGCAAGCAACGGTGGGAGCCTGCTTGTTTTCGTATAGCAATATGGTCAAGCCGTTTGGCAAAACCTCTTTGCGAACCTTTATGTCTTGTGAAAAGGCAAGGGTTGTGAGCAACAATATTAGCAAAAAACGCATGCTTTAATATAGAAAACGCCAGCCATATTTTCTACATTACCTGCATGATAGAATTCGCTTCTAACACAAATTTTGCGCCGTCTAGCCCAAAGGCACAGGACGTTGGCTTGGCCTTGCACTTGCAGCTTGGGCATAAAAGCGGAGTGGAACAACCCGCATTTGAAGAAATTTCCGCAAAGCTTGGCAAAGCGGAAATCGCAACCAGAATAGAGCATTTGCTAAAGCAATACCCTGTTAAGCAAGGCGCTCTCTTGGAAGTTCTGTGGATTGCCCAGAGCGAGCTAGGATGGGTTCCGCATGCAGCGATTAAATGGGCTGCGAAAATTTGCGATTGCTCTCCGGCGCACGCATGGGGTGTAGCGACTTTTTACACAATGTATAAACATGCCCCAACAGGCCGCTTCCTTTTGCAGTTCTGCCAAAATATATGCTGCCATACCGCAGGGGCAGAAAACATAATATCCGTGGCGGAAAAGAAACTCGGAATAAAAACAGGCGAAACCACCAAAGACAATTTGTTCACAATAGTCAGGGTTGAATGCCTTGGCGCTTGCGGCAATGGCCCCGTGATGCTCGTTAATGACGATTTTGCCACAGACATAGTTAACGGCGAACTCGCAATGCCTCTGAATGTTGGATTAAACGAAGAAAGGCTTTCTAAAATTATAGACTGGTGCAAAAAAAGAGCGGAGAAAATGCCGCAAGAACCCAAAAGAGACCCGCTTGGCGGCATCACCGGTGCCGTTCACGGCGAACCTCAATCTGCGGACTTTGCGCCTGCGCCTCCAGCGCTTGGAGTCAAGGCTGTTGCCGGCGAAAACGGAGTTAGCATTGTTTGGAAAATAGCACCGGAAGTCACTGCCCTAGCAGTGGAGCGCAAAAACGGCAAAAACTGGGAATTAATCGGAAACCCCGGCGTTAAAGACAAGGAATTTGTGGACGGAACCGGCAAACCCGGCTGCGAGTACCGCATAATAGCGACAAGCGGCGCAAGGGTAGCTAAACCCTCTGCCTGCGCACCCTAATCCAGCAAGCAGCGGACAGAAAGCAAGAAGGACTTATCGTAGTAGTCCCAGAGAACGATCTCGCTGCTGTAATACATGCCTCGGATGTATGCGAGGCTGTTAGTGTCTTCGCCTGCGCTCCACCAGAAGCCGAAGTTGCTTACATTGCTGAAGCTGCCACCCGAATATCCGAGGCCGCCCGGCAAGGCTGAAAAATCATAGTTATCAGTGCCATTGCCGTAAGTTTCATGAGCATTCCACCCGCTTGTTGTTTTCAGCTTTGTTCCTGCTGTTGAGGCTCCGCCTGCAAAATTTATCAAAGTGGCCCATTCCGCATCGCTGGGAACATGCCAACCTGCCGGGCAAATGCCACGGTGCGGAGATTGTATTTGGTTTGCGCAAGTGCTGGAATTGCAACTTGGGTCAAGGTTCATTGCCGTAGCCCAACTGTACAAACGGCCATAGGCAGCACAGTTGTTTTCTTTATTATCATAGCATACATCAGTCGTATCTCCCGGCACATCGTAATTCAAATTCTCTGCCATCCACGTTTGCGAGCCTATTAACACAGTTTTATATGTTTGAGATTCTTCTTCCATTGAACTGCTGCTAGATAGCGGAATTTCCTCTGCAGAGCTTGATAGCGGTGTTTCATCTGCTGAGCTTGATAGCATGGGATTTGAATTTTCATCTTCGCCTTTGCCGGAGCAAGAAGAAATTAACGCAAGGGCAAGTGAAATGCCTATAAGCGAAGGAAAAAAAGAATTCATTGGCAAAAAGTAGTAATTTCTGATTAATTCGGATTTCATGGCTTAGTTGAGAGTTCCTCAAAGTTTTCTATATTTATTTCATATAGATTTCACGGAGAATAGTCATGAACATAGCAAAATACATTATTGTGGTGGCTATTTCTATAGCTGTGGCTTTTATTTTTTCCTGTTCTGAGGGTTCCAATGGGGCTTCTGGTGCAGATGGCATTAATGGTGCAAACGGCATAGACGGCACGGATTGTGCGATTGAGGCAACTTCAGGCGAAGAGATTGCAAGTGGCGAATATAAAATAACATGCGATGGCGTGGCTATAGGTT
>WQTK01000139.1 GCA_009786285.1 Candidatus Fibrimonadales bacterium | reverse complement strand
ACAATAATGGCCGTACAATTTTGATTCCAAAAAACAACATTCACGAAGCTCGCATGGCTCTAGCCAGGAACGGACTCCCCAGAGCGCAGAATAAGGGTTATGAGCTTTTTGACGCAAACCAGCTTGGCATGACTGATTTTGCCCAAAATTTGAACTATCGCCGTGCAGTGGAGGCAGAGCTCGCCCGTTCTATTGAAACTTTCAATGAGGTTGAACGGGCAAGGGTTCACGTGAACATTCCAAAGCAAACTCTTTTCATGGAAAAAAAGGAAGATCCCAGCGCAAGCGTTATAATTATGCTGCGCCCCGGCGGAGATTTGCAGAAGAGCCAGGTCAAAGGCATTCAGCATTTGGTAGCAAGCGCAATAGAGAGCTTGAAGAACTGGCAGGTGACTGTTTTGGATGCCGAGGGAAATATGCTCACGGAAGGCTACAACGACCAGGGCACCGAAAACACAAACCACAATATGGAACTTCGCCGCTCTGTGGAGGCTTATCTTAAAAGGCAGGTTCTTTCAATTTTAGACGGGGTTTTGGGGCCAAATAAATCCAGGGTAGCTGTTTTCGCAGACTTGGATTTTGACCAAATCAGCAGAACGGAGGAGTTGTACGACCCAAAAATACGTGCGGTGCGTTCTGAACAGAGAGACGATGGCACCCGCTCAAACGTTCCTCCGGAAGCCGGCAGCGAAACTAGGGAAGGCTCTATTACCAATTACGAGGTGAACAGGGTGTTTGCGCGAATAATAAGCAGCCCCGGCGCGACTAAAAGACTTACTGTTTCTGCTTTGGTTGACGGCACATATGAGCAGGATACCATTTATCGCCCTCGCAGCGAAGAGGAAATAGCCATACTTAACGGGATGATAAAAAACGCTGTTGGCTACTCGCCGGGAAGAAATGACAGCGTTTACGTGGCTTCTTGGCCGTTTGACCGCAGCCAATTGAAGGAAGAGCATAGGGCAATGACCCAAGAAAAAAATCAGAGCCAGTGGGAAAAATGGGCTTTATACGCAACGATAGTTTTGATTGTCATTTTGGCCTTCATATTCCTCAGAAAGGTTGCGATTAGCCTTATAGAGGCAATGAATCCTCCGGTGCCAAGGCATAAGGAAATTTCCATTGAAGCGGAAACGGAAGAAGTTCCGGAGCCGGTTCGCAAGCAAAATGAGCTTATAGGGAAAATTAGCGATTGGGTAATAGCCAACCCTGAGCCTACGGCTAACACCATAAAAGGCTGGATGCTAGAAGGCATGGAAAGCCAAAGCGCCAGCAGGAAGAAGAAGTAATTTTCAACGTTGCAAACTTAAATGCTAGTTGAGAATTGAGAGTTGAGAGTGGAGAGTTGAACTAGGAAAAAAAGTTTAAGCTTTTTTTTCTGGCTTCTTCTATTGGGGTTAGGGTTTTTTCTTCTTTGCGGCTTAAGGAGGCTCTTAGTTTTTCCTGCTTTTCCAGGTTTTCTTGCAAAAAGGCGTTTTGCTTGGATTTTTGCATTATGGACTGCGCCACAAAAACCGCTCTGCCGGCATTTGGCACGTAAACCACAGGCTGCTTGCCGGCCGGAGCTATTTTAGCGGCGGTGTGGAGGGCAGAGGTTGTTGCGCCGCCTATCATAACCGGAACATCAATGCTCTCTTTTGAAAGAGTTTCCACAACAAAGCTCATTTCCGCAAGACTCGGAGTTATAAGCCCGGAAAGCCCCACTAAATCAGGAGCTTGCTCTTTGACCGCTTCCAAAATTTTTTCCGCAGGGCACATCACGCCAAGGTCTATTATTTCGTAGTTGTTGCAGGCAAGCACAACCGAAACTATGTTCTTTCCAATGTCGTGCACGTCGCCTTTCACAGTTGCCATCAACACTTTCCCGGCCTTTGCCCCCAGGCTCTTGCGCTCAGCTTCAATATAAGGCTGCAAAACGGCAACGGCCTTTTTCATAACCCTTGCGCTTTTAACAACTTGCGGCAAAAACATCTTACCTTCGCCAAACAATTCTCCCACCTTGTTCATGCCGTCCATCAAGGGTTCTTCAATAACCTTCAGCGGGCTGCCGCATGCAACGCGCGCTTCTTCCGCATCCGATTCTATGAACGTGTCTATGCCTTTTATCAAGGCGTGGGAAATGCGTTCGTTTACGGGTAATGAACGCCATTGTTGGGTTGGTTGATTGGGTTGTAGGGATGATTGTAAGGGCACAAAATTTTGTGCCCCTACGACGGTTTCTGCATATTGCAGCAACCGGTCTGTTGCGTCGTCACGGCGGTTGAAAATCAAATCTTCTATCAAATCCCTCTCTATAACAGGGATATCGTCGTAAATGGGCAGGGCGCCGGCATTCACTATGCCAAAATCCATGCCGGCCTTTGAGGCGTGGTATAAAAAGCAGGAATGCATGCTTTCACGGATTCTGTTGTTGCCCTTGAAGGCGAAGCTCAAATTTGAGATTCCTCCCACAATGTGTGCATTTGGCAAGTTTGCTTTTATGTATTTACACGTTTCAATAAAATCCTTTGCGTAATTAGCGTGTTCCGCAATGCCTGTGCCTATGGAAAGAACATTCGGGTCAAAGAATATGTCGCAAGGATTGAAATTCAGTTTTTGCGTGAGCAAATCGTATTGTCTTTTGCACACCAGAGTCCTTTTTTCATAGCTGTTCGCTTGCCCCTGCTCGTCAAACGCCATGCAAACAAGGGCAAAACCCATTCGCTTCACTTCCCCGGCTTTCTTTAAAAACGCCTCTTCGCCTTCCTTTAAGCTCAAAGAGTTAACAATGCCTTTTCCGGGAAAACATTCCATGCCCGCAAGCAACACCTCAAAATCCGAGCTGTCTAGCATAATAGGGCATTTTGCCGCAGCAGGCTCGGAAACATAGAGATTTACAAAGTGCCTCATTTTTTCTTTTGAATCAAGCAAGCCGTCGTCAACATTTATGTCTATAATCTGCGCACCGTTTTCAATTTGGGCAACGGATAAGCCTATCGCTTCGCTCCAGTTGTTTTCCCTGATCATCTTGGCAAATTTAAGGCTGCCTGCCATGTTGTTTCGCTCGCCGATGTTTATAAAATTGCTGTTCTCCGTGATTTCAACAGGTTCCAAGCCGGAGAGCCTTGTGTTCTTTTTTATCTCAGGGATTTTTCTGGGGGCTTTGTTTTGCACGGCCTTTTTCATGGCAGCGATTGTTTCCGGCGTTGTTCCGCAACAGCCGCCTACTATGTTCACCCAGCCGTTGTTTGCGAATTTTTCAATGTGCCTTGCCATGCCCTCCGGCGTTTCGTCATAGCCGCCGAGCGGGTTTGGAAGCCCGGCGTTTGGGTATGCGCTTATGAAAACGTTCGCAATTCTTGAGAGCTCTGCGATATGCGTTCCCATTTCTTCTGCGCCAAGCGCGCAGTTGAGCCCTATGCTGAACAAGCCGTAGCCAGAAACGGAGTTCCAGAATGCTTCCAATGTTTGCCCGGCCAAAAGCCTTCCGGATGCGTCGCTGATGGTTCCGGAAACCATGACCGGAAATTTTATTTTGCGAGCCTCCTGCTCAAGCTCGGCTGCGTAAAGAGCGGCCTTGCAGTTGAGAGTGTCAAATACCGTTTCTATAAGGAGAATGTCTGCGCCGCCGTCTAAAAGTCCTTTGATTTGCGTTTGGTATGCATTTGAGAGTTCACGGAAGGTTACGGCTCTGCTTGCCGGGTCTTCCACTTTGCTTGCCATGCCGGCTGCTTTGGAGGTTGGCCCTATGGAGCCGGCTACGAAGCGTTTGCCGCTGAATTTTTCAGCAGCTTTTCTCGCTATTTCCGCAGCGGTTTTGTTCAGTTTGTAGCACTCGTTTTCCATTCCATAGTCTGCTTGGCTAATAGCGTTTGAGTTGAATGAGCAGGTTTCTATTATGTCTGCGCCGGCGCTAAGATACTCGGCGTGAATGCTTTCTATTACGCTTGGGTGGGTGAGTACCAGAGAGTCGCTTGCGGCCAGGTTGTGTTTTTGAATCATGGTTCCCATTCCGCCGTCTAATATCAGAATGCGTTCTTTGGCAAGGGCAAGCAGCTCGTTCATGGAATTTTTTTGCATAACTGAAAAATAGAATATTTTTTACTATATTTAAATTGATTGATATAGAAGATGGAGTTAAGAATGGAGTTATATGAACGAGGAAATATGCGTAGCTAGGCAGCCTATATTAGATAGGAACAAAGAACTGTACGGCTACGAGCTTCTTTTCAGGGGAAGCGTTAGAGCAGTGGCAAATAGCGCTGGCTCAATTTTAAATGATATGAATGCTACCGCCGTTGTTTTAGACAATGTATTGAATAATATAGGAATAGAAAAAATAGCCAATAATTCTTTGGCTTTTTTGAACTGCAGCTATGATTTTTTGCTGAGCGAGCTTCCTTATAGCTTGAATAAGGATGTTTTTGTGCTGGAGATATTGGAGAGCGTGAAAATTGACGATAAAATAGTTGAAGCTGTTAAAAAATTGAAAGAATATGGCTTTAGAATGGCATTAGACGATTTTGTGCCTACCAGAGAGAAAATTTTGGAAATTGCGCCGCTAGTTCCTTATTTGAGCATTTGCAAACTTGAATATCCGCAAATAAAGGATGTCAATATTTTACGCAATGTTATAAAGTTTTTTAAGCAAAAAAACATATTGAGCCTGGCTGAGAAAATAGAAACGGAAGAGGATTTTAAAATTAGCTATGAGGCCGGCTCGGATTTGTTTCAGGGATACTTTTTTACAAAACCGGAAAATATAAAATCTGTAAAAATAAGCCATGATGCTGTTGGAATTTTGCATATTTTGGGTTTAATAGGCAAACAGGAATTGAACATAGGGGATTTGGAACAGGAATTCAAGAACTTGCCGGATTTAACAATAAACCTGCTGAAATATTTGAATTCAGCGTCTTTTGCCTTGCGTTCCCGGATAACGAGCATTCGGCACGCTTTGAGTTTGCTGGGCAATTCCAATTTAAAGCGGTGGCTATTGATTTTATCGTATGCCGGTTCCAGTTCCCAGGCGGATAAATCTCCTCTTTTGATGAATGCTACAATGCGCGCGAATTTTTTTATGGAGTTGGCGAAAAAATTGAATTGGTCGCCGGAGATGATGGACAAAGCATATTTGATGGGTTTGATAAGCCATTTGGATGTAATTTACAAGACCTCGCTGGAAGCGGTGTTGCAACAGATTTCTTTGGACAAGGAAATAACTTCTGCTTTGCTTGAAAGGAAAGGCCCAATGGGAGCGTTTATAAATTTGATTAATTTAATTGAGCATGACGATTTTCAGGCTATGGAAGGGATTTTAATTGGTTTGAAGCTTTCATCGAAAGACGTAACCGATTGCCTGAACTTGGCCTATAAGAATTCTATTGTTTTGAGTTAGTGAATTTGAAAGAAAACCACTTTCCTTTCAAAATTACTATATTCTTTTGAAATTACAACGCTGCAATCTCCCGCCGTGAAAGACCGGTATAATTCATGATTTTGCTCACCGCCTCGCCTGCGGTTTTCATGGCCTTGGCAACTTGGCTTGTGCCT
>WQTK01000138.1 GCA_009786285.1 Candidatus Fibrimonadales bacterium | reverse complement strand
TAGGTTTTCCTGTACCAGCCACAGAGGGTGTCGTGAACGAATTTGTCTTTTTTGATTGTGCCGTCTTCTTCGTCTATCCAGACTATGTAAGGCACGCCCAAGGTCCATTCGGGGTCATTGGGGGGCAAAAAATAGAAGTTATAGGACTGTTGCGCCGTAGCGCTTGCCGCAAGCAAAACCAATGCTGCAACAGTTAACAAAGCCTTCCGGCAGACTTTTACTTTCATAACTACTCCTATGCGGATAATATCGCACTTAATAAATATAGAAAAATAACGCCAGCGTTTTCTATCTTATCTTTATGCGCAAATTCCTCCTTTTTCTCGCCCTTGCCCCTTTTATAGTGCTAGCTTGCTCCAAAAAAACCGAAACCCCGCAGGCACAAGCGCAACAAGCACAAATAGACGGCAATAAAATGATACTTGACTGCGGAACGGAAATCATAGCCATAGAAGACGTTTCCACAGAAATGGCTGTTTCACTCTTTAGCGGCATATTGACCGAGGAACAAAAGCTGGCCTATATGCCGGGCGGCAAGGCTCCGGCCTCGGTAAACATATTTCTGGTCAAAACCGGTGGCAAAACCTATATGCTCGATGCCGGCTTTGGAAACGCAGTCAGGGAAGGGAGAATTGAACCGCAAAGCATAGATGCCGTTTTAATCACGCACAAACACGGC
Source organism: Candidatus Fibrimonadales bacterium (assembly GCA_009786285.1). Lineage (GTDB taxonomy): Bacteria > Fibrobacterota > Fibrobacteria > Fibrobacterales > Fibrobacteraceae > Fibrimonas. Next base: position 4,808 of record WQTK01000138.1, on the reverse strand, counting down.
GACCATATATCCGGGTTGCTGCAAAACGACTCCGCCGTATTCTCTGCGCCTGTACACATAGCTCAACCGGAGCGCGATTACTGGCTAGGCGAAGGCACCCCGAATTCCGATTTGCAGAAAAAACTGGCAAGCGTTTATGGAGACCGCTACAAAACATTTAACTTTGGCGATACGCTCTCCCCCGGCATTGTAGCCATAGATGCCTCCGGCCACACGCCCGGCCACACCGCCTTTTTAATAGGAAAAGGAAAGCAAAAGCTCTTGATTGCCGCAGACTTTTTGCATGCCGCAGCATTGCAATTTCCGGAGCCAACCGAATCCGCAAACTTTGACATAGACAAGGAAAAAGCTGTTCAAGCTCGCATAGCCCTGATGGAAATGGCTGAGAAAAACAACTACTTTATCGGCGGCATGCATATTCCAAACCCCGGATGGGGCAAAGTGAAAAGCAACGGAAAAGGCGGATTTACATTCACTCCATAGGTATTTTATGAAAAGTTTTTGGTTCTTAGTTCTCATTGCGTTCCTGGCAAACTCGGCACCGGCAAAGCCCGTTAGCCAAAGCCAGGCTCAGAATGTCGCCGTAAATTTGGCAAAAGCCAAAAAGCAAAAGGTTTCGTTAAAAGCAAAAAAGCCGCGAAAATCCGAGCCTAACGTGCTTTATTATGTGTTTGACGTTGGCGAAAGCGGCGGTTTTGCCATAGTTGCAGGCGATGATGTTTTTAAGCCGGTTATAGGGTTTTCGGAAAGCTCGGAATTCGATTATGCGAATATGCCACCGAATTTTGCGTGGTATTTGCAAAATATTGAAAAAGAAATGCTTTTTGTCTTGGAAAACGGGCAGGAACAAACTCCGCAAATGGCAAAGGAATGGAGCGCTGCAGGCGATGCCTACACGCCGGGAACTTATTTGATAACCACAACTTATAAACAAAGCTCGCCATATAACAGCAAAACACCTCTGGTAAACGGAACCGCAACTCTCACTGGTTGTGTGGCAACAGTAATGAGCCAGATTATGAACTATCACAAATACCCAGCCAAAGGAAGAGGCATAATACCGGCATACGTAACCTCTACAGAAAAGCTTGCAATGCCGGCAGTGAATATGGATACCGTTACATTCAACTGGTCTAGCATGAATGACAATGCTATAGCAACCTTAATGAGCGTTGCGGGGAAATCTGTTGAAATGGATTATGGCATAGAAGGCAGCGGAGCAGCTTCAAAAGATGCGGCTGTTGCATTAAGAGGATATTTTGACTATGACCAATCGATCCAATACATAGAAAGGAGTGCTATTGGCGATGACTGGGAAAATATTTTAAAAGAACAAATTGACTTGAGTTTGCCCGTGTATTATGCCGGAATGTCGGGGAGCGGCAGCGCTCACGCTTTTGTGTTGGATGGCTACGATAATACCGGAAAATTTCACTTTAACTGGGGTTGGGGCGGGCAATATGACGGATGGTTTATAAGCACAGCTTTAGAGCCATCGACCCACAATTATAATTACTCGCAAAGCGCGATAATAAATATTATGCCAAATCAGGGTACAATCGTGCCAAGCGATTACAAACTAAGGTCTTACGGTGTTACTAGCGATAGCATAATCTTTCAAGACTCTGCCTTGAATGTCAGCATCGCCATTAATAATTCCGGGACAGATGATTATTTCGGAAGAATGCTCATTATGCTGGAAGACGAGCTTGGCTTTGAAATTTTAACCGAAAAATATGTGGTTATTCCCGCAGACAACTCTTACCGTTCTTATAAATTTTATATTCCGAAAATAAATTCCGCAGGAGGAAATTATGAAATCAGCGTGCTTTACGAAACGGATGACGGGTATTATTTATTGAATTCCAAAAATGTCTCGGTGGTTGGGCTTTACATGCCAAGGCTTGAAGTCAACGGAAGCGTTGCAATGCTGGAAGGTTATACCTCGGTTGATTCCATAAGCGTAGTTCTCTCAAACATAGGGCAAAAATCTTTTGCGAATTTGAATATCGATTTCAAGCAGGAATTTTTTGCAAAAAACAAAAATATCGCAAGCATTATTTTGCCGGGAAAATCCGATACGCTAAAGATTGTGCCGATTTTGGGCCTCTCTGCCGGGACTTACAGAGATACTTTGATAGTTACCGGAGACAACGGAATTTCTTTGCTTTCTCCTTTGGAAATTAAAGTTATGCCGGAAAGCGAGTACTACTCAGCTTCTTTTGACACAGATTCTCTTGTCTTTGAAAAGAAGTATTTCAGCTATGGAATAGAAGAGACAAAAAGCGCGAATTTCAACAATGCGGGAAATTTAACAGGTTTAAAAGCCAGCTTTGGAAAAGGCATAGCTTTTGAACTGGCAGGTGCGTTTCCAAGCCAGTTGCCTATGTCTTCTTCAACACCTGTTTCCATAAAAGCAAAAGATGGCTTGGTACCCGGAGTTTATAAAGACACTCTGTTTATAACAGGCAATAACGGGGTATCCGCAGAATTGCCGCTCAAAGTTGAAATAGCAAAGATAAATATAGTTTCCGAGCAAAGCGATTATAATATGAGGCTTATACGTCCTATTACCTTGATAAACAAAAACGACACAATTAGAGACGGCATAATTTTTCAGGATTCGGCTTTGACTGTCAGGTTTTCGCTTCAAAATACAGGAACAGTTGATTTTGCCGGAAAGATTGTTATTGTTATTGAAAATGAGATTGGCATGGAAAGGCTGGCAGAAGTAAACTATTCGGTTCCTGTAAATACTGCTAACGGTTATACTTTTGGAGTTTCCATATCAAAGGTAAAATCCATTGGAGGCAATTATAAAATCAGCGCGCTTTACACGGAAAACAGCAAAGATTATTATATGATAAGTGCGGTTAAATATACAACTTTTGATTGCCCGAATCCCATAGATGTTTTTGTAGTTGGGCTTTACATGCCTAAATTGGAAGTAAGCGGCAGCCTTGCTCCTCTGCTGGAAGATTACGCAACTGTTGATTCCTTGAATATGGTTTTTTCAAATATAGGGCAAAAGTCTCTTTCAAATTTGAAATTCGAATTTAAGCAGGGATTTTTCGCAAGCAGCAAAAATATAGCCGGCACAATTTTGCCGGGAAATTCGAACTCGTTTAAATTCGCTCCTGTTTTAGGCAAAAAAACCGGAATTTACAGGGATACTCTGGCAATTACGGGAGACAACGGCGTCTCTATGCTATATCCATTGGAGTTTGAGGTTACAACGCTTGCTGTCATAAAACAAAGCCTAATGCTTTCGGAGATTCCGCAAAATGCGACAGTTCAAATTTATGACCTTAAAGGAAAATTAGTGAAAGGCACATTGCCGCCGGGCATTTACATTGTAAAAGTAAAGCTACCTGGCAAGCCTCTCGTATTTTTCCGGCACGTTCTAAGGTGACGTTTTACCGCACGGGAATTTTCATCACCTCGTTGCCTTTTGTCTGAACCGGAATTCACAGAATTCACAGAATTGTGTAGAAACACATTGTAGAGACGCGATGCATCGCGTCTCTACGTTTGCAATCCTGAAAATCGTGGTTCAGACGTTCATTGGCAAACATATTCTTTCAATTCAGTCATAGCATTTGCGTTAGGTGAGGGAACAATACTTCGATAGAACATCAAACTGTTCTCGCTGGAAGTACCGCATTCAATGTTTTCCTGTTTGCAACCTGAAGCCCCACTACTAGCCATGCACTCCAGCAAGCCTTTGAAGATATATCCCAATTTATCCTTGTTATCCGGGTCATAAGTTTTCGCAAGCACCTCATCTTCATTGCGAGTGACCGGCCACAGCGCTACCGGGTAGTATTTTCCGCTGTTCTTGTTTTGGACTACTGTAAAGCACTCTTCACTATAGAACTCGCTGTAATAATTCAATAGATCATCTGGGTTTTTGCTGATTACCAGCGAATCCGTGGGGGGAGGAGTGGTCTGCGGCGGGCAGCCGGTTAGTATAGCGCCTACATTGGGTATATTAGTATAACTCGGAACGTCCTCGCCTTTCTCTAAATTTTCTATCCACGCCCATTTTTCGTCTCCCTTTGGCATTCCGCAATTGTCGTCGTCCCACCATTTGTATGCGTATTGCTGGCATTCAACTTCCTTCGCCCACGCACAGGATGTGACTAGGGAGTCTTTGCGTTGTTTGCATCTCGCGTCCAAACAAACTTGCACCGTGAAGCCTGTTTCCACGACGGTACATGAACCAGTCCAGCAACTGCCGCAAAGCTCCGCCACGAACTCGCTGCTGCTCGAGGAGCTTGGCAAAACGCTTGAGCTGCTGCTTTGCCCTGCGCTTGAAGAGCTTGGCTGCGCGCCGGAACTGCTGCTTTGCGCCGTGCCGGAAGAGCTTGAAGCCGCGCTTGAACTGCTTTGCTTCGCAGAGGAACTGGAAGGCAAGGCTTCAGCTTCCGAGCTTGAAGACGGCGCCTCCTCTCCCGAGGAACTGCTCAAAGCCTCTTCCCCGGAGCTTGAAGACAAAGCCTCTTCCTCCGCAGAGCTTGAACACAAAGCCTCTTCCTCCGCAGAGCTTGAACACGAATGCTCCTCCTCGGAGCTTGAATAGTATGCTTCCGCCGCCGAGCTTGAAAGCAGCGCTTCATCGCCTCCGCCCGAAGAGCAAGAAACAAGCGCCACAGCCCCAATGCCCCCGATTAAGAGGACAGACAGGACGGAAAACCATTTGGAAATGAACTTAGAAATGTTCATAGGAAACTCCTTTTGAAAAAGTTGAAATGTTGAAAAATTCTGGCAATCCTGAGAATTCTGTGAAGTCCGGTTCAGACGTTTTT
>WQTK01000137.1 GCA_009786285.1 Candidatus Fibrimonadales bacterium | reverse complement strand
GTTGGAAACCAAAATAGAGCGAGTTCGGGCTGAGTTTGCCAAGCAAACAGCTACGATTGGCGGTATATGTGCCGCCGCAGTGGCTATAGCAACAGTGATTTCAAATATTTTGAAGTAGAGACGCAATGCGTCTCTACTTTGCAATCCCGAAAATCCCTTAATCCTGAAAATCGGGGTTCAGACGTTTTCTATATTCCCATTACCATGCTCATATCACTCTACGATACTACGCTCAGAGACGGCAACCAGGCCCGGTTTATAAATTTATCATTGAACGATAAAATCCGAATCGCACGGCTTTTGGATGAGTTTGGCGTTGATTATATAGAAGGCGGGTGGCCAAATGAAAGCAATCCGACCGAGGAGGAGTTTTTCAGGGAAATTCGCAGAGAAAACATCGCAAATTCAAAAATTGCCGCTTTTGGCAGCACAAAACGGCCACGCATTAAACCCGAACAAGACCTGATTTTGCAGTCTTTGGTAAAAAGCGATGCCCCTGTGAAAACAATTTTCGGAAAATCATGGGATATTCATGTGACCGGAGTTATTAAGACCGAACTGGAAGAAAACTTGGATATGATAAGCTCTTCGATTGAGTTTCTGAAAAAATATTCCGAGGAAGTTATCTATGACGCAGAACATTTTTTTGACGGCTACAAGGCTAACCCCAAGTATGCTTTGGAAACCATAAAAAGAGCGCAGAGTAGCGGGGCGCAATATATTGTGCTTTGCGATACCAACGGCGGAACGCTTCCCTGGGAAATAGAGAAAATTATCGCAGAAGTTAATTGCGACAAAATAGGTATACATTGCCACAATGACGCAGGCATGGCCGTTGCAAGCTCGCTTGCGGCGGTTAAGGCCGGAGCGGCTCAGGTGCAAGGCGTTGTGAACGGATACGGCGAGCGTTGCGGAAACGCAAACTTGATTACCATAGCCGCAGACCTCTGCTTGAAAATGGGCTATGAACTTAAATGCAAAAACAACATGAACCGCTTGCGCTATTTTAGCCTTGCGATTGACGAAGTGGCAAATGTGCAAAGCGACGTGCGAGCACCATTTGTCGGGGAAACGGCTTTTGCGCACAAGGGAGGCGCGCATATAGACGGCGTGCTTAAAATTTCGAAGAGCTTTGAGCATATCGCACCGGAACTCGTTGGTAATTCAAGGGAATTTGTGACCAGCGACCAAGCCGGCGGCGCATTGATCGCAGAAAAACTTTCCAAAATTTTGCCAAACATAGATAAAAAATCCCCGGTTGTCGCAGAACTTTTGAAATGCGTCAAAGAAAAGGAAAATCGCGGTTTTGCGTTTGATACAGCAGAAGGCAGCTTTGAATTGCTGGCTCGCCGCCACCTTGGATTTTACAAAGAATGCTTCAAAACGCTGGGTTACCGGGTTATAGAGGAGATGGGCGAAGACGGCGCTCATGTTTCAGAGGCTTCGGTAAAATTATGCATTGACGGAAAAATTATCCATGAAGTTTGCGAAGGCGATGGCCCGGTAAATGCGCTGGATTTGGCACTCCGCAAAGCTTTGGTGGAAAGATTTCCAAGCATTGAAACCGTTAAGCTGAACGATTACAAGGTTCGTGTTCTGGGCAGCAAAGTTGGAACGGACGCTTCCGTGCGGGTGTGGATAACTTTTGGCGATAGCAAAGAGAGCTGGAATACCGCAGGAGTTAGCACAAATATAATAGAAGCGTCTTGGCTTGCGCTTTTGGATGGCATTCACTATAAAATTATGAGGGAAGAACAATGAAAAAGATGCTATTGCTTTTTTTATTTTTAATAGGTTGCGTTGCTCCTAAAGTAGAACCGGTTGCAGTTGCGCAGCTCGTGCCTGATGTGCCGGAGAGCGTGCCGGAGAATTCTTCTACGCCGCAAAGCTACAAAGACATAGCATTTCCGGAGTTTCAATACACAGCTCCTTATCCGGGCGATTTTCGCATTCAGATAACCGACAGCATAACCCTTTACGCTGTTAGAGACACAACGCTTCCTTTAATAGACTTGACATTTTATTTCAAGGAAAGCGCTTTCCCTAAAAACAGGGGAGAAGTTGCCGCTTTGCAACTGCTCTCTTCTTTGTATTCCAAAGGAGGAACGGAAAAGCTAAGCCCTGCGCAAGTTGATGATTCTTTGGAGTTTTTGTCTGCGAGAGTAAGCGGAGGAATCAGCTCAACTAGAAGCGTTATCAATTTGAATTGCATCTCCCGCGATTTGCCAAAAGTTTTGCCTCTTCTTGCGGATATTTTCAATAAACCCCGTTTGGATTCCAGTCGCTTGGAGTTGCAGAGAAGCGCCGCTATTCAAAGCTACCAGCACCGTTATGACCAACCTCGCGCGCAAACCGGCGCGCTTTCCGCAAAGGTTTTGTACAAGAACAATCCAAAGTTGTGGAAAGCAGATAGCGCAAACTTGGCAAAGATTAAGCGAAAGGATTTGCTTGCCATAAAAGATGATTTTTTTGTGCCTCGCAGGGTTATAATCGCCGCTTCGGGAGATTTTGACATAGATTCCCTGAAAAACACTTTGACGCAGTTGTTTGCAGGCTGGAAAAAGGGTAAGGATGCCCGTCCGCAATTCCCTGAACTTGAGTTCAACGAGCAAACAGGGATTTTTGTCAGCGAAAAGGATATTACGCAGGCGAACATAATAATGGCGGCTCCGTTTATTAAGCGTCCGCACCCGGACTATTACCGGGCTTCCGTCGCAAATTATATTTTGGGAGGCAGCTCGTTTTCTTCCAGATTGACAACAAAAGTTCGCACGGAGGCCGGCCTTGCGTATTCCATTTACAGTTTTGCCCAGTCCGATTACGAAGATACTGGACTTGCAGGGATAGCTTTGCAGACAAAGATTGAGTCTGCCGGAGACGCGCTGGAAATGATAAGGGCGGAGTGTCTTAAGCTTGGCAGCGACGGCCCTACAGCCGAAGAGCTTGAGTTTGCGAAGAATGCTCTTATAGAGTCGATGCCCGGCATGTTTGAAAACGCAGACGCGACTGCGAATACTTTTGCTGTTTCAGAGCTGAATGGCCGCAGCTTGGAGCATTTCAGGGAATATCCGGAGCAAATCAGGTCTGTTACTGCGGAGCAGGTAAAGGCAATGGCGGCAAAGTATTTTAATCCTGATTCATTTAAAACAAGCATTGTAGGCGTAAATGAGAAAATGCTCCTTAAAAATGCCAAAATTGTACCGATAGGGGAGTTGGAATTTTAATAAAAGATTAATATGTCCAGGCGTTTTTCTATGTTACTTAAATGCGTAAATTCCACACCTTTTTTGCCCTTTTCTTTGCGGCAGGCACCTTTGCCGCAGATTTGAATTTAACCGGTACGGTTAAGGATGCTGGCGGATCTTCTATTAAAGACGCAGTTGTTCTGCTCAAAATAAACAACGATTTAATAGCCTATGCTCGCACTTTGAGCGGCACAGACGGCAATTTTACCCTTTTGCCTGGCAAAGAAGCACCCGGCACAACCCCAATAGCAAAACCTGCAGAGCTTGTTCCGGTTAATTTCACAAGCTATCAGGCTATGGACTTGAAGGGACGCTCCCACTCGCCAAGCAACTTGCCGCAGGGCATTTATGTCCTTTTGGGCAAAACAGAAAGCGGAAAAAATGTGAATTTAGGCACAATTTACCACAGGGGCGGTGTATTGAAAATCGGCGAAAATACGCAAAAAAACAAACATTTGGCCAAAGTACAAACCGACATTGGAGAAGCGCAACTGATTGTACGCAAAGCTGGTTATTTGCCAAAAGAAGTTTTGTTCAGCAACTTTGACGAAAACGTTGGAACCGTTGTTCTGGAGCGCGACCCGCTTGAAGCTCGCATTGACTCTGTGATGGAGTTAATGGACTTAGACGATAAAATTCGCCAAATGACCCAGCCGCAGGCTTCATCAACAGGCTGGGGCGGCGGTGGAACAACATGGAATTTAATAGACGTCACCAGGATGTATGGCTCAGTTTTGCATGGAGGAGACATGCATTCCTCCGAAGTGCTCTCCAGAGGCTATACGGCAATGCAATCGGCTAAAGTGAAAATTCCTCTTACCTATGGCAAAGACATGATGCACGGAGCTGCGGCTATTTCAAATGCTACGATTTTCCCGCACAACATAGGCATGGGCGCAACAAGAGATTCCAGCATTGTTCGCAGAGCTTGCGAGGTAACGGCCAAGGAATCTTGGGCCGGCAACGTAGACTTGATTTTTGGCCCGGCAATCTCAGTGCCGCAAGACCAGCGCTGGGGCAGAACCTATGAAGGCTTTGGGGAAAAACCCGAACTTGCGGTTCAAATGGGCGCAGCTTGCGTTAGAGGATATCAGGGCGAAAAATACAACGAGCCTTGGCGTGTTATATCAACTGTAAAACATTATTTGGCAGATGGCTCTACCACTAATGGCAAAGACAGAGGGAACAACGCCACTATCACAGACGAAGAATTGAGAAAAACCCATTTGCCCGGATATGAAGCTGCCGTAGAGCAGGGTGTTTTGAGCGTTATGGCTTCTTTTAACCAAATCCGAGGCGTTCACCAGCACGTTGACAAAGAACGCTTAACCGGATGGCTGAAAACAGAACTCGGCTTTGACGGCTATATAATCAGCGACTGGCTTGGAATAGGCAATTCTCTTTCTCCTGGTGCGACAGATGCTAACAATTATATGGGAGGCGGAACAACTTCCCAAAATGCCATTAAAGACGCTATAAACGCAGGAATAGATTTGGCAATGGAGCCGGGAACGCATACTTCTTTCATCAACTCGTTGAAGGCTCTTGTGCCCAGCCAGGTTTCCCAAGAGAGAATAGACGATGCTGTTCGCCGCATTTTAAGGGCAAAATTCAGGGCCGGCAGAATGGATAACCCGCAAGGCGTTGGCAGTTCTTATTCCGGCACTACCGGCAGCGCAGCCAACAGAGCAGTCGCAAGGGAAGCCGTGCGCAAAAGCATGGTGCTGCTGAAAAACGACAGGAGCGTATTGCCTATTTCAAAAAGCGAAAAGGTTTATATATTCGGCACTCCGGCAACTAACACGGGTTATCAATGCGGCGGCTGGACCCTCGGATGGCAGGGTTCCGGAACTGCAGGCACAGACGGCAAAATAACCACAGCCAGCAACGTTGCCGGTGCAGTGTCCATTCAAGCGGGCATAGATTTGGTTGCGCCGGGAGCAAGGGTTACAAGCCCAGACCAAGCAGACGTAATCATTTATGTGACCGGAGAGCTTCCTTATGCGGAGTGGCATGGCGATATAAACGATTTAGCGTGGAACGATAACAATACATCGCAGTTGAACACCTATAAACAGAATAAAAAAGTTGTTACCGTGTTCATAAGCGGACGCGCGCGCGGAACCGACGCTCTTATGAGCGCAAGCGATGCTTTTGTGGCGGCTTGGCTTTTTGGCAGCGAAGGCGCAGGCGTTGCGGATTTCCTTTTTGGG
>WQTK01000136.1 GCA_009786285.1 Candidatus Fibrimonadales bacterium | reverse complement strand
GCTTCCACAAATCCGATTTTCGCTGCGATTTTCGGATTTTTGGGCATTGCGGCGGTGGCAGTTCCCTGTACTGTCGGCTTTGTCGGCGAGTTTTTGATTTTGCAAGGTTTGTTCAATTCAGGCTTTCCGTTTTTTGCCTTGCTTGGCGGTATATGCATAATATGCTCTGCCGCTTATATGCTGAGGCTTATAAAAAGCATGCTGTTCGGGCCTGTCCCGGAAAATTCTGGCAGGGCTAGCGTTTCGCTTTCCAAGTATGAAGGCGCTGCTGCGATTCCTATTATAATTTTGATTCTTTATTTTGGCTTGCATCCCGCTCCTATTTTGAATTCGTTTGAAACAGAGGACAAAAACACATATTTAACAGAATTGGAAATGCAGGAAATTTTGGATTATTTGTTGAATATGGAGAGCATGGAGTTTGTAACGGAAAAAGACAGTTTGGAGGAAAGCAACGATGAACGGTGAAACATCTCTTTTTTATGATTTGAAAATTCTTTTGCCGGTTATCGCAGTTGTTTTTGGCGGAATATTTGCGTTGGTCGCTGAGTCTTTTTTAAGCCAGGACGGAAGGCACAAGGCCCTGCCTTGGATTAACGTTTTATTTTTAGCTTTTGCCGCTTGCTTTGCCAGAGCAATTTCAGGGGATTTCAGCGATCCTTGGAATTTATTTTCGCTAAATCTTGTAAAGGAAATTTTTCTTTATGCGATTATTTTGTGCGCCGCAATTGGAACCGGTGCTTTGCAAAACACTTTAAAGAACAGAAACACCGAGTGCGGAGAGGCTTATTCTTTGCTTATGCTTTCAGCTGCAGGCATTATGCTAATGGTTCTTTCTACGGATTTAATGGCTTTGTTTTTGGGAATGGAGCTTGCCTCTTTTCCCATTTACGTTCTTGTAGCCATGAATCGCCGTTCAAAAGAGAGCAACGAGGCTGCGTTTAAATATTTTGTGAGCGGATCTGCCATGAGCGCAGTATTTTTGTATGGAGTGGCCATGTTTTACGGCGCTACAGGCAGCACATTGATTAGCGGCAATGTTATAGCCGGCAGAGAAATAATTTACCAGATAGCTATTTTTATGCTCTCTTTGGGATTGCTGTTTAAGGTTGGCGCTTTTCCTTTGCATTTTTGGGTTGCAGACGTTTACACAGGTGCTCTCGCCGCAGTTACCGGTTATATGGCGGCTGTTGTGAAGATTGGCGCATTTTTGGCGCTTGGCGCAATATGGCTTGGTTTGTACAACAGTTCTGCTCCAGTAGTTATTAAGCGAGAAGCTGTTTTGTTTTTGTGCTTGGGCGTGGCTTCCATTGCTATTGGCGCGCTCACAGGTCTTGCGCAAATTTCGATAAGGAGAATTTTGGCGTTTAGCGCAGTTGCCAATGCCGGTTTTATTTTGCTGGGTTTTTGCTATCCGTATTTTGCGAATATGTCTGAGCTGGATTTAAGTTCTGCGTATTATTTTCTGTTAACTTATGCTATGGGTTCAATTGGAGCGTTGGCTGGCATTTCTGCGTTTATGAGCGGCGACTGGGACAGCTTTGATGATTTGCGCGCTGCTGCGCGCAAGAGACCTTTTCTTGGCGTTTGCATAAGTGTATGTTTGGCATCGCTTGCCGGTTTGCCTGTAGCGGCGGGTTTTTTGGCGAAGTTCAGAATTTTCGCAAGTCTTGTGAAAGCGTCTTTTGAGACGCCTGTAGTTTGGGGCATAGCGATAGCGGCTTTTGTTTTGGCCATTATTTCTGCTGCGTATTACATTCGCATTATTTACTTTTTGTGGAGTTATTCCAGCGAGGCAGTGCAGCGAAGCAGCGGCAAAATTTCGCATTTGCTAAGTGTGACTGTGGGCATGGCCGCCGCCGCCCTGCTAGCGCTCTCGGTGTGGATGGTGGTGTAGAAATTTAAATGCAAAGCTACATCGCTAAACGACTTCTCTTGATGCTGCCGACTATGCTGGGAATTTCGTTTGTTTGTTTTTTGATTATTCAAATGGTGCCCGGAGGGCCTGTTGAAGAGATGATTTCCAAAGCGCAAAGCGCTGCCAATATGAAAGGCGGGCATAATTTGAGCCCGGAGCAAATTGAGCAGATAAAAGCTTACTTTGGATTTGACAAGCCCCTGATGGAACGATATTTTATTTGGCTTTCCAAAGTCGCGCGGCTGGATTTTGGAGTTAGCTATGCCTATGGGCAGTCCGCTTGGAGCGTTATTTCTTCCAAGTTTCCAGTCTCGCTGTTTTTCGGATTGACATCGTTTTTTATCTCTTATCTGGTTTGCATTCCGCTGGGGCTTGCAAAGGCTGTGAAAAACGGCTCCAAGTTTGATTCCATAACAAGCGCTCTCATGTTCTCAGGTTATGTTGTGCCTGGCTATGCGCTTGGCATTTTGCTGATTGTGCTTTTGGCAGGCGGCTCGTTTTTGGATCTGTTTCCGCTGGGCGGCCTCATATCCGATGATTTTTATGAACTGTCTTTTTTCGGCAAACTGCTAGATTTGGCTCACCATTTGTTTTTGCCGTTTCTTTGCTACATTCTTGCGGAGTTTGCGTTTTTAACGCTTTTGATGAAAAATTCCGTTTTGGAAGAAATTGGCAAAGACTATATGCGCACTGCGCTCGCCAAAGGGCTTTCCTTTAAAGAAGCGTTGTTCAAGCACGCTTTGAGAAATGCGCTGTTGCCTTTGGCAACGCGAATGAGCGAAATATTTACGCTTATGTTTGCCGGTGCGTTGCTGATAGAAAAAGTTTTTGACATAGACGGCATGGGACTTTTGTATTACAATGCGATGGTGCACAGAGATTACAACGTTGTGCTGGGCATAATAGTGCTGTCTTGTTTTATGGCGATGCTAGGGCGGTTGTTCAGCGACTTGCTTTACGGATTCATTGACCCTAGGATTAAGCTGGGGTAGCACGGCCGCTCGTAGCATAGCCATCAGCTCGCTCTTAATGTCAATTTCCCTGCCATTATCTTTTTCCCACTGGGTAATATCAAAAGGTTCCAAAATTTGCGATGTTGCTATTTGAACGGTCTTTGAGCTTGCTCTCCTTTCCCAGGCATCAACGGTTCCCTTTAAAACAATTGGCAAAATAGTAGCTTTGAGTTCTGCGGCTATTCTGAACGCACCGCTTTTCCAAGGGCCAATTTCCCCGGTTTTGCTCCTGGTTCCTTCAGGGAAAATAACAATTTGCGGCGGTCTTTCCTCGGAAATTTTGCTTACCATCTCTTTGAATTTCTGCGCTGCTCCAGCAGTACTGCGCCTGATAAAAATACAACCGATTTTTTTCATCCAATAAGATAAAACCGGAATGCGTGATAGTTCTATTTTTGCCAAAAATCCCAGCATCCTTTGCACAGATACCAGAACAGCCGGAATGTCCGCAAATGAATTGTGATTGGCAATGACAATAACCGGGCGGCTCCAATCCACCTTTGCAAGGTTTTGCTGGCCGCTTACGCTTAAATCAATTCGCAACGACTTCAAACAATATTTTGCCCAACGCAAAAGCGTTTCGTGTAGCCACGCTTCTGCCGTATGGCTTTTGAAAATTTTTCTGAAAAAATAAACAGGAATATTCAAAAACATAAAGCATATGATTTTAACCGTGGCAAAAATCTTGAACATAAAAACCGGCATTCCAATTCCTCCTTTTAATGGCTTTTCCTTGCAGTATTTTAAAAAACGGGACTCCTTGAAATTCTGGAGCTTGCCTTTGAAATGCCGCCGCCTACAATATAAAAAATATAAATGCGCCTCTGCTCTAGTAACGCCCACGTAAAAAAGCCGTTTTTCCTCGTCTAGCTGAGCATCCAGGCCAGGGCTCAAATTTTCCGCAAGCCCGCAGTAAAAGACAACCGGATATTGCAACCCCTTTGACGCATGCAGGGTCTCAATAACAACCTCGCTAATTCCGTACTCCTTGAGCGCAAGCTCGTAATACTCGCACTGCCGATTGTAGCGGCAAAGCAGGGCAAAATCGCTCCACCTCATGGAATATTCCTCTTTTAAAAGCTTAATCTCATAAACAAGTTTTAAAATTTCCTCTTCCGCCGTTTGGCAAATCCAAACTTCGGGTTTTCTGTTTTCCTTGAAAAGAGGGTAAGGGCGCATAGCTCCGGGTCTTAAATTTTTTCTGAAAACCAAAGGCTTGTCTGTGAAAATTCTGTTTGCGGTTTCCAGTATGCTTGCAGTGCTGCGATAGTTCCATTCCAATTTCAAAACTTTGCAATTTGGAAAATCCTTTTTGAATCTCAAAATATTGCCTATATCTGCGCCGCGAAATCCGTAAATAGCTTGGTCGTCGTCTCCAACCGCAAAGAGGTTCTGGCTTTTTCTAAGGAGCGCGCGCACAAGCTTGTACTGCGAAGGGTTAATGTCCTGATATTCATCGATTAAAATTTCTGTCCAGCCTGTTTGAATGTTGAATTCAGACAGCAAGCGTATTGCGAGCCAAATCAAATCTTCAAAAACAACTTCTCCGCTTTTGAGAACTTTTGCTTGCAGCTTGGCTAGCTTGTCGTTGCAAAAAAGATTTTCCCTGCTGGCGGAACCGGCTTTAAGCCCAATTTCCATCAACCAGTCTTGCCATTCAAAATCCGATTGTTCTTTTGGAACAGGTGCTTTCGCAAACCCCAGCTTTTCCCAATTTGCCCTCAAAATTCTAAGCGCAAGCGAATGGAAAGTGCAGAGCAGAGCTTTGGAGTCCGGCGCAAGTTCTTTTACTCTTTCGTCCATTTCTGCCGCAGCTTTTGCCGTAAAAGTGAGCGCTAAAATTTTTGAAGAGTCCAGGCCTTGCTCAATCCGGTATAAAATTCTTTTTGTCAAAACCGAAGTTTTCCCGGAGCCGGCTCCAGCCAAAATAAGCAATGGCCCGTCGCTTTCGTGCGAATGCAAAACGGCCTCTTTTTGCTGTGTATTCAATCCTTTCAAAAGCAAAAAACTAACCTCCCTGCGGCAATAACCGCCAAAAAAACCTTGCTATGTCATATAATAAAACGAGGAAGAAAAGCCTCAAGGATAAGATAGAAAAAATTCCAATATAGGCACCGCAATATCCACGTGGTCGCAGTTGATTTCGCCTAGCCCATCCATCTCAAAAACAAGTTGCTTAACGCCGCTTAAAGGCACGTCCAGCAAAAATTCCCCACCATGAACAAGTTTGCCCGTATCTGAGAGCAAATTCCCATCGCCCAAAACCCTCACCTGAGCGCCGTTGCTGCAAAATTCATCTTCGTCCAAGCCTATAACCGCAGTAAGCCTTTGGTATTTGCCTTCCAAATTATAACGCAACACCCCGTTTGCGTGAGAACCCAGCCCTTTTTTGTAACGCTTTTTCGCTATTGTAAAAGGCTTGCCCGTAACAGACCTGTCCATTTGCAAATTGCCCCATTCCTGGCTGTGCTCAAAAGGCATGCCAAGCCACTCTGCATTCTCCGGTAATTCAACACTCACTTCTT
>WQTK01000135.1 GCA_009786285.1 Candidatus Fibrimonadales bacterium | reverse complement strand
CCAAAGGTTAATATCTTTTCCATATCTCTAATATAAATTATTTTTCTGAAAAATGGTTAAAAATTATTTGAGTTAATCAGCGTTTACTATAGTAAACTTCATCTGGGCAGGGACATGAGACATTACACAAAGCTCAAATTTGCGTATTTCAGCACAAATTTCCTGCGGGCCCCATCCGGAAACATAATTTCCACCTGCCTGTCATCGCCAGATCCATACAATCCAACCACTTTTCCCTTGCCATACTTGTTGTGACGGGCAAACTTACCAACTAACTCTGGTTCCACTTGGCTGTATTCGTCTTGCTCGTAAGTACGGGAGTTGATAGTTGATAGTTGAGAGTTGAGAGTTGAGAGTTTAGAATTGAGAGTAGGTCGGTTGATGGATATGTTGAACGGAGAGATTTGGGCTTTGGATGCTCTCTCAAAATAAATAGTTGACTTGTCCATCTCTTCTATAAAACAGGTAGGAGCAAAGCCTTTGTGCTCGCCGTGCCAAAAGCGGGTTTGGCAGGTGTAAAGGAACAGATTCTTTCTCGCTCTGGTTAAGCCTACATAAAAGAGGCGCCTCTCTTCTTCCAGTTTTTCCCGCCTCTCTTCTTCGCTGTAATCGCCGGAAAAGGCTCTGCTGGGCAAAATGCCATCGTCGCAACCGGCTATGTGCACGGCGTCAAATTCCAAGCCTTTTGCGGAGTGCAAGGTCATTAATGTTACAAAGCTTGCTGAATTTTCATTTTTACGGTCTGCGCTTGTTAAAAGGGAAATGTCTTGCAAAAAGGACTCGAGTGTCGCATCGGAGTTTTCTTCGCAAAAGTCTTCTACACCACGCAACATTTCGCTCAGGTTTGCCTTTCTGTCTGCGGCAGTGGCAGGGTCGTCACTGTCTAAGTATTCGCCATACTTTACGCCTTCTATTATTTTCTTTGTCAAAGAAACTATGGATTCTCCGGGTTCCTGCTTAAAACTGTCTATCAGTTTCGCAAAAGTATTGAACTTGGGAACCGTTGGCAATGCGTCCCATAGCGATGTTCCGTTACTTTCAGCGTTTTGCTGCAAAGCTTCCAAAGTCTTTTTGCCAAGGCCACGTGGCGGAGTATTTACAACTCTAAGCAATGCTGCATCGTCTTGCTTGTTCACCAAGAGCCGCATATACGCTAAAATATCTTTTACCTCCATTCTGTCCCAAAACCTGGTGCCGCCTATTATAATATTTGGAATTCTGTATTTGTTCAGAGCGGCTTCTATCAAGCGGCTTTGAGCGTTGTTGCGGTAAAATACTGCAGTCTGAGAATAAGCCTCTGAGCCGGAAGCGAGAATTTTGGTTGCCAAGGCATTGGATTCGGAATAGTCATCGGGAATTTGCTTTATGTGGATCAGCGAGCCTTTTTCCTGCTTTGAAAAAACTTTTTTTTCCATCTCTTTTGGACGTTTGTTGTTTGCGATAACTGAACCGGCAGCTTTTACAATGTTCGTTGTTGAACGGTAGTTTTCTTCTAGCTTCACAATTTTCACAGGCGCAAAGTCGCGGTGAAAGCTCCGTATTATGTTGAGGTTCGCACCTCGCCAGCCGTAAATGCTTTGGTCATCGTCGCCAACAACGGTGATATTTCTGTTGACATTTGAGAGCAGAAGCTTCAGGAGAATGTATTGCGCGTCGTTTGTGTCTTGGTATTCATCAACGAATATGTATCTGAAATGCTCTGAGAACTGAGCCGATATTTCAGGAATGTTTTCCAGAACATCTGCTGCGCGCAGGAGCAGGTCGTCAAAGTCCATAGCGTTTGCGTTCATCAAGTGCTGCTGGTATTCTTCGTAATAGGCGGCAATTTCTTTTAAGTCCGGGAAAATACTTTGCGCCATAGCTTCTTCGGGAGAAATGCCGCCGTTTTTCCATGACGAAATTGTATAGCTTATTTTTTTTATGCGAGCGGCATTTGCAAGGTCTCCTTCAACCGGCACGACTATTAGTTTCAGCACTTTTTTTTGGTCATCGTCATCGTATATGGAAAAATTTCTGTTGTATTTCCAGCCAAGTTTGCTGACAACAGCGGGATTTTCAAGGCATAATCTTAAAATTTTCACGCAAAGGCTGTGGAATGTTCCCATCCAGTCCAAGCGTATGCTCGGGAATTCCAGAATTTTGCTTATTCTCTCTTTCATCTCTTTTGCCGCTTTGTTTGTAAAAGTAACCGCAGCTATTCTCCGGGCTGGAACATTGTGATAAGAGATCAAGTGCGCTATTTTGTACGCAATTGTACGTGTTTTGCCTGAACCTGCCCCTGCCAGAATGAGCATTGGCTCATCAACGGTTGCAGCCGCTTCGTACTGGAAGGGGTTTAGCTCTTGCTGAAGAATGTCTGGGGCTATGGAACGCATAATTCCCTGTTCCTCAAGTCATGGTTTGTTCCCAGCAACGCATTTTCAAAAAACTTTTCCACATAAATTGTTGTTGCAGTTATCTTATTCGGCAAATCTCGGTAATTAGCTCTAACTAATGCATTTCTGAAATACCACGAGTTGCTCTCAAAGGGTTCATTTGTGATTGTAAAACCCAATGTTCGCAGATATTTAATGGCAAAAACCGCTATGGTTCTTGTGTTTCCTTCGCCAAATGGGTGTATTTGCCAAAAGTTTGCGATGAATTTGGAAAAATGCTTAACTATCTTTTTTTTGCTAAACTTAGCATAACTGAAATTCTTTTCCTGCTCAATATCATATTCAAGAGTCTCTTTAAGCTGGTCGCAATCGCCGTATATAACAGACGCTCCGCCTAAAACCCATTCTTTTTTTGAAATATTGTATTTCCTCAGCTTCCCTGCAAAATCATATATGCCGGCAAACAATTTTTTGTGAATTGAAGTGAAGTGCGCCGGGGATAAAGTAAAAGCATCGGTTGAAAGCAGCTTTGTTATTCTCAAAGAAACCAAATCCGCTTCTCTTTGCCTTTCTCCTTTTGCGGTCTTAGGCGGTTTTGCTTCATAATAAGTCTGCAATTTTGACTGAATTTCGTCAAGAGAAAGCTCACCTTTTATATTCAAATTCGCACATTCAAACAAATATTTAGAAGGCACCAAGGCATCAACGGCCTGCAAGCCAATTGCAGTTTTCCAATTATAGCTCCGTTTTTTATACTCAGCGGGTTCTTCCTGTTTGGTGTAAATGGGCATGCAATGAATATAGAAAATAACTATATTAACCACAATGCCCAAAAAACAGCTTACAATTTTGGCAATAATCGGCGTTTCCGTTTTTGCGTTTCTTGTGTTCATTTTGCAATCTCAAGGTGCGTCGCCCGGAATGAAAATGCCTTATGTGGCTTTGAATATGATTCTTAGAACGCAAATAGTAATCACCGATGACAAGGAATATCTGGAAAATTTGGAAAAGAAATCCGGCATGAGCAGGAAAGAAATCGATAAATTGTTTAAGTATCTGTCTAAAAATCCTACAAAAGCTGAGGTTCTTAAAAAGGCCAAAGACGAAATAAGCAAATCGCTAAAAGAAGTTCATAATTTGCCAAACGATAAAAAATTGGACTTCTTTGCTATAAATATTCTCGCACCATACTTGGCTATAGTTGTGAATAATCTTGACGTAAATGATGTGGATGAAAAAGAAATTCAAGACATGTTTGCAAAATTATTTGAATTTCCCCAAGACAAAATAAACCCATTGCAGGAAATGACGGAAGGCACTTACCGCTATAATAACGGAGGCTCTTCCAATTTGAGCTACAAATACGAGCTTAATGACTATTTGAAGAAAAAAGGTTTTTATTTGGATTACAACAACAGAAAAACTTATGCGAATATTTTTAGAATAGAACATATATTCTGCATGGATAAAGAATGGAAAGACGGCGAAAAAATAAGCATTTTTATATTAAAGCGAATATATCCGAATATTCTGAGGCAAAATTTAGGGTATGCTCCGGCGTGGCACAGCGACGTTGTTGTGATAAAAGATTTTTTTCACGATATGGCAAAGGAATATCAAACCGAATTAAAAGAGAAGATGCCCCAGAGACCGCAAAAAAACGAATTGGCAAACAGAATTCGCTACGAATTGGCAGAGAAAGATATGAATGAAAGCTCGCTTTCACAAATAGAAAGGAATCTGATAATTCTGACTGCCATTCACGAGGCAAAACACAGAATAGATGAAATTGAAATGCCAAGCATGAGGTTAAATCTGGATTCGGAAGTATCCGCCTACTTGACATCAGCCATTGTCGGGATGTATCCGTTTTTAGGACTTAGAGAACTGATAGAATGGACGGATGCGTATTACCGCAGCACGGGATATACACGGCTCAAACATTTGTCAACAAAATTGTGGGCTTTGGCAGATAAATCTTTGATGCAAAATTATACGGAAGAAAATTTAAAATACGAATTGCGAAAAATTTATGAAAACTACAGAACAATACAGGAAAATCTCAATTTCATAGACCTAAGCGAATTTGAGCAAAGAATGCTACCGGTTATTTTGTCTTATGGAAAAGAGCTATAAACAGGGTTTTCATATTACCTCACCCTGCTAATCTCAACGCTGCCGCCATTCCTCACCGGAGACGCTCCAACACGCAGCACAGTGTCGCCTGCGCTTATGCCGGCCAAAACTTCAACCCTGTCAACGAGCCTAACCCCAAGTTCAATGCGCGTAAGCACTGCCTTGCCGCCCTTGTACAAATGCACATTGCTGCCAAGTGCGTCGCTTCCTATGGCCTCCGGCGGAACAGTCAATGTTTCTTTTGGCGGCAGCTCAAGCGAAAACTCAAGCGGAGCACCCGGAACAAGTTCCTCAGGCTGGCCATCTATGGTCGCTCTTGCCAGCAAAGTTCTGGTTGAGCCATCTAAAGCACTTTCCAAAGCCCCAATCACCGCTTTGTATTTGACAGCGTTGCGGATAAACTCCACCTCCATGCCCGGCCTCAAAACAGAAGCGTATTTGTCCGCAACGGAAAAATCCACCATTAACGGATATTTTTGAACAATTTTCACAATATGGTCGCTAACAACAATGTGTTTTCCGATTGCCACTTTGCTTATGCCAAGCTTCCCGTCAAAAGGAGCCCTAATCAAAGCCTTGCGCAAATTTGCCGCCGCTTCCGCAGAATCCGCTTCTGCAATTTGCATATCAGCTAAAACGCTCTCCCATTCCTGCGAAGATATTGCGCCGGCATCGAACTGCTGCTTTTTTCTATGCGCAGTGATTCTGGCTAAGGACAATTTTGAAGAAGTTCTGGACATAACAGCCCTTAAATTCGCATCTTCAATTTTCACAAGAGACTCGCCGGCTTTCACATTTTGCCCGTCTTTAAAATAAATTGCTTGTATTCTACCCGCCATTT
>WQTK01000134.1 GCA_009786285.1 Candidatus Fibrimonadales bacterium | reverse complement strand
AATTTGAGCAAATTTCAGTGTTTCTTCCACTAGCCACTCCCCACTAGCTACTAGCCAAGCAACGAAATCCGAGTTAATCATTGCTTACTATAGCAAATCGCATTTTCTAATTTTCTATATTACCTAACTCGGAGAAAATTATGGCAGAAGATTTGCAGCATTTGATCGATAAAATTAGGACCGAAGCCGTGGACAAGGCAAAGGCGGAGGCTGAAAGAGTAGTTTCTGATGCCAAAGCAAAGGCGGCTCAAATAGTCAAAGAGGCGCAAGCAGAGGCAGCAGCCAAGCTTGAAAAAGCCGACAAAGACTCGCTTGCGTACACGCAGCGCAGCGAAAAGACCCTTGAACAGGCGGCTCGCGACGTTGTGCTCGCTGTTGGGGAAAATGTTAAAAAAGCCGTGCTTGGGATTTTGGAGCTAAACACAGACAAGGCCCTGACCCCGGAGCTTGTGCAGCAAATTCTACTAACGCTGGCAAACGGCTATGCCGGTAAAAAAGTGACGGTTTCCCTGTCCGAAGAAGACGCAAAAAAGCTAAACTCCTTTGTAATAGGCCAGTTCCAGAAAAAACTCGGGGCCGGCGTTGACATTCAAAGCGATTCCGGCATTTCCACAGGATTTCGCCTTACCTTTGAAAACGGCAAGGTTAGCCACGACTGGAGCAGAGAGGCAATAGCGGAAGCTCTTTCGGCAATTCTTCGCCCGGCGCTCGCAAAAGCCGTTCAAAATGCTATAAAGGGCTGAACAGGCAATGAGCGCAACCTATTTGTTAGCAAGTTTGCCAACCCTGGAGCTTGGGGGAGAGGTTCCTTTTTCGGTGGAAGAGTTGCGCAGACGCTTTGAAGGTTTGACCGGCGTTAACTTAAACGACTTTGATGCTGTGGCATCCGGTACCTCCGGCTCGCACCCGTTTACCGTAGCTTATTTAAACGCTTTGACGGAAGTCAAAAACTTAACGGCCGCTTTTCGCGCGTCCAAGTGGAAGGATGTTCGTGTTTCCGAACGTTCCAGCCCTTGTTGCAACATGGATTTGCGCAGAAAAATCACGGAGGCCATGAATATTCAAAATCCGCTGGAAATGGAGCTTGCAATAGAGGCTGTCCGCTGGCAAATGATAGACGAGCTTGCCGGCATGGATTACTTCTCGGAAGCTAAAGTTTATGCGTATGTTTTGAAACTGCAAATTAATAACCGTTTAGCTGCCTTGAAAATAGAGGCGGGCAAAGCGGCGATAGAAGATTTTATTAGAGCAAATGACCTGCAAGTCGCTAACCAGGCGGAGCAGGTCGCTAACCAAGGATAAGTTCTTATGGCAAATATCGGAAAAATAATAGGCGTAAACAGCAACTTGCTTAGAGTTCGCTTTGAACAGCCTGTTGTGCAAAACGAAGTGGCTTTTGCCTTGCTGGAAAACGGTACTCGTTTAAAAAGCGAAGTGATTCGCATTAGAGGCTCAGTTGCCGAACTGCAAGTGTTTGAAGACACCACAGGTTTAAAAGAAGGCGACTCTGTTGAATTTACAGGGGCGCTTTTATCGGTGGAGCTTGGGCCAGGCCTATTAACGCAAGTGTTTGACGGGTTGCAAAACCCGCTTCCTCAGCTTGCGGAGAAATGCGGCTTCTTTTTGCAGAGAGGCGAATATCTCGAAGCTTTGCCCAGAGACAAAAAATGGGCCTTCACCCCAAGCGCAGCCATAGGCAGCAAAGTTTCCGCAGGAGACGCGCTTGGCTCGGTTCCGGAGGGAATTTTCAAGCATCTTATAATGGTGCCGTTTCGTTTGCAAGGGACTTTTACCGTTGAAAGCATTGCGCTCGCCGGCGAGTACAAAGTCACGGATGTTATTGCGAAATTAAAAGACCAGGCCGGCAAAGTTTACGAAGTAAAGCTGATGCAAACCTGGCCGGTCAAGCTTCCGATTAAATGTTATGCGGAAAGACTTCGCCCAATAGAGCCGTTGATAACAAAGCAAAGAATTGTGGATACGTTCTTCCCTGTCAACAGAGGCGGAGTTTATTGCATTCCGGGACCTTTTGGCGCAGGCAAAACAGTGCTTCAGCAACTGACTGCTCGCCATGCGGAAGTGGATATTGTTATTATAGCGGCTTGCGGCGAGCGAGCCGGCGAAGTTGTGGAAACCTTGAAGGAATTCCCTGAGCAGGTTGACCCTCGCACCGGCAAAAGCCTTATGGAGCGCACTCTTATTATATGTAACACAAGCTCCATGCCTGTGGCTGCTCGTGAAGCGTCTGTTTACACAGGCGTAACCCTTGCCGAATATTACCGTCAAATGGGCCTTAATGTTCTGCTTCTCGCAGATTCAACAAGCCGCTGGGCGCAGGCTCTCCGTGAAATGAGCGGACGCTTGGAAGAAATTCCCGGCGAAGAAGCATTCCCTGCGTATTTGGAATCGGTTATAGCAAGCTTTTACGAGCGTGGCGGCATAGTTCGCTTAAAAGACGGAAACACAGGTTCTGTAACCATTGGCGGAACGGTTTCTCCTGCTGGCGGAAATTTTGAAGAGCCGGTGACGCAGGCTACATTGAAAGTGGTGGGCGCATTCCACGGCCTTTCCAGAGAGCGCTCCGACCAACGCCGCTTCCCTGCAATCCATCCACTTGACAGTTGGTCAAAGTACCGTGGCATAATAGACCCGGTGAAAACAGCGGATGCTCACGGAATTTTGCGCAGAGGAAACGACGTTGGGCAAATGATGAAAGTGGTGGGCGAAGAAGGCACATCAATGGATGATTTTGTTCTCTACCTTAAAGGCGAGTTTTTGGACAGCGTTTATCTGCAGCAAGATGCTTATCACAAAATAGATGAGGCTTGCCCGGGCGAGCGCCAGGAATATGTGTTTCAAAAGGTTTACCAGATTCTCAAAACCCCGGTGACTTTCAAGGACAAAGATATCGCTCGCTCATTCTTTTTAAAACTCACTCAAACAGCGAAAGACTGGAACCGGGTTGAATTCAAATCCAAGGAATTTGAGGAATTGGAAGCTAACATTTTAAAAGCCTTAGCGGAGGTGACCGTAAATGCATAAAGTTTATCACAAGATTGAAAGAATTGCCGGAAACGTAATTACGGTTGCCGCAGACAATGTAACTTACCACGAGCTTGCGCATGTGCAAAGCCCGCAGGGAACATCGCTTGCGCAGGTGATTCGCATAGACAGCGGCATGATTGATTTGCAGGTTTTTGCCGGCAGCCGAGGAGTTTCCACAGATTCGCAGGTGCGCTTTTTGGGCCGTCCAATGCAGGTTCCGTTCAGCGATTCCCTGCTTGGGCGTGTGTTCTCCGGCGCAGGCGAGCCTCGGGACAAAGGTCCAGCCATAAATGAAAACATGGTGGATATAGGCGGTCCTTCGGTTAATCCTTCAAAGAGAATTGTTCCGAAAAATATGGTGCGCACCGGCATTCCCATGATTGACGTGTTCAATTCATTGGTGGTTAGCCAGAAGCTCCCGATTTTCTCGATAGCAGGCGAGCCTTACAACGAGCTTTTGGCTCGCATAGCTTTGCAGGCGGAAGTTGATGTTATAGTTTTGGGCGGCATGGGCCTTAAATACGATGATTACCTGTTTTTCCGCGACTTTTTGGAAGAGCACGGCGCTCTGAGCCGCACGGTTTCTTTTATGCACACGGCGAGCGATCCTATTGTGGAATGCCTGCTTGTTCCCGATGTTGCTTTGGCGGTTGCGGAACAGTTCGCTACGCAGGGCAAAAAAGTGCTGGTGCTTTTGACCGATATGACCAACTTTGCCGATGCCATGAAGGAAATAGCGATTACAATGGAACAGGTGCCGTCCAATCGCGGATATCCTGGCGATTTGTATTCGCAGCTTGCGAGCCGTTATGAAAAAGCGGTGGATTTTGAGGGCAGCGGCTCTATCACAATTTTGGCAGTTACCACAATGCCTGGCGATGACGTGACTCATCCGGTACCGGATAACACCGGCTATATCACCGAAGGCCAGTTCTATTTGCGCAAGGGCAGGATTGAGCCGTTTGGTTCTCTTTCCCGCTTGAAGCAGCAGGTTAACGGCGATACCCGTGAAGACCATCGCACAATAATGAACACCATGATTCAGCTTTACGCCAGTTTCAAAGAGACTTTGGAAAAGCAGTCGATGGGTTTCCGCATGGGCAACTGGGATGCTAAGTTGTTGAAGTACGGAGTTCGTTTTGAAAAGGAAATGATGGACTTGTCTGTAAACATTCCTTTGGAAAAAGCTCTTGACCTTGGCTGGCAAATTTTGGCGGAATATTTTAAACCGGAAGAAACCGGCATTCCAAGCAAGCTGATAGCGAAGTTCTGGCCTAAGTAAGAAAGTGGAGAGTTGAGAGTGAAGAGTGGAGAGTTAAAAAAACAGGAAAAACAAGAAAGAAAAGAGACTCAAGAAAACAACTCTCAATTCTCAACTCTCAACTCTCAACTAGCCAAGAATTACACATTCACAGATATTTTAAACGTAATGCAAAAGTTACGTTCCGAGGAGGGTTGTCCTTGGGACAGGGAGCAGAATTTCAACAGCCTTTTGCCCTATCTTTTAGAGGAGTCCTATGAATACATAGACGCTGTGCAAAGCGGAAATGCCAAGCTGATGGCAGAAGAGCTAGGCGACGTATTGTTGCAGGTGGTTTTCCACGCTCAAATCGCAAAAGAGGAAGGCAAATTTACAATAGACGATGTAATAACCGGAATCTGCGAAAAAATGATCCGCCGCCACCCGCATGTTTTTGGCAACGAAAACATAAAAACATCAAACGAAGTCCTGAAAAAATGGGACGAAATTAAAAATGCAGAAACGGCCGCCGCAAAGGCAACCCTAGCGGTTGCCCATGATACGGCGGCCAACGCTAGTGCAATGGACAAAGTTCCCCGTTCAATGGTTGCCCTGACCCGCGCGCAGGAATTATTGCGCCGAGCCGCCAAGGCAGGCTTTGACTGTGAGAAGCCTGTCCCTGAAGCCCAGCCCAGCGGCTCCCCGGAAACAGAAGCCGAATTTGGCGATATTCTGTTCGCCTTGGTAAATTTGGCCCGCCACAAAGGAATAAACGCAGAAACTGCCCTTACAAGAGCGAACGCTAAATTTGAAAAAAGATTCCGGCAGGCGGAAGCAGAACGATCTAAGGAAGCATAGCCACAATCTTGTGCGCAATGCCGTCTATTATTTCCGGAGAAAAGGAATATTGCTTTTCCTGCACAAGTTGCTGAACTCTTTGAATGCTTTCGCTTCTGTTTCTGTCCCACTGGCTCTCGTGAGAACCGGATTCTTCCAGGATTTTCTGGGCTAAAGGGGAAAAATCAACAGAATGAGAGCTTT
>WQTK01000133.1 GCA_009786285.1 Candidatus Fibrimonadales bacterium | reverse complement strand
ACTTGCAGAGAATGACGGCGAGCAGAGCGAGGCTTCCGACGAAGACAAAACAGCGGCTCCTGAAACAGCTTCTGCGGCTCCTGTTTCCAGCCAAAAAACGCAAGACACCCTTCTCTTTGAATGCCTTAGTAATACATGCGGCGTGTCTCTCAAAGGTTTTGACACAAAAATGCACTACTTTACAAAAACAGCTAGCCGTTATATAAACCATAACGATACAGTGCAAATAACCATAACAGTTCCCATTAGAACGAAATTGCTTATGAACGGCAGCAAGCTTGAGTACGGCAAATACAACAACACGCTTTTATTCCATAAGGGAAACATAATCAGCAAATCTAACAGGGATCTGAGGTAGAATAGATGACCCTTTACATGGTTCTGTTTTTCATAGGCTTTATATTGGCTGTAGGTTTGCTTGCGTACGCAAGCATGCAGGTGACGGAGCTGAATAAAAAAACAGACGCGTTTGGCCGGAGCTTGGAGGAACGTTATTCAAAGCCGCTTGCGGGCTTGGAAGAAATTGAAAAGAAGGCAGAGGAGAAAGCATAGAATGCGAGAAGCTAAAATTTTAAGAAAGACTGCGGAAACGGATATTGAATTGCATTTGAATTTGGATTCTAAAAAACATGGCGACATAAAAAGCGGCAATGCGTTTTTAGACCATATGCTGAATTTGTTTCAGTCCCATGCGGGAATTGAGCTTGCGCTTGTGTGCAAAGGCGACACAGAAATAGATTTTCACCACAGCATGGAAGACATAGCCATAGTCTTCGGAAGCGCGTTGAATCAGGCTCTTGGCGATAAAAAAGGCATTGAGCGCTTTGGTTTTTACTTTGCTCCGATGGATGAGTCGCTTGCCAGGGCAGCCTTGGATTTTAGCGGGAGAAGCGCTTATGTTCTGCGTGGGAGCATGCCGGCGAAAATAGGCGATATGGAACTTAGCCTTTGGGAGCATTTTTTCAAGAGCCTTGCGGAAAACGCTAAAATGAATTTGCATTTGGAACTCTTATACGGCCAAGACGGGCATCACTGCATGGAAGCCATTTTCAAAGCATTTGCGAGAGCGGTTGCGATGGCAATAGGCAAAGGAAAAAACGCAGATGAAATTCCGAGCACTAAAGGAACGTTGAGCTAAATGCTAAAAGTGAAAAATAACTCTCAATTCTCAACTCTCAACTCTCAACTGAAAAAAATAGTAGAGGACATTCGCTATGCTGGAGGCAGGGCTTTTTTGGTTGGCGGCTTTGCCAGAGATTCTTTGCTGGGGTTTAAGGGCGAGCACAGGGATTTTGACATAGAGGTTTATTCAATTAGCCAAGAAAAACTGCTGGAAATTCTTTCCCGGCATGGCAAGCCGAATTTAATAGGAAAGGCTTTTGGCGTTATACATCTCGCAAGAAACGGCATTCACTATGATTTTTCTTTTCCCAGAACCGAGAACAAAACAGGAATAGGGCACAGGGCTTTTGATGTTTTGACAAATCCGAATTTGAGTTTTGAAGAAGCGGCCCTGAGAAGGGATTTTACCATTAACGCTATGGGCATGGAGCTTCCTGATTTGGAGCTTGTGGACCCGTACAATGGCAGAGAAGATTTGAAGAATAAAGTTTTGAGGCATGTGAGCGAGGCATTTGCGGAAGATTCGCTCAGAGTGCTAAGAGGCGTTCAGTTTGCGGCTCGTTTTGAATTGAAGGCGGCAAAAGAAACTGTGGAACTTTGCAAAACCCTTTCTTTGAGCGATTTGTCCAGGGAACGGATAGAGGAGGAGTTTCGCAAGTGGCTTTTGAAAGGGGTCAAGCCTTCGTTTGGGCTTGATTTTTTTTACGAAACAGGGTTGCAAAATATGTTTCCCGAAATTCAAACAAGCGGTGAAATTCTGGATTTTTTGGCAGAGCAGCGGGGGAGCCTCAACCAGCAGGAAGCGGAGGTGCTTATGTTTGCCGCGCTTTTGTGCTTGCCGGAAGCGAGGCCGCTTGATTTTTTGAAGAAGTGGGTTCCTGTAAATATTTTATTAAAAAGGGTTCCGGCGTTGCTCAGTTCCCTTGCTTTGCTGGAAAAACGCGACTTTCGCAGGTGTGCGCTAAAGGCAGGCGGTTTGAAGCTGCCTGCGTTGCTGAAACAGGCTATGGGAGTTGAAATTTACGGCGAGGCTAAGAAAGCAGGCGATGAAATGGGAATATGGGACTCTGCTCCGGAGCCTTTTATCACGGGGCAAATGCTTTTGGACATGGGTTTTAAGCCCGGCCCGGAGCTTGGCAAAATTATAAAGCATGTTTTTGAAATGCAGCTAAGGGGAGATGTAAAAAGCGCAGAAGAAGCGGTTTTAATTGTTAAAGGTCCCATGTCCCAAGCATTGAGCTAAGCATTGCCTATTTGTCTGAACCGGAATTCACAGAATTTTCAGGATTATCAGAATATTCACAATTACATTGCTTTTGTCTGAACCCCGATTTTCAGGATTTTGGGATTTACAGGATTTCATAAATGTGTGCAAATGCATAAGTGTGACTTTGGGAAATGTACACGATACGAAACGTTGATTGACTTATTTTAGTTGAGAGTGGAGAGTTGAGAATTGAGAGTTATTTTTACACATAACGGATAAATTAGCTAAAAAACATGGTTTTTCAAGTTCTTTCACTCTCAACTCTACACTCTCAATTCTCAACTAAGCCATGAAATCCAAGTTTATTTTTCCTACAGAATGCGTCTAATGCATCAGACAACTAATAGGAGGTCTATTTTATGGTTACTGAAAATGAAGAAGAAGAGTTTTTCGCAAACTTGACGGCGAATATATCTTTCCAGAAAACTTTCGCCAACGAGAAAGAAAAAGAGCCGCTAATAACGATGCTCAACGTGTTCTTGGCGAAAAAACTTGCGCATCAAATTGTTGATGTGCATATCAAAAACCCATATGTTGCTGGGCAAACCAGCGAGAACAGGGACAGCGTGTTCGACATTCTGTGCAAAGACTCGGAAGGAAATCAGTTCATGGTGGAAATGCAGGTTGGAAGGCAGGCTTATTTTTTGAAACGGATCATTTTTTATGTTTGCATGGCGATAGCCAACAATGCCCCGAAAGGAGACTGGGATTTCAATTTCACGCCGATTTACTCTATCAGCTTTCTGAATTTTGAGCTCGACTTTGGGAACGATGATGTGATCCAGTATGTTTCTCTTTCCAACGAGCTTCACCCTGAAATCAGGTACAATTACATAAGCATGGTTCTTGTGAGGCTTACCCGATTTGAGAAAAGCATTGATGAGTGCGAGACATTGGAGGACAAGCTTATTTTTTCGCTTTGCCACGCCCATGAGCTGAAGGGCAAGCCGCCTCAGTTTGGCGAAGATGTGTTCGACAAGATATTTTCCATTGCCAGAATTTCTAATTTTACATCAGACGAGCTTGGAAAGTACGAGGTTGATATGCTGCACCAGCGAGATATGTATGCGATTAGGATGACCGCCATAAACGATGGCAAAGCAGAAGGCCGGGTCGAGGGCATTGCTATTGGCGAGGCAAAAGGCATTACTATTGGCAAAGCAGAAGGCATTGCCATTGGCGAAGCAAAAGGTGAAGCGAAAGGCCGAAATGAGGTTCTTGATCTTATGGCGAAAGGCTACAGCCTTGAGCAGATCAAGGATATGTTGAAATCCTGAAAAAAGTTTAGACCCTTCAAGCAAGGGTCTTCATGTCCCATGTCCCAGCGGAGTTAATCCGCATTTTTTCTATCTTCACCATTAATGGCGAACATTTGCATACATAGGATTGGCAATACTGTCTGAACCAGAATTCACAGAATTTTCAGAATTAGCTCGGATTTCATTGCTTGGCTAGTGGCTAGTGGGAAATGTTTGCAAAATGAGCCTTGACCCTTGACACCACAGAAAAAAGTTTCTATATTTACTTGTAACACGCTCACCCCGCTTCCCGTTAGAACAGCGCGCTAAGGGTGAGTTTTTTATTTCAAGGAGAATTGTTATGTTGAGAATGCCTTATCAAGAACCATTTTTATCTTATGTCGAGCAGATTAATCTGCTTAAAAGCAGGGGTTTGTCGTTTAAGGAAGAAACGCAAACTTTAAGTTTGTTTGAATGCGTGAGCTATTACAGGCTTAGCAGTTACTGGCATCCGCTATTGGAAGATAAGCAAAATAAAACATTTAAAAAGGATGCCGATTTTGACAGTGCGTTTAAATTATACAAATTTGATGCGGATTTGCGAAAAATAATTATGGCTGAAATAATGAAAATAGAAATAGCGTTGCGTTCCAAGATGGCGTATGTTTTATCTTTGCCTAACGATTCTTTTTGGCTTGAAAATGAGGATTTGTTTTCATGCTCTAAGACATATGAACCTCTAATAGCAAAGATAAAGGAAGAAATTAAAAGAAGCGAGGAAAGCTTTATAATATCGTTTAAAAGAGAATTTTCAAATGAGATTCCGCCTGCATTTATGGTTTTGGAGATCACATCTTTTGGGACTTTGTCTAAATTATATAAATATCTAAAGCCAGGCAAATATAGACGAGAGATTGCGCAATTTTTTTGCTTGCCAGATGGTACTTTTGAGTCTTGGCTGCATAGCTTGGTTTATGTAAGGAATATATGTGCGCATTCCGCAAGATTATGGAATAGGCAAATGCGGATTAGCCCTTTGCATCCAAAAGCGAGCAAACATCAATGGCTTAATAATAATCAAGTTTACAATAATCGCATATACTTTGTGCTGTCCATGGTCATTTACTTGTTGGACATTATAAATCCTAAACACTCTTTCAGGCAAAAGCTAACTGATTTATTTCAGAAATATCCCAGCATAGACAAAGCCGCTATGGGTTTTCCTGTTAATTGGCAAGATGAGCCTTTGTGGAAATGACTAGTATCCTTTGCGGCGAAAGCTTCCTCCGAAAGGTCTTTTTTCAAATTTGCAATAAACTTAAGCTCCATTTTCCATTCAAAAATTATCATTTTAGCCCAAAATAATCTGAAATATCACTATTTTTTGCAAAATTTATGGAGAAATTTGAAAAAAGCGTACTCTTTTGCATAAAATTATATATATTATAAGAAGTTATGTTGGAAAACCGGAATTTGATGTTTTATAGCCACATGGGTCGACGGCGAAAGCCTCCACCTGAGGCTTTTTTTCCCAAAAATCAAGAAAAACAATTCATTTCCCATGTCCCAGAAAAAGTAGCTTCGCATACAAGCTTGTCCTATGTCCCAAGCAAAGTGACAAGTGTTTCGTCACGTTTCAACTGGCTCTCCATATGTAATAACTTCGTCAATCATTTTACTGTTCATAGTTTATTATCC
>WQTK01000132.1 GCA_009786285.1 Candidatus Fibrimonadales bacterium | reverse complement strand
TCCATTCAAAGCGTGTGATAGGGTGGCTTTCCATCCATTCGGCGGTGAGAACAGCCGGAATGCCTGCGGTTTTGAGGCGGGGGTAATCGTCGTAGGTTGATGATCCGGTGCCGAATGTAAGAACGATGTCTGGATGCAATAGCAGCAGAGTTTCCAAGTCCAAGGAGTTTCCGCTCCCCACTTCTTTTACCGGCAATGCCTGGACTTTTTCGCTGTAAATCAAATTTTTGTTTTCAACGGCAGCTATGTGTTCCAGCAAATCCAGCCTTTCCATAAAAGCAATGGCTGTTGTGGAGAGAACAACCGCTTTTTTCACAGGAATTTTAATTTGCGGCAAATTCTTCAAGCTATCGGGCAATTCAACAGCGCTGGAATCCAAAAGCACCCATTTATGTTTTTCCCCATCTCCGTTCCAAGCCTCGGTTATGTTTAAGACTTTGTAACCGTCAAAGGAGTCAACGCTAAAATGAGCTACATCCGGCGCAGATTCTTTTGAACATGAAGCTAGCAGCAGGAAAAAGATAAAAATAAATTTCATTAACCGACTCTGCCTATGTCGTTCACCGCTTTGGTAAGGGTTTCGTCTTCGGAGAGTATCGATTTTTGGTTAGCTTCGTAGTTTCTTTGGAACCTTATCATTTCTACCATTGCGTCAATTACGCTGACATTGGAACTTTCCAAAAAACCCTGTTTTACAGTTGTATTGATTGTCCGGTCCGGTTCTGCGCCGGTTTTGGAATAATAAAGGTTGTAGCCCTCTCGCATGAGTTCGGTTCTTTTGTTTGGAAAGTCAACGATGGAGAGCTTTCCGGCATCTTTTCCGTCTGCATAAACTCTTCCTGAGGCGGAAACCGAGAAGGTTTCGGTTTCTTCCAAGAGTATTGGCTGTCCGTCTTCTCCTAGCACCCTGTGGCCCTGCAGGGTCACAAGTTCGCCCATTCCATTGCGTGTAAAGCTGCCGTTTCTGGTGTAGCGAATGCCGTTTTCCGTCTCAATTTCAAAAAAACCCGATTTTTCAAGCGCTAAATCAAAGGGATTCTCGGTCATAACCAAGCTGCCTTGCTCATAATCAATGTAATTCTCGGACATTTGGTGTTCTTCGTCTTGATGGAGCTTTAATTCATCGTTACGCTTTAAATCAACTTGGGCAATGCTTGCCATAAGCGACCTTTTGAAGCCGGTTGTATTGGCATTTGAGAGATTGTGGGCGTTATTGTCCATCATCTCTTGAAGGAGCATCATTCCATTGCGCGCTGAGTAAAGACCATTAACCATATATAATAGTATGCAAAAAGCGTGCCAAAATAGCCTCCCCATGAAGGTTGTTTTCTAAGTTACTGAGATGAAACAATCTTTATTATCGCAAGACGCAAGCCTTATAGCATCCACTTACGCAAAAGTGGATGCTGAGTTTGTCTTTGGAAAAGGAGCTAAGCTCTTTGACTCAAAAGGCAAGGAATATTTGGATTTTGCGAGCGGAATTTCCGTCAATGCGCTGGGGCACGCTCACCCGGCTATAACAAAAGCGATAAAAGAGCAATGCGAAAAGTTTGCGCACATATCGAATTTGTTTCCGAATGAGCCGCAAATCAAACTTGCTCAAAAGATGCTCTCGCTCACAAAATTCAGCAAGGCGTTTTTTTGCAACTCCGGCACGGAGGCAAACGAAGCTGCCATAAAATTCGCACGCAAATATTTTAACGACAGAATAGAGATAGTTACTTTTGTGAACAGCTTTCATGGCCGCACTTACGGCGCTTTATCCGCAACCGGGCAAGAAAAGCTTAAAGCGGGTTTTGGCCCGATGCTTGCGGGATTTAAGCATATTGAATGGAACGACGCAGAAGCGCTTAAAAAAGCTGTTGGCAAAAACACCGCTGCGATAATGCTGGAATCTGTAATTGCGGAAGGCGGAATTTTAACGCCTTCCAAAAAATTCATAAAGACCATAAATGAACTTAAAAAACAAACGGGATGCCTAGTTATAGTAGATGAAATTCAAGCAGGTTTTGGACGCTTAGGAGAGATTTCCGGCTCTGAGTTTTTTGGCATAAACGCAGACATCACAACCTGGGCAAAGGCGCTTGGCGGTGGCCTGCCGCTTGGCATGGTGCTTATGAGTGCAAAAGTCGCGGAGTGTTTGAAACCGGGAGACCACGGAACAACGTTTGGCGGAAATCCGGTTGCGTGCGCTGCCGGTTTGGCGGTGCTGGAAATAATATCAAAGCCGAAATTTTTGGCAAATGTAAGAGAGCGTTCTGCGCAGCTTAAAGAAGGGTTGAAGCGTTTTGGCAATGTTCGCGGCGAGGGCTTGTTGCTGGGCCTGGAAGTTCAAAAACCGGTTGCGGAAATAATCGCCGCATGCAGAGAACAGGGCTTGCTTGTGCTACGTGCGGGAACAAACGTTTTGCGTTTGCTCCCGCCCTTGATTATTACTAAAAGCGATGTGAAGGCAGCGTTAAAAAAAATAGATGTTGCCATAGGGTAGCTAACACCTATTACACCTCTATAACCATGATTTTTGAATTTCTGCTATGATTATATGTTTCTCTTTTCGATTTTGGCAAATCGTTGATAGTACCGTTTTTAAAGCCCAGCGTGTAGAACCAGTCGGAGGCTTGGGTGGTTAGAAGGAAAAGTTTTTTCGCTTTTAGCTTCTTTGCTTTTTCAATTAAAAAATTGACAACCGCTTCGCCAATGCCGGCATCTCTGTAATTTGCGCCAACAGCTATTGCCGCAACTTCAAAACACTTGTTTTCATAAGCATGCAACGCTCCGCAAGCGTGAATTGCGCTGTCCACAGCGTACACCACATAGTCGCTGAGTTTTGCCTCAATATCCTCTTGGCTTCTGGAAACCAAAAGCTTGCGTTCAACGTAGCTTTGCATAATGCGAAGCATATCGGGGATATCGTTAATTGCGGCGGGCCGCAAATTCCAGTACTCATTTGCGTAAACCATTGTTCCGCTGCCACGGCTGGAGAACACTTCTTGCAAAATGCTCGCTGCGATGCCGGAGAGCCAGTGAACGCGTTTTACTCCATAACGGCAGGCTCTGATTGCGTTTTCCAGGTATTCTCTTTGGGCAAACGGCAGTTTTTTGTGTTTTTTCAGAATTTCCGCTGCTTGGTTTATGTCCAGAGCGGAATTTAATCCGTCTTCTTCTCCTATAAAGAACAGTTTTCCCACTGAGAAGTAGTGGCTGAACTCGGTTGCCAGCTCTGTGCTGGAAATATTGTAGGCGTGCCCAAGTTTGTTCCAGCCTATGGGCGGCAAAATGGGGATAAATCCTTCTTGCAATAGTTTTTCTATAATGCTTTTTTCAATGCGCTCAATTTTGCCTGTGCGCATATAGTCAACGCCGTTCACAACGCCTGTGCTTCTAGCCTGTACCCAGTTTCCCTGAATGCCATTGATTCCGTTTGCCGTTAAATGGGAGAGTATGCGTTGCGCGGCTCCGAGCGATGCCTGTTCCACCAGAGGCAGTGCGTCTTCCGAGGTGAGTCTTATTCCGTCTTTAAACTCCGATTTCAACCCATAAGCTGCAAGCTGGCGGTCTATGCTTTTTCTTGTTCCGGGTACTATTATTATTTTTATGCCTACGTTGTGAAGCTCGGCAATGTCTCTTACAAGCACCGGAAAAGCCGGGTTGTCGAGGAGCGAGTCTTCTATTTTCAATATAAACAGTTGTCCTTTGAACTTTGAAATGTAAGAAAACACTTCGCGGATTGCGCTGGCAAGGGAATTATTGGCATTATTTTGCATTGTGGGTAATATAGTTAATTGCGTTTACTATATTTCTACTAAGATTATGAATGAAAGCTTGCATACAAAACTGCGAAAGCTTCCTCTAAAGGGAATCTTTTTTTCGCTCGTTTTTTGCATTCTTGCTACGCCTCTCTACTCCCAAGTCATAACCTCCATAGAAATAATCGGGCTTAAGCGAACTCAGTTGCACGTTGCAAAATATCCATTGGAAAAATTTCTCGGCCAAGACAGCTCAAGTTTTAATGAAAATGACGCTATTGCCGCTGTTAAGGATATGGGCATTCTGGAACCTGTTTCGGCAGAACTTGTACAGTCCAAAGAAGAGCTTACGCTGCGTGTCACGGTAGAAGAAAAATGGTCTATTTTTCCATTTCCCCTTATTTATGTAGGCTCCGACGGAAACAAAAATTTTGGGCTTTTTTTCTGCGATTTCAATGCATTCGGATTGCGCGATATGGCGGTTCTCGGAGGGCTTTACGGCTCCAATGGATGGTCTGCAATAGCAATGTATAATCATACTCCGGCTCACAAAAACGCGCTCGGCTGGAGCAGCATATTTATGTATATACACCAAGAAAGAAAAAATGTCGATAGACATAACGAAACTATTCGCATATATTCAGCAAACAGGCTTTTTTCATCATTAGGGGTGAACTATGATTTCTTCAAATATTTAAATGGCTCAATCTCTTTGTATTTTACCGATATTTCCCCCGCAGAAAATAAGGATTCTTATAATTCTCCCGAAGATGGAGCCAGGTTTATAGGCATTTCTCCTCGTCTCTCGTTGCGCAACAGCAATTGGGATGGTTACCTTTTGTCCAGTCAAAATTTATCATTTGGATACAACTATAATCATGCAATTTCAGGTTCTTCATTTCATCAGCTTGAATATAGCGGCAATTATGAAAAACCGCTGGTTCCCGGCTTCCGCTTAAATTTGCGAAGCGGAGGAATTTGGAAATCTGCTACGGATCCTCTTTTTAAAGAAGATCAAAAGAAAGCACTGGTGAATGTTCTTCCTGAAAATTATTTTGAGTCGTATTATGCGGGACTGTCCGCAGGCTTGGAAAAATATCTTTTTAAAAGCCGGCACGGAACGCTTTCTGCTCAAGGCTTATGGCAAGGTGTTTTTTCCGGGGACGATGTTTCCCATTTGGAATTTGATCACGGTCCGTTCGGCGGAATAGTCTTTTACTTAAGCCGTGTAGCTTTGCCAGCAGTCGGCTTTGGTTTTGCCTATAACATGGTTTCGGGCCAGTACCGGTACAGTTTCAGCGTGGGAATGTCTTTTTAATAGGGGTATTTGCATGGCAAGGCCCAGAAAATATAGCAACCCCCCTTGACACCAGTCTTTTTTTTTTCTATATTATATTCTGCGGTGATTCTGCCGCTGTTCATTCAAATAAAAAAGGAGTTTTACCTTTGGCGCCACGTTCTAAACAACTATTATCAGACGAAGTTCCGCAAAACGCAGAGCTTCCACCAGAAACCAAGGAAATGCTGGAAAACCTTGGAATCAAGAAAAAGAAGCCGGAACCTGCGGCTAAACCC
>WQTK01000131.1 GCA_009786285.1 Candidatus Fibrimonadales bacterium | reverse complement strand
AAGCGGCTCGGCTTGCGGCGGCAGAGGAACGTATTGCACCGGGCTTTGCATAACGGAATCGCCCGGCTGTTCTGCAAAGCAAAAACCAGCCAACAGCAGGAACGCTGCTATTATTGCCGCACGGGAATACATTGTTGAAGGGAAATTAGAAATTTGGAGTGGTTAGTGGCTAATAACTAGTGGGGAGAAGGTGCAGGCGTGTAGAGCAGAACTTGCACAACTTTGTCATTTTCCAACGCAAAGTCGGAAATTTTTATCAGTTTGTTTGCCAGCTTTTCCATTTCAAAAACAAGCTCTCTGTTTTCTTTGGAAACATTTCTTGCTTGCAGAGAATCTGAGTTTTCATAAAGCAGAGACTCTTCGCCTTCTTTGAATATAAGGCGATAGTTGTCAAAATTCAGAGTTTTATAGCCATAGTGCGTGCCAAGCGCAAAGTTTTTGCGCTCCCCAAGCAAGCTCTGCCCCATAAAAGGATTGGATGCTTTTATGCCGGCAAGGTCTAAAATAGTCGGAGCTATGTCTATTTGGCTTGCAGAAATTGTGTCTGTTTTTTGCTCTATGCCTTTTCCCGTTATAACAAAAGGAATATGAGTTGACGAATAATAAGCTCCGCCGCTTATCGCAGAATTTCCGTTTTCCCCAAGCGGAAACCCGTGGTCTGCCAAAACTATTAAATATGTATTTTCAAACCAAGGCTCGTTTTGAATGGAACGGACAAAACGGGCTAACTGCCTGTCTGCGTAATTCATCGTGTAAAGCATCCTTTCCTGTATGGATTTGTCTTTTTCCTCTTGCGGCATATTTGATGCAAAGTTAAAAGGATAGTGATTGCTTCTCGTTATCATTGTTGCCAAAAACGGCTTGTCTTTGTTTGCGAGTGAATCTTTTACAAATGAGCTTGCCCAGTCCCAAAACAGAGAATCATCCTCTCTCTCGCGGCTGTAATGCTGCATGTCATACCACTTTGCCATCCACACGCCCAAATTGTCCCACGCAGGGTCTGCGGCAGAGAAAAAATCCGCTCGCCACCCGGCAGAGCGCATATAAGAAGCGAAGCTCGGAAGGTTTATAAACGGCAAATCCGTCACCTGCGTTTTTGTAGAATGAGTTGGCACTCCCGTAAGAGACGAGAGCAATCCGCCAACGGTTGGCAGCCCGCTCACATGCATTCGGCTGAAACTCAGCCCTGCGTTCATCAAAGAGCATAAAAACGGAGAAGATTTTTTTACATCTATGTATCTGTGCGATTCCAGGAATACTACTATGAAGTTTGCTTTTTGGCTAGTGGCTAGTGGGGAGTGGCTAGTGGCTAGAACTTCTTTGCGGAATTTTTGGTATTCTTGGATTTCTTCGTCTGTCAGGTTTTCGCTTGGTGCTTTTCTTACAATGTTTATTATTTCTCTGTGAATTAAGTTTACTGCCGGGGTCAATTTTTTTAAACGAAAGCTTCCAGTCCAAATAACATTCAAAAACAGCCAGCAACACAGATAAAACGCTGCTCCTCCTATATAAAAATTGCGAAGCGATGTTTTTTTGCCAAGCCATTTGGAAAATAATTTGTTCAAAAAATAAACCGATGGAAACATAAGCAAAAGCACTGCTGCTTGCAAAAACGGAACGCTCTGGTCATAGGCAAAGTAATCCCAGAATATTCCTATGCTGGATGGGTCTTTATATGTGTCTATAAGCGAAAAAGAAACGTGCGAGCCCAAAAATCTCTGGGTTTCATGGTCCGTGTATGTTAGCAAAAGAATTAGCACATGAAAAACTATGAATATAATTTTGCCATATCGCTTGACGCAAAGCGTTAGAATCACTGCCGCTGCGAACGAAACCGCTATCCACATATAGTCCAAGGCTATTGCATGAAAAATATACCAATCTGGTTTGTTGACAAACGGCATCCCGTAAGGGTCATTTCTAAACAGCAACAAAACCCTAAGCGTTATATGAATTGCCCAAAAAGCAAGAGCAACCGGCAATAATGCTTTGGCGGCCGTTTTCAGCACTTGCTGTATCCGCATTGCGGGCACTTTACGCAGCCTTCGCTGAAAGCCAACACTCCGCTGCACTCCGGGCATTTTGCCTTGTAAAGATTTGCGGAATTTGACGCAGATTCAATTAACGGCTTCAGCGGCATGCTCAGCTCTACTGCCGTCGTTGGTTCTTGATTCTCAAAATCCTTCAGCGCAGGCAACTCGTCAAAGTTTATTTTGCCGGTCAAAATATCGGTTAAGCCATATGTGCGCTTTGCCAAATAATAGCGATGAAGACTTTTGCCAAGAGCATCTGCCAAGCTTATCACCTTGCCGTCTTTTGACGGAATAACCATGTGGCTTCCTATTCCTTCAAGCTGCTCAATCACGTCTTCCAAAGAACCGCCAATGCGCAAATAAAGGCTAACCATGCGGCTAATCGCTTCCAAATCGGAAGAAACAACATCGCCGGCTTTGCCGAGCTGCGCAAAAATTTCCATTTCCCTTCCGGTGACAGGCTCCACGGTAACAGCTATGTGCATGTGCCCAAACGGAGTTGTTTGCCTCATGCGGACTGCGGGTATCATGGGAGGAGTTTTTATCGGTTTGCGAATTTTGAAATCGCTTGCGGTACGTGGAGCTTTCACATCATTTTTTGAAAGAGCCATAGGCTGGTTTTCACGGCAACCGTCTCGATATACAGTTACTCCTTTGCATTTTAGCTCCCAGGCAAGTATGTAAATTTTTTCAACATCTTCCGCTGTTGCGTCGTGAGGCAAATTTATCGTTTTTGAAATGGAACTGTCGCAGTTTTTCTGGAATGCCGACTGCATTTTAACATGCCATTCGGGGGCAATATCGTGGGAGCATACGAAAATTTTGCGAATTTCCTCAGGAATTTCTTCAAAGCCTGAGAGCGTTCCTTTTTCTGCGATTTTTTCAATCAGTTCGTCGCTGTAAAAGCCGTGTTTTTTTGCCGCCTCTTCAAATACCGGGTTTATTTCAACAAGCCTTTGCCCATCCAGCACGTTGCGGAAAAAAGCAAGGCTAAACATCGGTTCAATGCCGCCGGAGCAATTCGATATTATGGAAACCGTGCCTGTTGGAGCAACGGTTGTTGTTGCCGCGTTTCGCATGGGACGTTTTTGAACCACGTCCCAAACTGATCCTTCCCAGTTTTTGAATTTGCCTCTTTCGCTGGCAAGTCTTTCGGAAGCCGTGTGGGATTCTTCGTTAATTCTCTGCATAATCCGCTCGCCAATGGAAATTCCCTGGTCGCTGTTGTAAGGAATTCCCTGTTTGTAGAGGGCGTCTGCGAAACCCATAACGCCAAGGCCAATTTTGCGGTTGCCTTTGCACATTTCTCCGATTTCTTGTATGGGATATTGGTTTACGTCTATTATATTGTCTAAAAAGCGGGTTGCCAAATGAATTGTCTCAACAAGGACCTCATGCAAAATTTCAACATTGCCGTCATCGTCTTTATATATAAACATCGCAAGGTTTATTGAACCGAGGTTGCAAGCCTCGTAAGGAAGCAATGGCTGTTCGCCGCAAGGGTTGGTCGCTTCAATTTCCCCTATGTTTGGCGTTGGGTTTGCCCTGTTTATGGCGTCTATGAAAATAAGCCCCGGCTCGCCCGTGCGCCATGCGCAATCCACTATAACCCTGAACACCTGGCGTTTTGTCCAAACTTCGGGGCGGGCTTTTTCTGAGAGCGCATAGTAGTCATCTGCGTTAACGAGCTTTGAAATGTCGTATTTGCCGGGAATAAGCTGCTTTGGAATAACATAGCCTTTTTTTGTGCGGGGGTTGTAAACCTCGTGCGCGCTGTCTGGGTTGTCTTTGTAAGCTTGCATCCACGCATCCGGGATTTTCACGGATATGTTGAAGTTTGTGAAGGCCTTAAGGTCTTGCTTGGCAAAAATGAACGTGATTATGTCCGGGTGGGTGACGCTCATCATGCCCATGTTGGCGCCTCGCCTAAAGGCTCCCTGCTGGATGGCGTTTGTGGCCTCGGAAAGCACTTTCCAGAAGCTTATGGGGCCGCTGGTAGTGCCTCCGCTGGATTTTATGTAATCACCTGTGGGGCGCAGCCTGTCGAATGAAAATCCTGTTCCGCCGCCGGCTTTTTGAATAATGGCGGTGTTTTTGACGGTGCCAAAGATGCCGTCTATGGAATCTTCTATTGGCAAAACAAAGCAAGCCGAGAGCATTCCGTCTTTATTGCGTCCTGCGTTCATAAGGGTGGGGCTGTTTGGCAAAAAACGGCCGCTGGCCATTAAATCGTAAAATTTCTCGGTATATTCCTCTACAATCCCGGATTCTTGGCTATAAAGGGTTTCTACGGATGCCACGGCTTTTGCCACTCTTAAAAACAGGTCTTCCGGTTTTTCGGTGCATTCGCCTTTTTCATTTTTATGCAAGTAACGACTTTCCAACACCTTAATGGCATTTTTGGTAAGGTTTAAAGGCAACATTTTATTCATCTCCTACTAAATATTGGGTTCAACACGAATCTAAACACTAAATATAGATTTTTTTTAGCAGTTTGTCAAGGAAAAAAATCCTTATGACGAAAAAATGACGTTAAGCAACGTTCTTTAAGGAATTTTCGCTCCATTATTTAAAAAATGCAGCGCTCCTGCCAAATAGGCCAGCGGCGCATTCCAGTTTATAGCTACCTCGTTGGAGGCGTAGCTGCAGTTATGATCTATGTAGCTGAGCGCCGGTTTGCCCTTTTGAACATAATTCGTTTCGCAGTTTCCGGGTTTAATGTCCTGGCCGCCTTCGTGAGGGCCTCCGGCCAGCATGCCGGGCACAGGCTCAAAAACGCCATCCGCTTCCGAGGGGCGGTGATGCGGGTCTCTCATGAATCTGTTTCCATACCCGGACACGTAGCTCATGTCTAAGGGGTTGGCTCCCAAAAGGTAATCCAGTGCCCTTTGAGCGCCGGCTAAATAACGTTTGTCTTTTGTCTGGTAATATGCGTGCAGCAGCACAATGCCGTTGTTGGCGACCACAGAATTTGAACCCCAAACAAAATTCTCCTTGGCTATAGGAAGGCCATAAGCGGAGCTTTCCGCAATATCCCTGAGTTTGTCTGCCAAAACAAGCAATGTGTCTTGAGCCGCTTTGGTTAATTTTTTATCAAAACCGTTTTTGCCATCCGCGAGCCTGTAAACCGCCAAAAAGTTCACATCGCCCCACCACGGTCCATTCGTGTTAAAAGGCGTTGATTCTACGGCTTGCTTGTAAATATTTTTCTTTGTGCTAAGGTAAAGCTCGGTTGCTGCCCACAGATATTCGTCTTTTCCGTTTT
>WQTK01000130.1 GCA_009786285.1 Candidatus Fibrimonadales bacterium | reverse complement strand
TTGGCCAGCCACTATAAAAGGCACCGGCCAAGAAAATGACTTATACACGGTGGATCTGCCGTCAAAAGGGACATTTCCGGACTTGGCAAATATTTACGGCCTCAGGTTCGCAAACACCTCGGAAAGCTTTGGAACTATAAGTTTTTCATTTAGTTCCATTATCGCTCACAAAAAAGGCGGCAACATCCATGCCTCTTTTGAACTGAAAAAAAGCGGCGGCAAATTATTCATGCTAGACTCGGCAAATCAAATAAGAGACTCTGTAGCATACCCCGCAGAAACAAGGGACTTGTCTTTTGTAAAAAACTTTGAAACCGGAGACTGGTCGCTTAGCAAACCGCCAACGCCCGGCTCGGCAAACTCAAGCACAACTTACTCAGGGCAAACACGCCCGCCTGCCTCAACCAGCATTCCAAAGGGCGGCTACTATGAAACAGAACTTTCTTTTACTTTGC
Source organism: Candidatus Fibrimonadales bacterium (assembly GCA_009786285.1). Classification (GTDB taxonomy): domain Bacteria; phylum Fibrobacterota; class Fibrobacteria; order Fibrobacterales; family Fibrobacteraceae; genus Fibrimonas. The sequence continues at coordinate 4,824 of WQTK01000130.1, read as the reverse complement.
CGCCCAACATCCATTGCGACACAACAGGCTCCTTGCCAAGCGAAAACAGCGCACTGAAACCCGGCACTCCAATAACTCTCGCAAAAACCGCTATTATGCGCTGCGTCCAGTTCATAGAAGGCGCATACCCAAGCGAACCGATTATGCGAACCTATATAATTGGCGAAAGATTGCCGAACTTGCCTGTTGTTTCCATAGCTGTTGACCCGTTTGACATGTTTGACCCTGTGGAAGGGCTTTACTCAACAGGGCCAAACGCAAGCCCAAACCAACCATACTACGGCGCAAACTACTGGAGAGACACAGAATTGCCGGTTCAACTGGACTTCTTTGAAGCAGGCGCAAACCATGCGTGGAGCTATCCGGCGGGGCTTGAGATATTCGGAAACTACTCTCGCCAAAATCCTAAAAAATCTGTAGCGATTCGCTTCAAGGAAAAATACGGGCAAAAAAATCTGAAATACAGCCTGTTCCCCTCGCATCCGCATTTGACCACATTTAAAGGCTTTATTCTGCGAAACAACGGCAGCAATTATGGCCAAGATTACATTCGCGACATGATGATGACGTCGCTCACAGAAGGGCTGGGAATAGACTACCAAAAGGGACGTGCGGTGATTGTGTATTATAACGGAAAATATTTTGGCATCCATAATTTGCGGGAAAGAGCCAATTCCCGCTATTTTGAAACAAATTATGGCATAGACAAAGATAATATAGACTTGGTAAAAGCGGGCAATCAGGTGAGCAAAGGCTCTGATGAGGATTATCAGGATATATTAAAATGGCTGGGGAACATTACGCTCAGCGAAAACAATCTGAAATTGCTGGAGCAACGCATAGACGTGAACAACTTTACCAATGTTTTCCAAAGCGAGATTTATTTCGCAAACAGGGATTGGCCCGGAAACAACATGAAAAGATGGCGTTCAAATTCACCGCCTTCAAAGTGGAAATGGTTTATATACGACACAGATTTCGGCTTTGATTATCCTTATGACAATAACAAAAATATCAAAATGCTTGACTTTGTGACAGATCCTGCGGGCCCGGATTGGCCAAACCCGCCGCACTCAACGCTCATATTGCGCAAGCTTTTGCAAAACGAGAGCTACAAAAACGCTTTTATCAACCGTTTTTCTCTATTGCTCGCCACATATTTCTCTCCGGCAAAAGTTGAAGCCAGAATAAACGCTTTAATGCAGGCAATAGCAAATGAAGTTCCGCTTGACCAAAGCAGATGGAATTTAAATGCCTCTAGAATGAGCAGCCAACTCACAATAATCAGAAATTTCGGCCAAGATAGAGCCTCTCAAATGCAAACGGAAATAGAACAGTTTTTCGGTTTGCCGGAGCCCCAAAATATAACCATTTCCATCAAAGGCGGCGGAAAAATTTTAGTTCACAACTTGCCCATGCCCGGCGAAACGGCTGTGTTCAAGGCATATTCCACGGTTCCTCTGCTGCTAAAAGCCGAGGGAGCCGGTTTCAGCGGCTGGAGCGATGGCGTAAAAAGCGCGGAACGAACTATTACGGTGACACAAGCCACCGAATTGATAGCTGAATTTTAAGGTGAGGTTGTTATGAAAAAGATTCTTTTGCCTACGTTGCTTGCTTTTCTGCTCTCCTGCTCAGATAGCGAAACTCCGGATTTTCCGCCTTACGAGGGAATTAGCTCCAGCTCATCCGAAAAACCTATAAGATCCAGTTCATCCGAAAAATCTATTAGCTCCAGCTCTTCCAAAGAGCCGGATGTGCCGTCTGCTGCAGACAGCCTTCCGCCGAGCGGTCACTATGCGTCCGGGCTTGCATTCACATTGCCGTCAAGTGTTTACTGCGACAAAACAGGCAAATTGCCAACCGTGAGCAGCGCTATGCAACCTGGTTCCGCCCAAACCTTGACTCAGACCACAATTCTGCGTTGCGAGCAACTGCTTAACATTTCCCGCCCCGTTACGCCGGTTATGCGCACATACATTATCGGAAGATTGCCAGATTTGCCTATTGTTTCCATAGCTGCAGACCCGGCTGAGTTTTCGAGCAAATATAACACAAGAACGGGAGACTACGACATTCCCATTCATGTGGATTTTTTTGAAAGAGGCGCAAGCCATGCGTGGAGCTATCCGGCGGAACTCAGCCCTATGGGCAATGCCTCAAGGGAGTTCCCAAAGAAGTCGGTTGCGGTGAGCTTTAAGGAAAAATATGGGCAAAAAAATATAAAATACCCTCTATTTCCTTCGCATCCGAATTTAACTAAATTCAAGCATTTTATTTTGCGCAACAACGGCAACAATTATCAAAATGATTACATACGGGATATGCTAATGACATCGCTAACCGAAGGGCTGGACATAGATTACCAAAAGGGCCGTGCGGCTGTTGTGTATTACAACGGAGAATATTGGGGCATACATAATCTGCGCGAGCGTTCAAACAGCGATTACTATGAAACAAACTACAATTATAATGAAGATTACATAGACTTGGTAAAATACATAGACGGCGGAAGGGAGGTGAGCAGAGGCTCGGATGAGGATTACCAGACAAATGTTATAGGATGGCTTGAAAGCGGAGTCTCTTTAGCCAATGAAGCCAATATGGAGATATTGGAAGAGCGGATAGATGTGGACAATTTTACAAATCATTTCCAAAGCAGGATTTTTTACAATGATAGAGACTGGCCGGGAAACAATATAAAAATGTGGCGTTCAACTTCTCCACGCACAAAATGGAGATTTTTCATGTACGACACAGACCACGGCTTTGGCAGTTGGGGCACTGGAGCCTGCCAAAATCTGACAACGCTAGCTTTTGTCACTACCGAATCTGTAGGTTGCGCAAGGGTAGGCTGGCCCAATCCGGCGTATTCTACTTTAATTCTGCGCAAGCTTTTGGAAAACCAAAATTACAAAAATGCGTTTATAAACAGGTTTTCGCTTTTGATAGCAACATATTTTGAGTCATCAAGGGTTAACGCAAGAATAGACGCGCTCATGGCAGACATTAACAGCGAAACTCAATACGACCAGTCTAGATGGCCAAACAGACCCTGGAGCCGCCCTCTCAGCACAATAGTGAATTTTGCGAACAGCCGCCCGAATATAATGCAGTCGGAAATACAATCGCATTTCGGTTTAAAAGCGCCGGTTAACATTACCATAACCGGCTATACTCATGTTGACGGCTTGCCTATACCGAGCTTTGCCGGCTCAAGCGTAACATTCAAAGCCTATCCCGGCGTTCCAATGAAGTTAAAATGGAGCGGCGGCGAAAGAACAATTGATGTGGCAACAGACGGCGCAACCTTTACCGCAGGGCAGTAATTGAATTTTCTACATTCCCCATATGCGTATAGGTATAATCGGAGTTGGCACTGTTGGTGGTGGCGTCGTTGAAATAATAGAGAGAAAAAGAGACGAGTTCCACGCCAAGTTTGGAATTCTTTTGGAAATTGCCGGAGTCGCGGCAAAAACCGAAGAAGAACTTGCCCCGTTCAAAGCCAAGGGCTACAAAGGCTTTACGGATGCTACAGAGCTTTTGGATGACGAATCCATCTCGGTTGTGTGCGAGCTTGCCGGTGGCTACGACTTGCCTTTTAAGTGGATAAAAAAAGCGATTGAAAACAAAAAGCACGTTGTAACGGCGAACAAAGCGCTTCTCGCAAAATACGGCAACGAAATTTTTCCGCTTGCGGAAAAAAAGGGATGCCATGTTCTTTTTGAAGCGGCTGTTGGCGGCGGAATGCCGATTATCCGCAGCTTGCAAGAGGGTTTTGTTGGCAACAATGTTGAGTCGCTCAGTTGCATAATCAATGGAACTTGCAATTACATTTTGACAAAGATGGCTACTGAAAGCCTTTCTTTTGAAGAGGTTTTAAAGGAGGCTCAAAGACTCGGCTTTGCCGAAGCTGATCCTTCTTTTGACATAGACGGCATAGACTCTGCGCACAAGACCGCCATTTTAGCGAGTCTTTGCAGCGGCAGCTTTGTGGATTTTGAAAAAATCCACGTAACCGGAATACGTGGCATCACGGCGCAAGATGTTCAGTTTATACAGGAGCTAGGCGGCGTTGTGCGGCTTTTGGGTTTGTACAACAAGGTCGGTGACAAAGTTGACGCAAGGGTGCATCCCTGCATTGTTCCCAGCGACCACTTGCTCGCAAGCGTTAAATGCGAGCTGAACGCAGTGTATTTGCAGTGCGATAATCTTGGGCCAACTCTCCAGACGGGAGCCGGCGCAGGCAGGTTGCCAACGGCAAGCGCTGTGGTGGCAGACCTTGTATCGCTGGCTCGTTCTGTGGAGACTGGGAATTTAGAGCCTCTGCCCATGGGTTGGTTTCAAAAGGACAATTCGGCGAAGCTGGTTCCGATTGGCGAGACCAGCACACGCTATTATTTCCGTTTTGTAACAAAGGATGATTACGGTGTTTTGGCTGATATTACTGGTATTTTGGGCAAAAATAAGATATCCATAGAGTCAATTTTGCAGAAGAATACCAATAACAGAGAGAAGGTGGATATATTGGTTATTACGGAGAATGCTATGGAGAGTTCGGTTCAAGCGGCGCTCTCAGAGATAGATTCTTTGCCTGAAATCAGCGAAAAAAGCAAGATGTTGCGCTTTTTATCTTGACAAAAAGCGTAAATTTTGCTATATTTTTAGTCAAAGCTTTAACCATGAGGTTCCTCAAATGAATAGAATTGCTAAAATAGCAGTTGTTGCATCAATAGCCCTGGCTTTCACAGCCTGTGGCGAAGACAAGAAAAAGGCAGAAGCCGAAGCCGCTGCCGCAAAGGCCGCCGCTGAAGCCGCCGCCGCCCA
>WQTK01000129.1 GCA_009786285.1 Candidatus Fibrimonadales bacterium | reverse complement strand
AACAGCCAGCAACGGCGGCGGTACTTTGCTCAGCGGACAAACAAGTTCATCTCTTAGCGTACCAATATCGGAGGGCGGAGTGTTTTATCGCTATGTAGTTGTAACGAATACACAAGGCGGCAGAACCGCAACAACAAGCAGTAACTTATCGACAATAACAGTAAATCCGCCATTGCCTACTATAGGTACACAACCTGCAAATCGCACTTTAGCTCTCGGTGAACCTTGCAATCTGTCAGTTACAGCAACTCTACCTGCAACAGGAGGTGTTTTAATCTATCAGTGGTACAGCAACGCGAGCGCAAGTGCCAGCGGCGGAACAACAATTGGGACAAATTCGTCATCTTACAGCGCGCCAACATCCAAAATAGGTGAGAATTACTACTATGTAATAGTTACGAATACACAAGGTGGCAGAACCGCAACAATTACAAGCAACGCTGTCAAGGTAACTGTAAATCCTACCATTACCACGCAACCGACAAACAAAAGCGTACTATCCGGTGCAATGGCGGAATTCACAGTTGGCACAGAGCTAAATGGTGCAAGTTCACTGACTTACAACTGGCAGGTAAGTACAAATAACGGCAGTTCTTTTAGCGATGTATATAATGGCACAGGCTACACTACCACAAGCTACACAACTCCTGCCGCAACATTGGCAATGAACGGCTATCGTTATCGTTGTATTGTTACTAACAATTTTGGCGGAATTGATACATCAGGCGTTGCCACGCTCACAGTAACAGCACCTCCTGCAATTACCACGCAATCGGTAAATAACAGCGTAAATTACGGCGAAACAGCAGGATTCACCATTGCTGCCGCATTAAATGGCGCAAGCTCACTGACCTATCAATGGCAAGTAAGTTCAGATGGCACAATCTTTAGCAATGTGTCAAACGGTACTGGTGGTACTTCAGCAAGCTACACAACTCCTGCTGCAACAATGGCAATAAACGGCTATCTTTACCGTTGTATTGTTAGCTCTATTTATGGCAGTGATACGTCAAATATTGCTACGTTAACGGTAAATGTAATCCCTCCAAGCATTACAACACAGCCAGCAAATAAAACTATACCATATAGCGAAACAGCAATATTTGCAGTCGAAGCTGCGGCAAACGGCGCTAGTTTGTTAACATATCAATGGCAAAGAAGCACAAAAGGCGGATTGTCTTATAGCAATGTTTCAGATGGGATCGGCGGTACTTCAGCAAGTTACGAAACTCCTGCGGCAACAGTAAAAATGAGCGGTTATCGTTATCGTTGCATTGTTACTAACAATTTAGCTCAGTCGGATACATCTTATGTTGCTACACTCAATGTAAATAAAGCGGTTCTTACTTGGAACACAGATGGCGCAGCCAGCAACAAAGTCTATGATGGCACGACAATAGCAACCGTCAATACCGAGCCAACTCTTATCGGTGTAATTTCCGGCGATGATGTAATTCCTGCTGCTGGTATGGTTAATTTTTCCGATGCAAATGCAGGAATTGCTAAAGTTGTTACTGCTATAGACTATGGAATAACAGGAACTGACATAGATAACTATCTTGCGCCGACAGAACAACCCGTGTTTGCGAAAGCAAACATTACAGCGTTGCAACTTGCCTGGAACACAGATGGCGCAGTCAGCAACAAAACCTATGACGGCACAACAATAGCAACTGTTAGCACTGAACCATCCCTTGTCGGCGTAATTTCTTACGATGATGTAACTCCTGTTGTAGGCACGGTTAATTTTAGTGATGCTCATGTCGGAATAGGCAAAACTGTTATTGCAACAGGATATGACATAACCGGCGCAAATGCAAGCAATTACATAGTTCCTGATTCTCAGCCTGTGTTCGCAAAAGCAGACATTATGTCTCCTCAAGATGACATTGATATTGCGCTTGCAAAAGCAACGATTGAAGACACGGATTTTAGTTCGGTGGCACAGTCATCGCTTAACACAAAAGGAATGGCAAATGGCTTTGTTGCAGACATTATTGCTGAACTTGAACTGAATGGTGTAGAAGCTGTTGTTACCGCTGTTAATTTCCAAGCAGCTGTTGCTGGTACGGTTGCCAACGAATCCGGCACGAATGGTAGCTATACTTTTACAGTAACTTTGAGCAAAGGGATAGGAATACCGCAGACCACAACAACTTTAACGCTTGCTATCGTAGCAACGTCGTACGGTAATACGCCAATCCATTTTCCGCAACTAGTTACCTCCAACCACGCCATCCAAATTCCAAACGGTATAAACTTGCAAGTTGCAAGCAACACCATTGTTGAAATTTTCAACCTGAAAGGAAATCTAATCAGCAGGCAGAATTTTGGCAGCGGAGTTTATACTTTGTCACTTGGGCATTTGCCAAAAGGCATTTACATAGTGCTAGTAGGAAAACAAACCCTGCGAGTTCCGGTTAGGTAAAATATTTCTATTTTCTGCTGTATGCCTGAACAGCAAAACATAGAATATAAACAAAGCTGGCACGATGACTATCTGAAATGGGTCTGCGGTTTTGCTAATGCCCAAGGCGGACGAATTTATATTGGCAAAGACGATGCTGGGAAAGCAGTCGGTCTAAAAGACTATAAAGAATTAATGGATGCAATTCCAAATAAAATAAAAAATCTTTTGGGAATTGCAGCCGAAGTGAATCTTTTGCAAGAAGACGGCAAACGCATTATTGAAATTATTGTTCAGCCATACTCAGTGCCGATTTCTTTGCGAGGCAGATATTATTATCGCAGCGGGAGCGTGAAACATGAGTTGATAGGAGCAGCACTTAATGAATTCTTGCTCAAACGTTCAGGTCAAACTTGGGATGACGCTATTGAGTTAAGAGCTACTTTTGCTGATATCGATGAAAATGCGTTTAATTCGTATTTGGAAACTTCAAAAGAAAAAGGACGTTTGCCCGATATTAAAGGATTAACAACAGAGGAAATATTCGATAAATTGCGCCTTATGGAGCAAGGACAGCTTAAACGCGCTGCAATTATTTTATTCGGCAAAGACCCAGGTCGCTTCTATCCTAACACTTTTGTAAAAATAGGCCGCTTTGTCAAGGATGATGCTGACTTGCGATTCCAAGAAGTAGAGGACGGTTGCATAATTACTTTGTTGCGAAACTTGTTATCGCAATTAAATAACAAATTTCTTGTTCGGCCAATCGAATTTGAAGGGATGTATCGCATTGAAAAAGGCGAATATCCCGTTCCCGCTATTCGAGAAATGCTCTTGAATGCACTTATACATCGAAATTATATGGGTGCGCCTACACAAATTAGAGTGTATGATTATAAAATGAATATATGGAACGAAGGCACTTTGCCGGAAGGATTGGATTTGGAATCATTGCATCGCTCACATTCCTCAAAACCGAGAAATCCCATTATTGCTGATGTATGTTTCAAGGGAGGGTTGATTGACGCATGGGGACGTGGCACTATCAAAATCATTGATACTTGCAAACAAGCAGAACTTTCCGAACCAGAATTAATCGAGCGTGATGGTGGATTTTTAGTTACGCTTTTCAAAAATAATCTTACTGAGGAACGACTGGCAAAACTGAGATTAAATTCCCGACAGATAAAAGCCGTGTTATATGCAAAAGAAAATGACAAAATCACCAATAAAGAATATCAGGAAATAAATTCCGTAACAAGACAAACAGCTACACGAGATTTATCTGAATTGGTCGAAAAATACGCTATTCTTGTAAACACAGGAAAAGGCGCAGGAAGCTATTATGAAATAATTGCCTCAATTGACTCGCAATTGACTCGCTATTGACTCAATTGCCTAAACCTCTACCCTGCACCCTAAACTTTACTAAATTACCTATAATGAAAAGAAGTGAATTTGAAACAATGCTTACCGTCGGTATCGCGACACACAGGCTCGCCCTAATGAGAGACGCCGAAGATCGTGATTTAATCTATTCAGGCGAAATGCACTCCCCGGAAGACGCAAAGAAAATATACCTGATTGAGCTTTATGATGAATATTTCATACTTCGCTCGGACTTGATTTTCGATGAAAGCGTCCAGCGATTCTTTTATGTGACAAAAGAAAGATTTGAATACACCGAAAGCAATTTCAAGCACGCAATGCTTCTTTTGCGCAGATTGGAGCTTAAAGTTTATGAAATCCTGGCTAAATTGGGCTTAAGAGGCTTCCTCTCAAAAAAAGATTTTGTGAACCGCATTATGGAGCATGAACCCAGGCTTGAATTGCTTGGAAACGCCGTGAAAGACCGCAAAAGCGGAAAAACTTTCATAACTATCAAAGAAGAGATTTTGCACTTTGTGTATAAAGACGGAAAAACCGAATCCTTCATGGACTTGGCAAAAAAAGACTTTAATGAAAAAATTCTGCAGCAATGCATTGATTTAATAGCGGCATCGCTGAAGACGGAAGGGGCTTAAAGGGATTTAGAAGTGATGGTTTTACTCGCAGATTCCGACAAAAAATATGTGAATGAAGTTTTAGAATCTTGGTCTATAGCCGAGGTTCCGGTATCTGCCGTAACTAACACCGCAGATATGATTTCCGTGGCGGCTAACGGCGAGGTAACGATTGCCTTTTTGAGCGCGGATTTTTTGTGGGTGGCAGAGCTTGATGTTGTTTCTTATCTTAAAGACCTGAACGCAGATGTTGAAATTTTCGTTTTATGCGAACAGAAAAACCAGCCTATGGCAGAGGCTTCGCTCTCCAGAGGCGCGAACAAATACCTGCTGAAGCCTGTGGCAACAGCTACACTTGAGAATGCCGTCAGAAAGGTTTTGCAAAAAAGGAGCAACAAAAAGAGCTACCAGTTGATGGAAAGCCAGATTTTAGAAGATCTTTTTGGCAGCACCCCGGAAATGCGAAAAATTTTAAAAACCATTTACAAGATAGCCCCTACCACAAGCACTGTTTTGATTACAGGAGAATCCGGCACGGGAAAGGAATTCGCTTCCAACATAATACATCGTTTGAGCAAAAGGGCAGACGAGCCTTTTTTAGCCGTGAATTGCGGGGCTATTCCGGAAAACATTATTGAGAGCGAATTGTTCGGAAGCCGCAAGGGAGCCTTCACCGGAGCTGTGGATAAAAAGGGTTTATTTGAAGAGGCAGACGGCGGAACGATTTTTTTGGACGAGGTTGCCGAGCTTTCGCAGGCGGTTCAAGTCAAGCTGCTCAGATTTTTGCAAAACAGAGAAATAAGAAGAGTTGGAGAAACGGAAAACAGGACCCTTGATGTTCGTATTATA
>WQTK01000128.1 GCA_009786285.1 Candidatus Fibrimonadales bacterium | reverse complement strand
TTTTGCCCGCAAAACAACATTATGCCGGTGAATTACGGCTGGTATTTGGCTAAAAACCCGCCTGAATTTGAAGTTCAACTTAAAAATGCCTATGGTGAAGGCTCGGCTTGGAGCTGCGCGCACGGCGTTGGCAGGTGGAGCAGGGACTGCGGCTGTTCAACAGGCGGCGGAAAGGATTGGAACCAAAAATGGAGGGAGCCTCTAAGGCAGGCTTTCAACAAGGTTAAGAAAATCGCAGATGAGATTTTTGAAAGAGAATTCCCGATTATAAGCGATGTCAATTGCTGGGAAGCCCGCGATAAATACATTGATGTTATGCTTGAACCGGAAGATCCGAGCCGCAAAGAAGATTTTGCGGCAGCAATGCTTCGCTCTGTCACAGAAAAAGAAGACAAGGAAAATTTGTTCTCGCTTTTGGAAATGCAGAAATTCTGCCTGTATTCCTTTACCAGTTGCGGGTGGTTCTTCAGCGATATTGAGGGAATTGAGCCTGTGCAAAATATGCGTTATTGTTTGCGGGCAATAGAGCTTTTGAAGAGATTCCTGCCAGACGGAGATGCTCTGGAAAATGAGATTTTAACTATTTTGAGCAACATAAAATCCAATGAGCACGGCAAAACAGGAACGGAAATTTGGACGGAATTTGTGCGCCCAAAAGTGCCCATGCCGTATATTTTAATAGCAGCGGAGGCTGCGAAATTGCATTTGAAGCTGCCTCATCAATCATCTTCAAACATAAAAGCGAACTCTATAAAAACCAGGGACAATCAATTAATTCTGCAAGCCTCTCACACAAGCCCGGATACTTATGAAAGCAAAAGCGCAAGCGTTTTGGTAGTAACCGATTCAATAGGCAGGGTGAAAATTGTTTTGCAACCGACAAATATGAATTCCAAGCATATACCGGTTTTTGTGGAAAAAGAAGAGCTGGACCAAACTGATTTCAAAAAACTTTATCCCAATGCCCATGTGCTTCGCATGCATGAACTTCCGCAAGATATTCTATCGGAAATCAATGAAATGCACTCTATGATAAAGCTTTCCGCAGTCAGCAAAGGCCTGTTGGAATTTTCGGAGAAATTCGGAATAAGCCTTGACTGCCTGGCAGATCACTCAAATGCGCTTGCTCCTCCGCTAAGACAAAGCATGATGCTCAATTTGACCATAAAAGTCAGGCAAATAGCCATAGAAGCTCTTTACAACGATTCAAATTCCGCTTTTGAAAAAATAAAGGAAATGAAAGAAGAGTTCAATGCGTTAAAAGTCCCGTTGAATTCAATAGTTTTAGACAAGCTATTCATAGAGCGTTTGGTAAAGCTTATTTCAAGGGTTCAGGAGATGCAAAACCAGCCACTAGACAACAACGACAAGTTGCAGAAGCTGGTGAATAAAATAACCGAGCTAATAACCATAGCAGACTGGCTTGGCCTCAACATTAGCAAATATCATCTGGAAAATAAAAGCTACGATGCCTATTTGCTTTACAAGCAGCACAGCACAAAATACGCCGTTTTGAAACCGATGTTCAAATGGCTGAATTTTGATGCTTAAAAGGACTTACCTGAAAAAATCAAGTAAGTCCTTTAATCAAGTGAATCAAAGTTCAGACAATTACATGTCCATTCCGCCCATGCCACCCATGCCGCCCATTCCTCCGCCGCCTGGCATTGCGGGCTTTTCCTCTTTTTTCTCAACAACAACGCAATCGGTTATGAGAATCATAGAGGCTATGGAGGCTGCTTTTAAGAGAGCTGTTTTGGAAACCTTCGCCGGGTCAATAACGCCAGCCTTTGAAAGATCTTCGTAAACATCGGTTTTGGCATTGTAGCCAAAATCGCCTTTGCCCTCTTTTACTTTGTTCACAACAACAGAACCTTCCAAACCTGCGTTCTCGGCAATCTGGCGCAAAGGCTCTTCCAATGCACGGCGAATTATCGCTGCGCCGGTTTTCTGGTCTGCGTTTTCCAGCTTCAAAGACTCAATTACGGAAGCAGCACGAATAAGAGCTACGCCGCCGCCTGCGACAATGCCTTCTTCAATGGCTGCACGGGTTGCGTGCAAAGCATCGTCAAAACGGTCTTTTTTCTCTTTCATTGCAATTTCGGTGTCTGCGCCAACTTTTATAACGGCAACGCCGCCGGAAAGCTTTGCCAAACGCTCCTGCAATTTTTCACGGTCATAGTCGCTTGTGGTGTCTTCAATCTGCTTTTTGATTTGGCCAACACGTGCGTCAATTTCTTTCTTTTTGCCTGCGCCTTCAACTATGGTGGTATTGTCTTTGTCTATTATAACAGACTTTGCCTGGCCAAGAACACTGGGCGGAACATCTTCCAATTTTGCGCCGGTTTCTTCGCTTACAAGCTGGCCGCCGGTCAAAATTGCTATGTCTTCCAGCATGGCTTTTCTGCGGTCGCCAAAGCCGGGGGCTTTAACTGCTGCAACTTTAAGTGTGCCACGCATTCTGTTTATGATAAGAGTGGCAAGAGCCTCGCCATCAACATCTTCTGCGATAATAAGCAGGGATTTGCCAGATTTCGCTATGTTTTCCAAAGTCGGAAGCAAATCTTTCATAGAGCTGATCTTTTTGTCGTACAGCAGAATGCTCGGATTCTCCAACTGGACTTCCATAGTTTCCGTGTTTGTCACGAAATATGGAGTTAAATAGCCACGGTCAAACTGCATTCCCTCAACAACGTCAAGGGTTGTGTCTGCAGTTTTGGACTCTTCAAGGGTTATAACGCCATCGTTACCCACTTTTTCCATAGCATCTGCTATGTATTTGCCTATTTCCGGGTCGTTGTTTGCGGAAATTGAAGCAACCTGGGTGATGTGTTCTTTGCCGTTCACTTTTACGGAAGCTTTGCTTATGGCTTCTGTAACTGCGATAACTGCTGAGTCAATGCCTCTCTTTATATCCATCGGGTTTGCGCCGGCTGCAACGTTTTTCAAGCCTTCGCGCGCTATGGACTGTGCCAGAACGGTAGCGGTTGTGGTTCCGTCACCGGCAATGTCGCTGGTTTTGGAAGCTGCGTCGCGCGCCATCTGAGCGCCGAGGTTTTCAAATGAATCTTCCAGCTCAATGTCTTTGGCAACGGTTACGCCGTCTTTTGTGACTGTGGGCGCGCCAAAGGATTTGCCAAGCATAACGTTGCGGCCTTTGGGGCCAAGCGTTACCTTAACTGCATTTGCTAGCTTGTCAACACCGCGCATCAATGCTTCGCGGGCTTGAATATCGAATTTCAACTGTTTTGCCATTGTTTCTCTCCTGTTTGAATTTCCCTGTTAAAGAACCGCCAAAATATCGTTTTCTTTAACTACTAAATAGTCTTTGCCCTCAACGGTAATCTCCGTTCCGCTGTATTTGCCATAAAGCACTTTGTCGCCTACCTTAAGCTCCATGGCTATGATTTCGCCTTTGTCGCTCCTGCGGCCTGCGCCAACAGCCTTTACTATGCCCTGCATGGGCTTTTCCTTGGCGTTGTCGGGAATAAAGATTCCACCCTGAGTTTTAGTTTCAGCTTCCACCGGTTCTATTAAAACACGGTCTGCAAGCGGTTTAATTGACATAATCACCTCTCGGTTAAATGAAAAAATTGTTTTGCTATATTAAAAGCAAAAGCCGTGCCATAGCAAAAAACCGCGTTTTTGAGCGAAAAACAGCGGTTCCTTGTGTATAGCGTTTCATTTTGAAACGTTATTCGAGTTTCTACGGTTTCATTTTGGAACTTAGCCCGATTTAATGAAAATAAAAAATTTTCGTTAATAATAAGTTTATAAACTATTAATAAATATGCAGTAATTTAAAAATCTAATGTTAATAATATGTTTATAACATTCAGAAAAGTAAAGAGAGCAAAGAACCTGTTTGCTTTATAGCCGTCTCTTGAAATAAACCCCTTGTAAAGTGCCTAAAAATTTTAGATATTTTAAGTGTGTTTGAGAATGTCAATCTGAATACTGCCGAACGGCCTGCTTCCCTATGGGAGCAGAGCCTTTCGGTATTCTTGGCTTCTGCGCCCAAAGAATCATGGCTTTCTGCCATAAAGCAAGTTTCTGTGGAAAACGGCGTATTAGGCATAGAAGCGCCAAACGAGCTTGCCAAGGAATTGTTTTTATCGCGTTTTTGCGGTTCTTTCCTTGAAATTGCCCAAAGCATTGACCCCAGCGTTGACAAAATATCTGTTTTTGCTCCGCAAGCAAAAGAGGAAAGCAAACTGGCAAACCCGCCGGAAATCAAAAAACCTGAGAAAAACAAACTCTGCAATTTTTGCAAAAAATACAGAATGGATAATTTTATCGCCGAAACTTCCAACGAATTTGCTCTGCAATGCGCAAAAATAATAGCCGCAAAGCCAAGCGATCAGGATAACTTTTTGGTGATAAAAGGCGCAGCGGGGCTTGGCAAAACGCATTTGCTTCATGCTATTGGCCGTGAAGCTTCGGCAAATTGGGCCAAGAGGGCGATTTTGTGGGATGCAGACCGCTTTTTTAAAGAAAGAAACAACGGAAATTTAGCCCTTTACCAGGCAGATATTTTGCTTTTTGACAATTTGCAAGACATTTACATCCATGAAAATTCCCAAAACGAGCTTTTGAACATATTGAAAAATCTAAAGGCCAAAGGCCGTTCCATAGTGGTTGCCGTTAATCCGAAAAACAAAAACAATCCTACAACCGAATTGGAAAATTTTTTGAAAATGGGCATAAAATGCGAACTGAAAAAGCCGGATTTGCGAACCCGCATAGCTATTTTGCGCCAAAAAGCCCAGGAAAAAAGATTGCCTGCCTCTCTTGAGGATTGCTGGAAGCTAATAGCGGAAAAATTTGGCGAAAGCGTTTGCTCGCTTGAGGGCGCGATAAACGAGCTTGCGGCAAGGCAGGCACATTTGAAATGCGAAATAACCCCGCAGATAATCCGAGACATTTACGGCGAAAAAACCAATTCCGGAGAAGCTCCGTCTATGCAATCCATAGCGGCGGCGGCGGCCCTTGCCTATGGCATTCCCACAGAGTCTATTTGCGGGAGAAGCCGCATGGCAAAGGTGAACAAGCCTCGCCAAATGGCTATTTACTTGTGCAAGCAAACGGGCCTTTCCCTGAGCGAAATAAGCAAATTCTTCA
>WQTK01000127.1 GCA_009786285.1 Candidatus Fibrimonadales bacterium | reverse complement strand
AATATAGCAAATATCGTAGAATTTTTCAACCCCTTTTATGAAATAAATGTTGATTTATGCGGAGTTGTTATATTTTTAAGGAGCGACTATTTAAAAGATAAAGGCTTATCTGTTTAGCCTGATTAGCTACGACATAACCAGCTGTGGCTGGTTTGTAGTGCCCGCATAAGTGTATAATTCCAACTCTCCTCCAGTTTTATTAACTCCTATTGCATTTCATAAGAAAGTGTTGTTTTTTTCATTTTTTTGATTGGAAAGCCTCCACACAAGGGTCCTGCTATGATGGAAGCCTTGAGTTTCTTGTGCACAAGTAGTCCGAAAAAATGGAAATTAGCGGGAAAACATAAAAAAACGCTATTTTTGATATGATTTTTTCGAAAAAAAACCTTTTTAATTTTATAATTTTCCCCAAAGATGGCTTTTAGTAGCAAAATAGTATTTGGCAAAGCTTCCTGTGGAGGCTTTTATGATTTCTGTTTATAACATCAAACCCAAGTTTCAAGTATTTCTACGCCCTGTTTTAGATTTGCTTCATAAAATAGGCGTAACGGCTAATCAAATTACTGTCAGTTCTCTGTTTTTGTCTTTAATTATTGGTCTTTTCTTTTGGTTTGCCGATGTGTATCATCTGTTTTTTCTCGCCTTGCCCATTGGACTTTTTTTGCGAATGGCATTGAATGCTTTGGACGGAATGATGGCTCGAATATATAATCAACAATCCAAGAAAGGTGAATTGTTGAATGAATTGGGCGATGTGCTTTCCGATTTGTTTATCTATTTCCCTTTATTGAAATTTGAACAGTCGAATTTATATCTCGTAGTTATGTTCATAAGTTTAAGTATTGTAAATGAATTTTCGGGATTGTTGGGAAAAGTTATATCGGGACAAAGAAGATACGAAGGACCTATGGGGAAAAGCGACAGGGCTTTTGTGATTGGATTATATGGTTTACTGGCTTTTTTATACGTTGATATAACTTCTTATTCCATTTACATCTTTGCGCTTATTAATGCCCTACTCATATTTAGTACGGCAATTCGGGCAAATAAAACATTAAAATAGACAGATTATGAATAATGTATTTCATTTGAGTATTTTTCAAAATAACGACAGTCTATTTATTGTCGGATTGATATTCGGGATATTGAGTATTGCTTCTCTTAGTTTTTTTATTTTTGAGAAAATAAAACCTGAAACCAATATTAAAGAACTTAAAAATTGCACCAAATCTTGGTGGGTTATGTCGACAATGTTTGTTGGAGCAACTGTTTTCAGCACAAAAATCTCTTACGTTGCCATTGCATTTCTTTCATTTGTCGCATTTCGAGAAATTTATTCTTTGTTAGGATTTAGACAATCGGACAGGCGAGCCATTTTTTGGGCATTTGTGGCGATACCTATACAATATTATTTGGCTTATATAGGATGGTATGGCTTTTATATAATATTTATCCCTGTTGTAATGTTTTTATTTTTACCTTTACGTTTGGTGTTGAAGGGAGAGACAAAGGGAATTATACAGTCAATGACTACCTTGCAATGGATATTGATGTTGACGGTGTTTGGTATCAGCCATATGGCTTACTTGTTGTCGCTTCCCGATTTGGAAGGGTTTAGCGCAGGAGGGCGCGGGTTGTTGCTTTTCCTTGTTTTTCTCACGGAAATCAATGATGTTATGCAGTTTGTTTGGGGTAAATTGTTTGGAAAACATAAGATTATCCCAAAGATAAGTCCGAACAAAACTTGGGAGGGATTTATAGGAGGAGTTATCTCTACTACTGCCATTGGATACGGACTTGGTTTTTTAACTCCATTGAGTACCAAATACCTTTTGTTGGTTAGTTTTCTTGTTGCAATAGTGGGATTTGTAGGAGATATTGTGATGTCGTCTATCAAGCGTGATATTGGTGTAAAAGATACGGGAACAACCATTCCGGGACACGGAGGAGTTTTAGATCGTATTGACTCGCTGGCTTATACCGCTCCCGTATTTTTTCACTTGGTCTATTACATAGCATATTGAAATGCAAGCACTTGTCTTAAAAATAATTTACAGCGGTATTATCCGTAATTTTTTGAAACTGATTGTCGGCGTCAAGTTCGACAAGGCAACTTTTTTGTTGCAAGAGAAACAGTTTG
The DNA here is from genome assembly GCA_009786285.1 of Candidatus Fibrimonadales bacterium. GTDB lineage: Bacteria > Fibrobacterota > Fibrobacteria > Fibrobacterales > Fibrobacteraceae > Fibrimonas. The sequence goes on along the minus strand of WQTK01000127.1, from coordinate 2,947 downwards.
TTATAGTGGCTAATCATAACAGCCATATAGATACTATGGCATTGATGGCATCTTTGCCGTCTTCTATTGTCCATAAAGTAAAACCTGTTGCCGCTGCCGATTACTTTGGAAAAACGAAATTGAAAGCCTGGTTTAGCAATTATTTTATAAACACGTTATTAATTTCCCGTAAAGGAGGGAAGGCAATTCACGCAATGAAAAAAGCCTTGGAAGACGGTTATTCATTAATTATATTTCCCGAAGGCTCACGCGGAGAACCCGATAGCGAGCAACAAATGAAATCGGGGATCGCTCTGTTGCTTTCTCTTTGTCCGGGCGTAAAATATGTTCCTGCGTATATGTGTGGTATGGGGAGAATTATGCCAAAAGGCGATGGCTTGATTGTTCCATTTAGTTCTACTTTGGTATATGGAAAACCAACGCTTCCAAATTCAGATGAGATAAAAGAAATTTTGAAACAGATAAAAAATGATGTGGATATGTTAAGAAAGAGCCATTGCTAATGCTATTTAAAAATCGAAAAAACTCTTATTTAAAAGATAAAGGCTTATCGGTTTAGCCTGATTAGCTACAACCGGTTACATTAAAATGACGCATATAAAGGAAAGTAGAAATTTCTATATTACCACAAACATATTTGGAGGCTTTTATGGCAAGCTCGACTAAAATCGGCGCAAAATTTTTCGCAACTGCTATTTGCGTTGCATCCTTTTCATTCTTTTCCTGTTCTGATGGCGGTGATGGCGGCAGCACAGGCAGTAAAATAACAGAAGTCTATAAAGTTAAAGAAATGTCATCCAATTATCTCTATGTTATAGAGACGTATAACAGTGAAAGGTGCTCGGAAAATGGATTTAAGGACACCACCAGAGAGTACACTTTTTCAATGAATTACTCAATAGACAATAAAGTTTTATCTCTTTGGGAATATAGTGAAGACGAAATGGTAAAATTCAACGGAACATCAAATGAAATTATAGGCACGTGGACAAGAAATAAGAATCTATCGCTGTCTTGCAGGAATCATTATGATGATGATGAATATGACGGTTACTGGTGCGATGATTATTACGATGTTGTGAAATTAGTGGTTTCGGAAAAAGAAGTTGCTATGACACGTGACGTTTGCCGAGCAGATGAAACAAAAGACGGCGAAGAAGTCCGTGGATGGAAAATAAAAACTCTGGGTTGCGATAGCTATGAACTTTCAAAAGGAAATGATAAAATAAAACTGACTCAAACAATGTCAAGCGCAAAAGTCACATACAACGGCAAATCTTGTTCCGCGAAAGAACCAACTCATTCCGAAAAAGTAACCGCATGCAACAAAGCTATAGCTTACTGTAAATCCTTGGAAGACAAAGATTCTTGGTGCATAGAAGATTCTTATTATGATTTTCGAGACGAAAGCTTTCAGAAATGCATGATCAATCTTTTGCCCAAAGGCGATCCGTGGGGATATAATAAATAAAACTAACCGCTACAGCATAACCCGCACAATGCGGCGGGCGCATCTGGCGCAGTTGCCTGCCCACTCCCCGCTTGAATTCAAATAAACCCTTGTGTAAACTCCGCAACAATGGCTGATAACACCCAGCCATTTTCTGCGCTGTGCATTTCCAGAATTATCCGTTGTCATCTTTTCTTTTTAGCTTTTGCTTTCTTTCTTTTTCCAGCTTCTTTTCAAAAGACTTTTCAGCAGATGCAATTTGCTCTTCCAGCTTTTTTGCGGAAGTCTGCATTTTTTCGTCTGCGTTGTAAGCCTCCCGCAAACGCTCCAGATAAAATTTTGCGGAAGCAAACTCCTTCATGTCAATGTAGCTGTTTATGAGCATGACAATCGCTTCTTTTTGGCGAGGGCTTCTCGGAAAATCATCCAAAAACTCTTTCAAATAAATCGCCGTGGCACCCGGCTCCCCCATTCTGGAATACAATCTCGCAATTTGAAATTCGTTCTCCGCCATCCTGTTCGTCAAACTGTCCAAGTACAGATATGCGCTGTCCAGCAAAGGCGAATTAGGATACTCCGATTCAAAACGGCTGAAATCCCTCATCGCAAAAGTTGTGTTGGACTGGTCGCGAGAATCTTTGTAAGACAAATTGTACGCAGACACGGCTTTGCGGTAAGCGGCGGTTTCTGCGTAAGGCGAGCCGGGGAAAAAATTTACGAAGCTCCCGTACTCGGCACGGGCCTCAAGCCACTCTTCCAAATAAAAATGCGACTGCGCAAGCAAAAAGTGAGACTCCTCCATAACACCGGTTCCGGAACAGTTTTGCATAATCTCAGTCAAATCTTCCTTGACGCTCCAATACTTGGCTTTCTTGAATCTTTCTTCCGCAGATTTATATTCAGCAACGCACTTCTCCGTCAATTGGCCTGTGAATTTATTGGAGGAACAGGAAAACGTCTGAACCAGAATTCCCAGAATTATCAGAATTTTCAGAATTTTAAACATCCTAGATCAACTCCTCGAAGAAGTCGTTGCCTTTGTCGTCTACTATTATGAAGGCTGGGAAATCTTTTACGGTTATTTTGCGAATGGCTTCCATTCCCAGTTCCGGGAAGTCCAAGATTTCGTTGCTCAGAATGTTTTGGTTTGCGAGGAGCGCGGCGGGGCCGCCTATTGAACCTAAGTAGAAGCCGCCATTCTTTTTGCAGGAGTCGGTTACATCTTTGGTTCGGTTGCCTTTTGCCACCATTATTAGGCTTGCGCCTTTTGCCTGGAAAGCTGCTACGTAAGAATCCATTCTGCCGGCTGTTGTTGGTCCAAAGCTGCCGGTCGGTTTGCCCGGAGGAGTTTTTGCGGGGCCGGCATAATATACGGGGTGCTTTTTGAAGTATTCCGGCAAGTCGCCGTTTTTCTCCAGCATTTCCGCTAATTTTGCGTGAGCTATGTCGCGAGCCACTATCATGGTTCCGGTTAAATAAACCGCTGTTTTCACAGGA
>WQTK01000126.1 GCA_009786285.1 Candidatus Fibrimonadales bacterium | reverse complement strand
TGTCTGTATTCAACCGTCATATTACAAATATAGCAACTAAAAGTTCACCGCCTGAAAGGCGGTGGCTTTAACCTTCAAAAATGGAAGTAAAGAAACTTGGAATGGAAAGCAAAAAAAGCTTGTGTATTTGCTAAAGTCGTACTTTAACAAATACACAAACTATACCCGCAAATTTGCGAAATTTCGCCGATTTCGGAAAAAGTGTGTTGATTTTTGCCGTCCACTCGTATTATAGAAGCATGCAATCATTAATTTTGGAGAAAAAAATATGGAAATCATCAAAATAGTCGGCAAAATATGCCTATTAATTTGCCTCATACCGCTAACACTCTTCGGACTGAGCTTCCTAGCGGCAGATATAGACTTTGGCGGAGACTGCAACTGTGAAAAATAAAGGATTTGTATATTATACAACTAAACTAGGAGTCAAAAAATGGGATTAGAAGATTTATTTTCGTTTCACGAAGCGTGTATGGAATTAAGCAAAATTCCTCACAAGAAAAAAACTTTTGAAATGTGCATGGAAGCCGTGCAAAAGGATAGCTGGAACTTTAGATACGTTCCGCTTGAATTCAAAACACCAGAGCTTTGCATGGAAGCGGTAAAAAAGGGCGGTGATGCCCTCGAATATGTTCCGGAAAGCCTGAAAACGCCGGAAATGTGCATGGAAGCTGTGAAAACGTATGCTTATGCTCTTGGATATGTTCCTGAAAACATGAAATCGCAGGAATTGTGCGCAACGGCTGTGAAAACCGATGGCATTGCTCTTAAACATGTTCCAGAAGAATTAAAAACTCTGGAGCTATGCCTTGCCGCCCTGCAAGCAAATAAGAGTAAGGTTGGCGATTATCTTCAGTATGTTCCAAAACATTTAATCACTGAAGAATTGTGCCTAAAAGCTGTGCAATATGCAGGCATAAACCTAGAATCCGTTCCCGATAAATTTAAAACAGAAGAATTGTGTTCAATAGCCGTAAATGACGAAGACTATCCCTATTTTCTTGAACATATTCCCGAAAATCTCAAAACTGCGGAGTTGTGCATGAAGGCAGTGCAAAGGAATAGCTGGAACCTTAAAGATGTTCCAGAACACTTGAAAACGCTGGAAATGTGCATGATGGCTGTGAGAGAAGAGGGAATCAATCTTAAATATGTCCCCGAAAATTTGAAAACACCGGAACTGTGCCTTGAAGCTGCAAAAGAATTGAAGGAAATTTTAGAAGGAGAACAAAAATGAACATTGAAATTCATAGAGGAAGCAACCAAATTGGCGGATGCGTCACGGAAATATCAACAGACAAAGCTAGGGTGTTTATTGACCTTGGGGCAGATTTAACCAAAAACAAGGAAAAAGCCGTTTCAAAAGTCAATATTGACGGCCTCACAAAAGGAAACACCGAAAATAGCGCATTGCTCATAACACACTACCACGGCGACCACATAGGGAGAATAACACAAGCAAAAACCGATGAAATTTACATGGGAAATACCGCAAAAAAAATTAACATGGTAAAAACAAAACGGCTGGCAAAAGCAGAGCGAATTGATGAAAAAGAATTTGAATTTTTGAAGAAAATAAAAACATTCAATCCGAAAGATGAATTAATATTCGGAGATATCAAAGTAACCCCAATTATGATAGACCACTCCGCATTCGATGCCTATAGTTTTTTAATAGAAGCAAACGGCAAAAGAGTTTTCTATACAGGAGATTTTCGGCTGCATGGGCCACGAGGCAAAATAAAAGTTTTTAAGCATTTTGCAAAAAACATAGATTGCCTGATTTGCGAAGGCACCAATATCGCAAAAGAAAAAGCTCAAACAGAATTTGAATTGTACAACAAAGCTATTGAATTATTTAAAAAACCTGAACATAAATATGTTTTCATTTTATGCTCATCCACAAATATAGACAGAATTTTTGAATTCTACCACGCATACAACAAAGTATTCAACAGAAATAGACCTTTTATAGGCGATGCGTACCAAAAAGAAGTTCTAAAAATTGTCTCTGACAATCATAGCGAAAAAAGCCCGTTCTATAAATTTGTGCCAAACAAAGCACTCGCAAAAGACGGCTTTTGCATCCTGATTCGCAACAACGATAGATGCAAAGAAAAACTTGAAAAATATTTCACTAAATATCCCGGCAAATGCTTGCTGGTTTATTCCATGTGGAAAGGTTATTTAAACGAACCCGAATACAGTTTTTTAAATTCATACAAATATGAATATTTGCACACCAGCGGCCACGCAGATGTTGATTCCATTAAAGAAGTTGTGAAAGCAGTAAACCCAAAATTCATTATGCCCATTCACACAGAACACCCTGAAGAATTCCAAAATCTTTTCAGCAATGTTCAATTTTCTAAATTAACGCTATGAGCGATAACGAGAAGTCATTTGTCCATTTGCAAGTACATTCCGAGTACTCGTTCCTGCAAGCTCCGGTTAAAATACCCGTTTTGCTTGCGAAGGCAAAAGAGCTTGGGCAAAACGCAATAGCCCTCACAGACCACGGCTTTATGTTCGGCATTCTTGACTTTTACATGGAAATGGATAAAAAAAAGGAATTGCAATCCGTAAAACGCATTTTAGGCAGCCATATATATATAAAGACCGAAGGAGCAAAACCCACAGACAAATCTTCTTACAACCGCTTAACGCTTTTGGCAGAAAACCAGGAAGGCTATAAAAATCTCGCTAAAATTACAAGCGAAACATACACAATCCCTGAAAAATTCCAGGAAGTTCCCGCAGTTTCCTTGGAGTTTTTATCTCAGCACAAAGAAGGGCTTATAGCAATAGCCGGAGATTTGGCAAGCCGCTTTGGACGGGATGTTTGCGGAAACATGGAAAACAGGGCAAAACAGTTTTTAGATGAATTGCGCAAAATTTTTGACAGAGAACATCTTTATTTTTCTTTGCAAAACCATTTTATTGAAGCCGAGACTCTGGTAAATGATTTTTTAAGAAATTACGCAAAAGAAAACAACTGCCAGCTTGTTGTGACAAATAATGTGCATTACATATCAAAAAAAGATGCGCAAAGCCTTGCTGCGCTTCTGTGCATGGAGCAGAAGAAAATTTTGCTCGAATTCTGCGATGATTATTTTTCATCGGAAGAATTTTATTTAAAATCCGCAGAAGAAATGCACGATCTGTTCCCGGAAGACACGGAAGCCTTGGAAAATACAGTTAAAATTGCAGAACGTTGCAATGTAAAAATACAAACCAGAGTTGGTTCGTCTTTTTGGCCTCACTTTGAATGCCCGCCGGAGTTCGCAAGCGAGTATGATTATTTGGAATACTTGGTCAAAGAGAGAATTACCTCAAGATACGTAAACGGATTGAACGATGAAAAAATAATGGAAAGGGTGAAAATAGAACTGGATACGATAAATGAATTAAAAGTTCCGGGCTACTTTTTAATAATACAGGATTTTATCAATTGGGCAAAACGCAAAGGCATTCCGATGGGGCCCGGGCGAGGCTCGGCAGCCGGTTCAATAGTTGCGTATATTTTGGGAATCACGGAAATGGATCCGCTTCCATATAATTTGCTTTTTGAAAGATTTTTAAATCCGGAACGTGTGAGCATGCCCGATGTGGATATAGATGTTTCCGATAAAGAAAGGGGTGATTTGATAAGATATGTCACGGAAAAATACGGAGAGGAAAATGTAACGCAATTGATAACATACGGACGAATGAAGGCAAAAGCCGTTTTATGGGCGGTTGGGCGAGTTTTGGATATATCTAGAAGCGACGTTGGAATATTCGCAGACAAAATTCCTTTTAGACTCTCCGGCGGTGCAGATGTAAATTTGAAAAATGTCAGGGACCAGGACGAAGAACTTAATTCTTTGATAGAAAGCACGGACGCTTATAGGGAATTTTGGGAGCTGGCAACCAAACTGGAAGGACTTATAAGCAATTCGGGCACGCACGCCGCAGCATTAATCATTGCTCCGTGCAAAATGACGGAGCTTGCGCCTATTTACCGCTTGGCCGCTGGCGATGTTCCTGCCGTGCAATATGACAAGCATTATGTGGAAGACATTGGCTTGCTGAAAATGGATATTTTGGGGCTTAAAAATTTATCTTTGATTCAAGAGAGCGTGAATGCGATAAAAGAAACGAGAAAACTTGAACTTGATATGAACAAAATTCCTTTTAACGATGAAAAAACATTTGATGTGTTCAAACAGGGAAACACTATTGGCATATTTCAATTTGAATCTCCGGGAATGCGCAAGTATTTGCGGGAACTGAAACCCAGTTGCCTTGAAGATTTAATTGCAATGAACGCTCTGTACCGTCCGGGACCAATGGATAACATTCCAAGGTTCATAAGATGCAAGCACGGAGAAGAAAAAATAAATTGCTATCACGACGACCTTGAGGGAGTTTTGGGCGAAACTTACGGCGTTATAGTTTATCAGGAACAGGTTATGCACATTGCCAAAATTTTAGCCGATTTTTCTTTGGGCAAAGCGGATATTCTTCGCAGAGCTATGGGAAAAAAAGACGAAAAAGAGATGGCGAAAATGGAGCCTGAATTTTTTGAAAACGGATTGAAAAAAGGTTATCCGGAAACTCTTTTGCGAAAAATTTGGGAAGATCTCAAGCCGTTCTGCGGCTATGCATTCAACAAAAGCCATTCTGCGACTTATTCTTACGTGGCTTACCAGACTGCGTATTTAAAAGCGAATTTTCCGCAGGAATACATGGCTGCGGTTATGAGCGGTGTTAAAAATTTGGAAGACGAATTTCCTATGCATGTTGATGAGTGCAAAAGAATGGGCATTGAAGTGTTGCAGCCTGATGTGAACAAATCGAACAATGCTTTTATCGTGGAAGGTAAAGCTATTAGATGGGGGCTTTCGCAAATAAAGGGCTGCGGCGATGTTGTGGCAAATGACATTGAGCGGGAAAGAAAAAAGAACGGTAAATATGCGAGCCTTTTTGACATGGTTAGAAGATTGCACTTGCTTGAAAAAGTTACCATAAATAAAACTGCGCTTGAAAGCTTGGCAAAAGCCGGCGCATTGGATTGCTTGCCCGGAACCCGTGCCCAAAAGTTT
>WQTK01000125.1 GCA_009786285.1 Candidatus Fibrimonadales bacterium | reverse complement strand
CACTCCGCAAGCCCAAGCCACGCCTCTTGCCTGTCTGGGTTTTCATTCAATGTTTGCTCAAAATACCTCTCCGCCAAAACATATGCTTTCAAGTTCAAATACGCAGAAGCCATTGCGTAATGCAAATGCTCTCCCCTTTCGCCAAGCTCCGCCGCTCTGCCATAATACGCTACCGCTTGCCCGTAATCCCCGTAAGAATACGACAAATCGCCAAGCAGCACCCAAGGTTTAGCAAAACCGGGCACAAGCTCGGTTGCTCTTTTATATGCCACCATTGCTACGTGGTTTTGCTTTAAATGCACAAGGGTATTTCCTAAATTGAACCATGCGTATGGCTCAAGCTGCCCGTTTTTTATGGCGGCTCTGTACATTGGAACCGCATCCATATATTTTCCGGCATCGTAAAGCTCATTGGCCTTTTTAAAATAATCCGTTGCGGCGAATGCAGCGTTTATTGCAAACAATATTGATATGAATTTCTTCATTACCCATTCCGCTTGTAATCGTCGTCCAGTCTTATAATATCGTCTTCGCCTGTGTACTGGCCTACCTGCACCTCAACAATCACAAGCGGCAATTTGCCCTCGTTTTGCAAACGATGAACAGTGCCTGCGGAAATATAGGTTGATTCATTTGGGCGAACAAAAACAGTTGTTTCGCCAACGGTTGCGGTTGCCATTCCGCTAACAACAACCCAATGCTCAGAGCGGTGCAAATGCTTTTGCAAAGAAAGGCGTTCTCCAGGATTTACGGAAATACACTTGATTTTGAAATAATCGCCTTCATCTAGCACGGTATATGTTCCCCACGGGCGAATAACGGTTTGCGGGGAGTAAAGCAGCTCAGGGCGCTTTTCCTTTAAGGCTTCCACAAGTTTTTTCACTTTTTGGCTGCTCGCAAGCGGCGCTACTAAAAGAGCGTCTGCGGTGTCCACAACCATCATATCTTTCAAATCTATTGTGGTTATTTGCCTGTTTGAACTCATTACCAGATTATTTTTTGAATCTATGGCCGTGTGATGTCTGGTCTCGGTATTTCCATTTGCGTCTTGGGGCAATTCCTTGTAAAGGCTTTCAAAGCTGCCTAAATCTGACCAGCCTATTGAGCATGGAACCACGCATACTTTTTTCGATTTTTCCATAACTGCATAGTCAATGGAGTCTGCCGGAATTTCCGCCATGTCTTCGTGATGAATGCGAACCATGCCATTTTCTCTAACAGCTTTTTCGCATGCGGTTTTGCAGGCCAAAAGCATTTCCGGCGCGTATTCTTTAAGCTCGGCTAAAAACACTCCTGCTTTGAAGCAGAATATGCCGCTGTTCCAGTAAAAATTGCCGTTTGCTATATATTTTTTGGCAGTTTCCAGATCAGGTTTTTCAACAAATCTTTTCGCCCTCTCCCCTTCTGCCTCTATGTATCCATAGCCGGTATCCGGCCCAGTCGGTTTTAAGCCGAATGTGACCATATTCCCTGCCAAGGCAAGCTCTGCGGCTCTTTCAACCGCTTTGGAATAGCTTTTTGCGTCTCTAATCAGATGGTCGCTGGGAGACACCAGCACAACTTCGTCTTCCGGCATGCCCAGGCAAGCCAGGGCAATAGCCGGAGCGGTGTTTCTGCCCACAGGTTCCAGCATAAAAGACATTTTGCTAGCATTCACCTGTTGCAACTGGTCTTTTGCCAAAAAATATTGTTCAGCGTTGCTAACTATGCATTGCTCCGGGCAAAATTCGCTATTAACAAGCACAATTCGTTGAAACAGCGAATATTCTCCGAAAATTTTCACAAACTGCTTTGGCATTAAAGTGCGGCTCAAAGGCCAGAGCCTAGTGCCAGCGCCACCGCAAAGGATTAAGTTTATCATGGAAGTAATATAGAAATTTCTATATTTGCTAATAGATTAAAAAAATGAGGTTTTTATGGCACGACCAATAAAAGAAACGCCTACGATAAGTGGCAGAGATTCCATACGCTTTCAAGAAGCTATGGATAATCCGATTCGTTTTTCCGAAGAAAAGAAGGAAAGTATGCGAAAATCTTATGAATTAATGAAAAGCATAGCAACCTTTCCGATGCCATGAACTCAGCAGAACTTTTTGAAAAGCTAAAAGTACGAACTGTTCGCATTGATGATGGCGTAGAAATAAAGCCTTTTGAAAGCGAAGATAAAGATCTTAATGATTTTTTACGCAACGATTCAAAAGACTACAGAAATTCTTTGCTTTCAGTAACGTATATGATTCAATCGGATACAGAGACAGTGGCTTATTATTGTTTATCAAATGATAGGTTATCGCAAAATATAGATGAAAAATCCATCTGGAACAAAATAAACCGATTGGTTTCCAACAATAAACGGCGTAAAAGTTATCCTGCTGTCAAAATAGGTAGACTTGCCGTTTCAAAAAAATATGCCAATATCGGGATAGGAACAACTATAATAGAGACAATAACTGAATTTTATAGAAACATATCTATGCAACACGCAGGTTGCCGTTTTATTATCGTTGATGCCTATAAAAATGCTTTGCCTTTTTACGAGAAAAACGGATTCCGGTATTTAACGGAAAACGATGAAAAAGATGCCACAAGAATAATGTATCTAGATTTAAAATCCATTGAGTGAGGCTTGAACCGCTACCAGTGGCTGTGGCGTGGGGAAATTTCTATTTTACCCTATAAACAAGGTAGCGTTCTATGAAAAAAATCTTTCTTCTACTTTTGCTCCCAACCTTGCTTTTTGCGCAAGGCACATGGGACGGCAGCACGGCTGATACCGCTTGGTACACGGACAACAAAACGCTTGACAGCTACACAATCACCACTGCGGAACAGCTTGCAGGGTTGGCAGTGGTTGTGAATGGGGGCAACTCGTTTCAGGGTAAGACCATAAAACTTGGCGCAGACATTGTTTTGAATGACACGAGCCTGAAAAGCGGCTGGGAAAACTGGAATGCCTACACAACAGGCTTGAATCTGTGGACTCCCATAGGAAATAACACATCTTCATTTAAAGGCAATTTTGACGGCAATAATAAGGTTATTATCGGTCTTTATGCCAATAATAGCGCATTGAATTCATACCAAGGCTTGTTTGGCAATACGAATGGAGCTACTATAAACAATCTAGGATTGACATATTTTTATGTAAAAGCCGGCAGTGATGTCAATGGCAATGGTAATGCCGGTGGTATAACTAGCGAGGGTGGTACTATAATAAACTCTTATGCTATCGGCAATGTGTCGGGGTCAGGTTCTACTGGCGGTATTAGCGGCAAGGATGCTACTATAATGAATTCTTATTTTATTGGTAATGTATCTGGATCAATTTACGCTTCTGTAGGCGGCATAGCTGGCTCTAATAACACGGTGATAAATTCTTATGCAATCAGTGATGTGTCGGGACCAGTTAGTTCTACCGGCGGCATCTTTGAGCGGCGGCGGTAGCACTTTAAAAAATTCTTTTTGTAACTTCAATATAGATGAAGACATTGCTTCTCGTTTGCATGTTTACGCAGGTATGTTAAATAACACCGATACAAATAATAGTTATATGGGTTGGGAACACAAATTATACAACTACCCATCTTTTTTTGACACAAAGGCACCGAAATTCGATGTGGCAAGTAAATTCGCCAGCGGCACAGGAACAGCTAACGATCCTTATATTATAAAGATCAAAAACCAGCTTGATTCATTGGCTAACCTTGTAAATCATGGCTATAGCTTTTCAGGCGAATATATTAAACTTGACTCAAACATAGTTTTAAATGATACTGCACAGTGGACTCCTATAGGAAAAGATGCGCCATTCCGTGGCAATTTTGACGGCAACAATAAAATTATAAGCGGTCTTTTCTTTTCAGAAAATGTGGGTTATCCTGTTGGTTTATTCGGCAAAATTGATGGAGCAAGCATAAGCAATCTTGGCTTGGTAGGTTTTCATATTGATCGTGCACAAATGGCTGGTGGAATAGTAGGCTCTGGCACCGGCAATATAAAAATATCAAACTCGTATGCCATTGGCAATATAACTGGAACTACTTCGGGCGGAATTATCGGGAAAATTGAAAAGAAATTTAATTCTGACTTCTCCAATGTTTATTTCTTTGGCAATGTAACTGGAAATATGGCAGGAGGCATAGTTGGCACTATTGATTCCGCCAATGTTACAATTACAAATACTTGTTCTGTTGGAAATATATCAGCCCTTGGCGATCGTGAAGCTGGTGGTATAATTGGTCGAGTTAGTAACACAACTGTCACAATCGCTAAATCTTGCTTCTTCGGAAAAGCCACTCAGAAAAACCCTTCGGAAAATGCTATCATCGGTTATGGCACTGCTGCCGTAACAAACTCCTTTTTCAACAGCGATAGCGCCATAAGCACTCTCGGCACAGGAAAATCAACCAAAGAAGCGCAAGATATTATGACCTACATAGAAGCAGGCTGGAACTTTGAATCGCTCTGGGCCATACATCCAGACATTGCAAACGGCTACCCGTTTCCGCAAAAATCAATTTTCACCGAAGGCAAAAAACCAATCGCAAAAGCAATCTCCATTCCAACAATAATAGAACAGTATAATAACGGAATACCAATAACGCCTAAACCGGATAGCGTTGTCTATTATGAAGACTCAATACCACATCGTTTGACCGAAGATACTAGCTACATACTACATCATTACAATAACACAGAAATAGGCACCAATGCGAAAATAATATTAGCTGGCATAGGTGACTACTACGGAGCAAAATTTATAGACTTCCGCATCACAAACGAAAAAAGAAACTTGGCAAACGTAACCGTTGACCCAATACCGGCACAGCAAATAACCGCCGCCGCCGATTCCATAACTCCAATAGCCCTAGAGCCAAAACTGGTAGTAAGAGATTTCAACGAAACAGTAACGCTCAGAGAAGGCATCGATTATTCTTTAGAATACGATGATAACGAATACACCGGGCAAGCAACAGTGACAATTATTGGCAAAGGCATTTACACCGGCTCGCGAAAAACCAGTTTCCAAATATTCGGCACACTACCCATAACAGTTACCTGGGACACATTGCGCACATTCG
>WQTK01000124.1 GCA_009786285.1 Candidatus Fibrimonadales bacterium | reverse complement strand
GCTTGGAATGGTGGAATTCAAACTCCAAGCCTATAAAGTCATATACGGAGCCGCCTATATAAGCACCGTAAAACGGCGAAGAGTCGTCGACAAAACTCCATGCGCTCGTTGAATCCCTGACATCCCGGTAATTTTTGATTCTCGAATTAAGCGTGTTCTTGTACCAGGAGCTCGGAGTTAACGGAACTTTTGCTCTGCCTGCGCCTGCCAGAATGCCAAGCCACACGTCGTGCATGGGCTGCTCAGCAAAATATTCATCCGGTTCCTTTTGCTTTGCGGCTCGTTCGGAATCGGAGAGCCTTACCCGAGGTGTGCCGCCAAACCAATCGCTTGCTATTTTTCCTGCAACCTTCGCAGAGTCCATGCTCAAGGGAAGAACCGCTATTTCCTTTGGCTCGGAGCTTGTTTCGTCAAAAAGCAAAACCCACACTTGGTTGTCTATAACAGTGCAAAACAACAAATTCCTGTCTCTAAGAGATTGCAACCTTTCAATGACATGCGGATTTCTGGGCCGCAATTCCTCAGCGTTCAAACCGGAAGATAAATTCGCGTTCAGCCACTTTGCGTATAAGGAAGCAGTAGTGTCTCTTTCCCAGTCTCCCGCCGCATAACAGTTCGGATTGCCTATTTTTTCATTTTGATAGCGAAGCGCAAAGCAAAAATCAGCAGGAGAAAAATGCTGTTTGCCATAATTCCAAAGCAAAAATTCCCCGTCTTTCCAAACGTTAGGCGCTGCTGCATATGAGTTGAGAGCTAAAAAAACAACGGATAATTTTATAATTCCTTTAAGCATTCCGCTACCACCGATTTTGTTATGGTTACAAAGAAATCTTTGTCAATAGAATCGTTTTTTATCGGTTTTTGCACGCTTATTATGCCGCTTTTAAGCGGAAGCTGTTTTTTGTTGTCCCAAAGCGTGAATGTTGCTACTATTGAGAGATTTTTGAACTTTTTCTTTGCTGCAATTTCAACATTGGCTTTTGTGTAGTCATAAAAATTCTCAGCTTCCAAATCGCCGCCAATGGTATATTCGTGGATTATAAAAAGATAATTCGGAACAACGCCGCTATTTGCGGAAATCTCTACGCCCTGTTCCGGCAATTTTGTTTTTATGAAAACAGTTTTATCCATTTTCAAAGTTTCTTTTAAAAATTTTTCATTTTTTGAAACAACAGAGGCATTCCAGTTTTTTTGCAGCTCAAGGAAAACAACGGAGTCCGTCAGTGCCTCCAGCTTTGAATAAATTGAGTCGCTTTGCATATTCAATTTTTCTGTGAACCAGTCTGCACGAGTCAGCATAAAGCTTTCTCCAAGCTCAACATAGCCAACGCTCTCGCCTTTAGCAGGTGCGCCGTTGTACAATTTATGCGAATTGGTAAAATTTGGAGAACAAGAGATTAGAAGCGCAAATATAAATGCTAGGGACATGGGACATGGGACATGGGACATGATTAGACCCCCCATTCGGAGCGGTATTTTTCTATTTCTGCTTTATATTCTTCCGGGGCAAATTTTAGGATGTCTTCTATGGAGGCTATCGCATGTGCTTCTATGCAATATTTTTCCATCACCTGTTGCAATGCGCTTTTGCCATCTCCAAGTTTTTCTTTTCTGTCAATCGCAACTATCAAGCCGGTAACTTTTGCGTTTGGAATTGCGGAGATGGTTCGCATTGTTTCTTCTATGGAAGTGCCTGCGGTGATAACGTCTTCTATAATCACAATGTTCTTTTTTTCCTGGTATAAGTCGCCAACCAGAACTCCGCCTTCTCCGTGGTCTTTTGCTTCTTTGCGGTTGTAGGTGAAGCTTGTTTTTATGCCGTGTTCTTTATATAGTACTGCGGCTGTTGCTGCGCAAAGCGGAATGCCTTTATACGCAGGTCCAAAAAGATTGTCTGCCTTGCCGGCAAAATGCTCTTTAAAAATTTTTGCGTAGCAAGTTGACAAAAGCGAAATGCCTTCACCGTCGCAGACGGTTCCCATGTTTACAAAGTAAGGACTAACGCGGCCGCTTTTCGTGACAAAGCTGCCGAATTTCAGCGCGCCGCATTTCGAAAGAAATGAGATTAGCTCATTTCCGTTTGTTGATGTCGTCATCGGCCGGTTTGTCTTCCCATAGCTTTTTAACAGGGTCATAAGCATTGACTTTTTGCTCTGAAGCCTCGTACCAGTGCGGGTCTTTTTTGGTTTTATTGTATAAAACCAAATTATACACAAGGAACAAGCTGAGCAAAAGCACTATGCCTTTGACATTCTTTTTAGTGCCAAGGAATGCGGTTAACAACAGTATGAGCACCCCTATTATGGCAAAGTTATAGTGATTTGTGTAGAACTCGGTGAGCACTTCTATCATCATAATTGACCTCCTAATTTTCCTTCCTTTCTTAGAACCGATATTTTATACGGATTCGGGCGAGAAGTATTTTTTTCGGTGTAAACTTTTATATAGAATGGAACCATTTTTTCAACAGAATCTCCTGCTGACAGATGTCCGTGACCTATAGTGTCTTTTATGGAGGCAGTTCCTTTTTTTACGGATATTGTTTTGTTCCTGCCGCCTGGCCCGTAAAACTGAACATTCATTGTATCGCGAGAGGTTGCTGTTATTTCTATTATGTCGTCTGTATGCAATTCCAGTTTGAAATAGTCTTCCACATCGTAGATATTTCCCTGTTCCGTAACGGCAACCAAAGAATCCAAAACGCCGACGAATGTAACTCCGTCTGTGGCATTGCCAAAGACATCTATGTTGTCTGCGGTAGCTTCCGTACTGTTTTGCTCGCTGTCAAACAAGCGATGGGTTGAGTAGTATAGAACTGTTCTTTTCTTTACGTATCCGTCTTCGTTTTCGAGACTTAAAAATACAATGGAATCTTCCGCAACGCCTGGCTTGAAATAAGTTAAGCCTCCGCGAGTGGTATCGTGCTTGCCAACGAAATATAGCTTATTATTTTTTGTCTTTCCTTGCATATAAACCATATATGTGGTGTTGTCCGAAGTGATAAATTGCAATTCCTCGCCTATATTTACAATTTTTGAGTCAAATTCGGCTATAAGGGTGTCAAATGGGGAAATTGTACCGGCTCTGCCGCCGTATTTCAGTTCGGCAGGAGAGCCATCTTGTGAGCCGCAGGCGAAAAACATCGCCGATACAGCGAGAAAAACACAAATTTTTATCTTGTTCATAAATGTTAATATAGTAAATGCGACAGGCGGAGCTTTGAGTACAGGGTCTAAGCATAATTTTTTTATATTACGGGTAAATAAGGAAGGCTGTATGGCTATTGAATTCAAATTGAATGAGCGGAAGGCGATAGAATCTGTGATTTGGCTAATCCAGAGAGGCCAAAATAATATGTATTGGGTTTGGAAGATGCTGTTCGCTGCCGAAAAATATCATTTAAATAAATATGGGAGACCCATTACCGGAGACACCTATATGGCTATGCAACGTGGCACGGTTCCCAGATGGCTCTATAAAGGTTCCGGAAAAGCAAAGGAAAAATATCAAGGTTTTTCCAAAAACGGAGTATTATTGGCCTCGGAACGTGGCTATATAAGAAAATTTTTCTCCAAAACAGACATTGAAGCATTGGAATTCGGATACGATGAATACAAAAACCTTAAAACATTTGATGAGGTTCAAGATAAAAATCACAAAGAAATGGCTTGGAAAAAAAACTGGAAAAAACGAGGCGTACGAAAAGAAGTCCCCATACCATTTGAAGACTTTATTGATGAAGCTTGGTTGATTGAAGAACTAAAATGGAAATCGCATCTTATGGCGATATAATCTATATGCCAAACATTTCTGAAGTTTTCATTATGGATGTGTCAAGCATATTGCCTTATCGAAAAACGAAATATTGTGTGTGCGTATCGGCAGGTAAAAACAAATGTTTTTTAATTAACTCAGAACATCGTGAAATGTATGATGATTTTAAAATTAGCGCTCTTAACTACAGTTTTTTAGAAAACGATAGCTATGTAGGATGTTCGGAAGCATTCGAATTGAAAGAGGAGCTAATTATTAAAAAATGTGGCGTGATCGATTATAATGATATGGTAAAAATATTAGATAAAGTGAAAAAATCGGAACATCTTGATGAAGCTGTAATCGAGATAATAGTCCAGGAATTTGAAAGATGGCTGAAACAAGAAAGTTATGCAGAAAACAAGCTTAAAAATAAATTTAATAAAAGATAAATTTCAATTGACTTGGGTTGCTAGTGGTATTTTCTATATTACGTTGCTAGGGATTTTTAGTATGGATAACTACACAAAGAGATTTAGAAATGTGTTGAATATAGCCAAAACGGAGGCTGCGGCTACAAAAAGCGATTATGTAGGCTCGGAACACCTGCTTATGGCTCTGCTCAGCGAAGGCAATGGCATTGCCGTAAAGGCACTTGAAAAAGAAGCTGTGGACCTAGCGGCCCTGCACAGCAGGATTGCTAAGTTCATAACCGGAAATGGCCCGGAGCTTATGCAGCCAAGCGCAAAAGGCACAGAGCAAGAGGTGGGGCTTCGCTTTAGCCCGCAAGCCAAGGCTCTTTTGGAAAACACATTGATGGAAGCAAGAGCTATGGGCAGCCGCTACGTTGGCACCGAGCACTTGCTGCTTGCTATTTTGAACCCCAGAAACGATTCATTTCCCAAAGACATTTTAAATGCCATGGGCATAGGCTATGATAAAATAAGGCAAGAAGTCCAAGACATTCTGGACGAAGAAAATGAATACCCCGAGGTTGCAAGCGACTTTGGCACAGGCCAGGGCAAACCGCGCAAAACCAAAACCCCAATGCTGGACATGTGCAGCATAGACCTTACGGAAATGGCTCGCCAAGGCAGGCTGGAACCGATTATAGGCCGGCAAAAAGAGGTGGAAAGGCTGGTTCAAATACTCTCCCGCAAAAAAAAGAACAATCCCGTTTTGGTAGGCGAGCCGGGCGTTGGAAAAACAGCCGTCATAGAAGGCTTGGCGCAAAAAATAGCGTCGGGGGAAGTCCCGGAAATTTTGGAAGGCAAAAGAGTTGTGTCTTTGGATATGACCAGCCTTGTGGCAGGCACAAAATATA
>WQTK01000123.1 GCA_009786285.1 Candidatus Fibrimonadales bacterium | reverse complement strand
CAGGCGCATCTTTGTAGCCCTCAACCTTGGCTACTATAACGCCGGGAACTTGAGGCTTGTTTTTTCTGCACGGCAAAGAACCGAGCATGCGCTTTGAAAAGGCTGTTACTTGGCATGTGTAGCCGTCTGCCTCGCCTTTGATGCCAAAGGCGGCTGCCTGGCTGCCTGTGTGACTGGCAGAGCAGACAATGAATGTTTCGTCAAATGCGTCAAATGCTTGGCCTGGCCTCAAGGCGTTGTGGCTGTAGCCATGAAAGATGTTTCCTGCCTCGGTGCCTTCCAAGCAGCATTTTATGAAAGTGGAGCCAGACACAGCAAAATCGTTGCCATCGCTAACCACAAGCTCGCTTCCATTACCGGAATGTTGCACGAACTCAATTATATTGTGCTCTTCAAAAATTCTTTGCAAAAAAGCAAGGTCACTTTCATTGTACTGCACTTTGAAAGCAGTTTCGTAATATTTAGACAGGCTGAGCTTGGCATTTGAAATTTTAGCTTTGCCCAAGATGGAATTGGCTATGTCTTCCACATCGCTTTTGCAGTAAACAGCGCATTTTTTCTCTTTGTCAAGCAAGTGCCTGATGGTTTTTGCCTTGATGGTTGCAGCCGATGCTCCGGTAGCCGTTTGTTCTGCTGTGCAATTCGTTACCGGACCATAGAAAAACTCTTTTTTGCCTTCATATTCAAATGAAAAGCTAACATCTTTATCCGCCAAGGAATCAGGCAGCTTGTTGCGTGAGAGCAGGCTGACTGTGAGCAAGTCGTCGCCGTAGATGCCTTCTTCCAAGGTGAAGGAAAGAACAGTGAGCTTGCCGCTAAGACCGTCCACGGATATATTGAACAATGAGGTATCGGCAATCATTTTGCGTTTGCTCCTATGGCTAGAGTTTTATTCTTCATCTTGAACCTGCCTTTTTTACCGTATCATCCACAAGTTTTCTAAACTCTTTCCAATTCGGAGGGTGTTTGTTATCAGTGTATCCACGGGATGCAAGTATCTCTTTATCTAAAGAAAAAATTTTAAGATGCCAACTATTAGAAGGAATATAATACTGCCCATTATAATTGAAACCGAATCTACTGTCGTTAGCATAATTTTTTTCCCATTCGTTAATGCGATATTTACTCAAAGTTTTTATAAAAGCTATCCACTCATCTATATTCAATTCTGCTTTTATCTGTTCTAATTTCCCCGTCTTATCATCACTTAAACAATATTCTACACGAGCGCCTTTTATAGTTCTAGTCACTGAAAAACGGAAATATGTGTCTTTTGTTTCGCGTTGTATGCAACTGCTCGCAAAAGAATTGCTGGTGGTGCCGCAGTCATCAGGCTTAGCATTTATGTAATCAGTTTCTTTGAAAAGAAAATCTATATACGCTATTGAAAGTTCAAAATCAGTTAAGAATGTTCCATTTGTTTTTTCATACTCTGCCTTTAGTTTAGTCTCTATTTGGGATTCCATTTCTATTATCTTCTTTCTGCCAACATCATATATTGTTTTTATAAACTTATCCCAATTCGTAGGATATGCGTCATAGCCTTGAGAATAAAAACTGTTTCCATTTGAAGAAAGTATTTTAAGTTCCCATTCTTCTTTTGTAACGAACCGCTTTCGTTCTCCATATTCTTTTTTCCACTCTTTAATGCGTAATTCTTGCAAAACATTCATAAATTTCAGCCATTCATCCATGCTAAGCTCTACGCTAAAATGTTCCGTATATTTGCTTACGTTTAATGCGTATCTTTTCTCTAAACTTAAGTCTAAGTAATATTTAACGGTAGCACCTTTTGCCGTTTTCGTTATTGAAATAGTTCGTGGAACTTTGACGGATGAATGGAATATTATCTGCTCTACTTCATTCGGCGAATTGCTGTTGCATAATGAGAAGAACATAAATATGATGGTTATTATTTTTGGCATATATTTAATTTATACCTTTTTTCCCGTCATGAACATATAATTAAGAATTTCTATAAACATTCTATATGAATTTGGCAGATATTTTTTCATTGCATTAAAAGCACTAGTATTAGCTACTGCTGTTGCTGCCATATGGGCAAAAACTTCCATTGCCAAACGGCCTGGAAAATTTTCAAAATCATTTTCAGCATTTCCCAGCCAATATTTTTTATTATGTCCAAATTGTTCATAATATTTATCTTTACCTTTAGGAAATAATATCTCATCACCGGGTCTTTCTTCATTGGGATATTTATCATGATAAAAAAAACCACCTATAGCATCGTATAAAGGAGCTTTATCATGTTTTGATAAATTATGAATTTCGTTAAGTTTTTCTGCATTCTTTTCAAGGTTTTCAATATCTTTTATAATAATTTCACCGAATTGATACTTTTCATTACGAGCAACCCCTAAAGTGACTTTTCCTTCGGGGCTTAAAAATTTAAAAAATCTATTTTTATAAATAGGTGAAAAACAACAACCTTCCTTAGGATCAACTGGATTATTAGGATTAGCAAGCAAATCAATAATATGAAAAAATTCATGAAACGTATATTGATAGGCTTTGCTCCAGTCTTTTTGATAAGTATCAAATACGAGGTCTGTAAATATTTCATTTTTTTCAAACCTTATTTTTCTCTCTCTTATTCCTAATTCTTTTAACTTTTGTTCTTGTTTCCCTCCCTCTGCTATTGTAGAAGATACTTTCATTTTAGATTCATACTTACACCATAATTTTCTCAATAAATACCCAACCGAACCTATAATCCCTTTATCCACACTATTAAGCCTCTTGAGCATTTCTCCATAATGATAATCTTTAAGCGTATCGTAAAGATTGCCTTTATTCATCTTCAACTCTAAATCCGGCGCTTCACAAACGCATTGTTTTGACTTTGGCATATTCAACCATTCCCTTCCCAGATATTTTCCGTGCCCAATGAGTAAAAAATACTCTTTCTCTGTTCTTGGCTTAAACTGAAAACTTTAACTGTAAACTTTTGTTCTTTATCTTTGACATCAAATGTTATAAAATCGGCAAATTCAAAATCTTTGTTAAATAAATCGGCTTTGGAACATTCCATAAACCAGTATGCAAAAGCTCTGCCTGCAAGCTCCGAACAATTTATTTGTTTACCTGTTTTGCCATATAAAGCGTGGCCTAAAAAGTGTCCGTATTCTATAAGCATTGCTAAAAATAAAACAAAGCAATCCTTTTGATTCCCAGAAATTGCATCCAGTACTAACCGTTGATTTATGGAAATCACATCGCCATTATGAGCACCTAGCATATTTTCCGCATCTATCTTAACCTCTGGCTGTGGAAGAGAACCATTGACTACGGCATCGCAAAAGCAATCCAAGTCTTTGCAAGTTTCTTCGCTGTAAATTTCTTTCATAAAATCAGTAAGATTTTCTTTGTTTTCTCTAAACGGAAAATTCTCATTCAAAAACTCATAAAACAACTCGCCTATTTTTATATTGTCGCTGGAATCCTCCAGTCCGTCCTTAGCTATAGGCGCAAGGAGGGCACTGGCTATATCTTCATCACCCATACCTTGGGGAACAGCTATAATCTCCAGCTTTCCTGCGCTGTCGTCATTGTCCTTGCACTCAAAAGCCTCAACTTTTGGCAAGTCACACTTAGTAGCAAAGCATTCCTCGGTCAAAAGCAAAATAGCTTCATACAAGCCAAGCCATGCGTTTTTGTCTACTTTTTTGTCTTTCTCTATTACAAAGTCCAGCTTGGCAAGCTCGCCCGCACATTCGTTGAAATACGCCTCGTCCTTATGCTTCTGGCAAGCCTCCACAAAAATATCTCCATTTTGCTCCAAAACAGCTTTGGCCAGCTTGGACAGGAAGCTGTTGCCACGCAAAAACATTTTCTCGCCACGCTCTTCAGACGCACGCAAGTGCGTAGTCGCAATGGCCTTGCAGAATGCCAGATCGCTGTCAACGCAACGCTGTGTTTCAACTCTTGCGTAACGGAACATAGGCTTCTTTTTCTTCGGCTCGCTGGCAACAGCCTTAGCTTCCTCCGCTGGCTTGTCATCCCCCGGCACCAAGTCCCAATTGAAATCGGGCGGCAGGTTGATGAAAAAGTCAGGAGTTACGAGACTCGCCCACCGCCACATGGGGAGATCGTCTCGTGTGAGCCTTTCTTTATACATGGCAAGCCATCTTTACTTAACCTCCTTTCGCAAAAGTTCAAGCTCTTTTTTAAGCTCATCCAACTGCAAAAGAATTCTGTCAATGCGCTCCTTGGCAGATTGCTTTTCAGGGGTCTTGACAGATTGCGCACCCTGCGTAGCAACAGGCGCAGGAGCAAGCGGCGGGGATTCCAATGCCTTGTCGAACTCTTTGCGCAGTTCATCAGAGTTTGGAGCGAACAAAGCAACTATGCTGCTCTCCAAAAGCCTGTTAGGAAACACTCGCAACTGAGCGTCCTTGCCGCTGGATTCAAGCAGCTTGCGGCTGGAGATGAGCGCAACTGCGGTGCCACGCTGAAGAAAACTGATCGCATCACCCAAACTGTGGGCTGCGCTGGGCTTGGAGTTCTTCCAAATGCTGAGAATCTGCTCGCTAGACACCTCTTTGGGCACAAAGGCCAAAGACTTGCCGTCCAAATCAGAAAGAGTCAGTATGCTGCTGCTGGAGAGAACGGCTACGGCCATGTCTATTTTCTCGTAAGGCATGGACAGCAAAAAACGGTCCTCAAGACCCGAAGAAAGGTTCACTTTCGAGATTATCGCATCTATTTTGCCTTCAAGAAGAAGTTTTTGGCCGGCATTCGAATTGTCAAAAACAGACAGCCTGAACCTGGGGATTTTCATCTTCTTTGTTATATCCGATATGAAATCATACTCGGAAGCAGAATCGCTTCTGCTCACGCCTACGGTGAAAGCATCTTTGCGGATAGAAGCAAGGTTGCGGCTGTGGGAAAAACTCGCCGTTAATAAAACAACGAAGGCAAAAGCAAGAATACGCATAGACCCTCCTATGTTGCGACAGGCTATCTCTGGTTCCACTGGTCCGTGTGCTGCAAGTTGCCGTCCAAGAAGTTCCAAGTTATCTTCTCGTAGCGGATGGTGACTTCCTCTTGA
>WQTK01000122.1 GCA_009786285.1 Candidatus Fibrimonadales bacterium | reverse complement strand
AAAAAACTCGCCCTTGCGAGGCGAGCGTATTTTAAGCAAATATAACAAAGTTTTTCTGTTTTGGCAAGGGTTAGGGGTTATTTTTTTGATTTTGCGTGCATTTTGCAAACAGTTGTTGACATTTTTACCTTTTTGTCTGAATACCGAGCTGCTCCTCTAAGCTGGTGTTTAGCAAAAACGCTATAAAATTTTGCAAAACACTATAGCGTTTTGTATATTATCCATTATGGAAAAAGATTCTATTCTTAAGTTAAAAGAAATTCTGGCCAATGCGCAGTGGTCGCAGGAGCGGCTTGCACACAATCTTGAAGTTAGCTTTTCCACATTGAACAGTTGGATAAACGGCAGGGCAAAGCCTCGCTTGAAAGCTGTGAAAAAAATTGATGAAGCCTATTTAGACATAGTAGGACGCACAGGGATAGATGAAGAATTTTTAAATATGGTGAAAAAACAAGCCCTTGCGCAAAAAATTACCGTTATGGAAATAATAAAAAATACGGCTTTGCTTGACAAACTGACGCTTTTTTTAACATACCACACAAACACAATTGAAGGCAGCACTCTCACTTTATCGGAAGTAAAGGAAGTGCTTGATGATGACAACAAAGTTTTATCCAACAAAACGGCGAGAGAGCAGATTGAAACCCGCAATCACAGAGCGGCCATGTTTTACTTGCTGGATGAATTGGCAAGCCAAGGCAAAAAATTCAAATGGACAGAGCAGATTATTTTTAACATTCATTTGAGGCTTATGAACACCATAATCAGCAATGCCGGTTCTTATCGCAATCACGGAGTGCGAATTCTGGGAAGCTCTGTAGTGCTTGCAAACCACGCAAGCGTTAATCGTTTGATGGATGAGCTTATAGCGGATTTGAACACTTCTCCAAAAGATATTATTGAACATATCGCAAAATTGCATTCTCGTTTTGAACATATACATCCGTTTAGTGACGGGAATGGCAGAACCGGGCGGTTGATAATGTTCGCTCAGGCACTTCAAAACAACATTATGCCGCCTTTGATTGTTAAGGAACGCAAAAGAGCGTATTACAAATATTTAGAAATTTCACCGAATAACTGCGACTTGCTATCGCTGTTTGTTGCAGAAAGCATAGTTGCCGCAAGCGATATTTGCAAGAAAGTCTAGATAATTACTTCACCACAAAAATTTTGCTTGGCATTCCATGTTTTTTTTCAATATACACTCCGCTTGGCAATGTGCCGGATACCCTGTTTCCCTTGAGGTTGTAGTACCTAGGAATTTGAAAATTTCCTGCCAAAGAATTTTTGGGAAGAAGAACCGTTGGATCTTCTGAATTTCCCGGCGAAGTTACAGAAATTCGAAAATCGTCATAACGAACGTAAACATCTTTTGAGGGAGCCCAAGTTTGGTCGCTGCCTCCGTGAAAAGTGGATATGTAAAACAAGTCTATTCGCTGCTCTTCAAAATCCACAAGCCGCAGAGTATCCACTTCCAGAGATAATTCTCCATCAAGCCAGGAACGCACAATGCCGTTTTTATGCCCAACATCATTAAGAACAATCTGAGTAGTGACACTATGCCACTCTCCGATTTGAAATTTTTTCTGAGTTCCTGTGTAATCCCATTTCATATCATCGCCGTAATTTATTGCCTGGTCAGCGAAATACATATATTGCACTATGTTTCCGCCTGTGCGCCACATAATGCGCGCGCTCCATCCGTCTCCCTGTTGCGGAGTGTTGCCGCCGGTGTAGCACTGCCCGCCGCAAAGCCCTGGCAGTTTGCCGCCTTTAACAAATTCAAAGCCATCTTCAAACTTAACTTTATAGCTGGCCCACATTTCTTTTGCAACTTCCGGCAGTCTCCATTTAATTTGAATAGCACACCCTTCGTAATCGGTTTGGTCATTAGTCCCTATGCATCCCGCCGGATACTTTGCCCTCAACACCTTATTGCCGCCTTCGTCTATAATTTCTGCCCTTCCCTGATCCATTCCGTAATACCAATATCCTGTTTGTCCCTGAGGCTGCGGAAAATCCTGTTTTGCCATAGCCGTAGTATAAGCACCAGCCGTATGGTTTTCAAAATTTACCATCCATGGCGCGCTAACTTGAGCTGCCAATGGAAAAACAAGCATTAGAATAAAAGCAAAGACCATAAATATAAGATAGAAAAAATGGCTTAGCCCAAAGAAAAAGACTCTCCCAAATATATTCTTTTGGCCTCTTCATCGTTTGCTAGAAATTGTGAAGTGCCTTCCGTTAGTACTTCGCTTTTATACATTATATAAGCACGGTCGGTTATAGAAAGCGTTTCTCTCACATTGTGGTCTGTTATCAAAATGCCCATGCCCTTGGCCCTCAGCGAGCTTATTATAGTTTTAATATCATCAACGGCTATCGGGTCTATGCCGGCAAAAGGCTCGTCAAGCAAAAGGAATCCGGGCTCGCTCGCAAGGGCACGCGCTATTTCCAAACGCCTGCGCTCTCCGCCGGAACAGCTATGAGCTGTGGTTTTTCTTATATGAGTTATTTTGAATTCTTCCAACAACAATTCCAGCCTCTCCTTGCGTTGCTTGCGATTCAATTTAAGCGTTTCCAAAATTGCCATTATATTATTTTCAACCGACAGCTTGCGAAATATGGAAGCCTCTTGCGGAAGATAGCCAAGCCCTAACTTAGCACGGTTGTGCATGGGCAAATAGCTTATATCCCTAGAATCCAGAAATACATGCCCCTTGTCTGGCCGCACAAGCCCAACTATCATGTAAAACGACGTGGTTTTTCCGGCTCCGTTCGGCCCTAATAGCCCAACAATTTCTCCCCTTGAAACGCTAAGAGAAACATCCCTGACCACGGTTCTTCCGCTATAACTTTTGCAGATTTTGGCTGTATGTATGGTACTTATGCTTGAAGGCATACGGCAATCCTCACTCCCCCATTGTAACTATATATTTTATTTGCGAAATTCATAACCTCGTTCGCTGGGCACACAATCGCAAGCGCGCATTCCTTGAAATCCTTTTCTATCTTCTTGGCAATTTCTTTGTAAAGATTCTTTTCCCTGTCAAGCCTTTTTCCATATGGCGGATTGAGAAGCAGCAATGCATTTTTGCTCGGAGGCAGTGAAAAAAAATCCTCTTTTTTTATTTGTATTGGCAAAGAGAGAGCATTATGCTTTATCGTTTTCACCGCCTTCTCGCTTTTATCGCTGCACAAAATTTCAAATTTTTCTCCTTCCTTCAGCGCAAAGGGCTGCTTTGCTTTTTGCAAGAAATTATTGAAAGCAGCTTCTCTAAAAGCCGGCATCTTGGCAAAGTCAAAAGCTCTGTTCAAAGTTATGGCAGAATTTGACCGCCATTTCGCAGCTTCCAAAGAAAATACGCCGCTGCCAGCCATAGGGTCAATCAACTTTTCATACTTGGCAAAACTTGCTTGCAGCAAAATGCTCGCAGCCAAAGTCTCTTGCATCGGTGCGTCTTCCACCCATCGCTCGCCCCTTTTATGCAAAGGCTCGCCGCACAAATCCAGCCAAACAGAGCAAATATCATCATTGAATTTTACATTTAATTTTCCGCCAAAATTTATATTATTTTTTATTCTCTCTTCTATCGCACCCTTGTGATATAATCTGGATTTTTCGCTTTTCACATCTATTTTCAATTTTGTGTTTTGCGGCAAGTAAAGTTCCCACGGAACGCTTTTTATTTTCTTTTCCAATTTCCCAAAATTTTCGCAATAAAACTCAGCCACTTTCATTTCAAAGCTTCTGGCGCAGCGAGAAAGCGTTATTGTTTGCCAAACTTTTTCCAGTTTAGCTTTTAAAAGCACGTATCCTTTTTCAACTTCGCATTCCGCAATGCCAAGCATAGCAAGTTCTTTCGCCAAAGTATTTTCAAAGCCTATATGCGCATTCACTCTAAAGCAATGCGAGGGTGCTTTTATATGCTGTTTAATGCGACGTTCTTGCATGGTGCTGCGCTAATGATACAATGTCGGAATAACCGCCATTAAGTTTATGAAAAAATCTTTGAACAATGCCAGCATAGTTGGCAAAAAGAACATTAGCACAAGAACAACGGTTAAAATTTTCGGGATGAATGTCATTGTCATTTCGTTAATGTGAGTCGCTGCCTGGAAAAGCGCAATGATTAAGCCAACAATAAGCGCAGCCACAAGCATTGGCCCGCACATATAGAGCATCAAAAGCATAGCTTTGCGCCCAATATCAACTACAAAAAGATCAGTTACCATTTCACGCTCCTCGTCAGTGGAAAGATAGCAATAACTGCTGCACAATTAAGTTCCAGCCATCCACCATAACAAATAAAATCAGCTTAAACGGCATTGAAACCATCATTGGCGGCAACATCATCATGCCCATAGACATCAAAATAGAAGCCACCGCCATGTCTATTACCAAAAACGGAATGTATATCAAAAAACCTATTATAAAAGCCGTTTTCAGCTCCGAAATTATGAACGCAGGAATTATGGTCCACATTCCCAAATCCTCAATGCTGTTTGGATTCGGAAGGCGCGAAGCCCTTATGAATAAAGCCAAGTCATGCTCGGAAGTTTGCCTTAGCATAAATTCGCGAATAGGTTTAATGGCTTTGTCTATTCCCTCTTTGTAATCTATTTCGTGGGCTAAATACGGTTGTATGGCTTCTTCGTTTACTCTGTTGAAAGTTGGAGCCATAACAAAAAAAGTCAAAAACAAGCCAAGACCCATCACCATTTGATTCGGCGGAGAGTTCATTGTTCCAAGGGCCTGCTTTACAAAGTTCAGCACAATTATAATGCGTGTGAAGCACGTCATCATTATTATTATAGACGGCGCAAGGGAAAGTATTGTAAGCAGCGCGACAATTTCAAGAGTTACGGAAACTTCTTCTACGCTTTGCGCCTTGTCAACGCCAAATACAACTCTTGGCAAAGGAATATCCGGAGTAGCGTTTTGCGCAAATGCAGTCCCAACGCCTCCGATTATCAAGAATAACAGGATTAATCTACTAGCCACTAGCCACTTGCCACTAGCCATTACCCGCCCTCTTTTTTGAATCTGCGAAGCAGA
>WQTK01000121.1 GCA_009786285.1 Candidatus Fibrimonadales bacterium | reverse complement strand
GCCCTTCGTTGGCAAATACCATTTTTTCTTCATAAAAACTCTCCTATCACCCATAATATACAAAAAATTGCCGCTTTGGCGGATGTTTTTGTATATTGGCGGTATGAACCAAAAAATCATACGCTTTAGGGAATTTTTGAATAGCGGTCCGAAAATAGGAAGCAAAAAATGGTGGAAGATGCTTCCGCTTGTTTTGTTTTTATCCATAGTCTATGGGACGATAATTTCATTCACAATAGGACAAAACTCAATTTTCTTTGACCGATGACTTAGGATTGGTCCTCTCATCATACATTTCCTTTATTTTCCACCCGGCGGCTATTCTAGGAGCAATTGTCAAAGCCGATGAAACCCCATAGGTGGGGACTAGCGTTAAAACGTTCAACACATTAGCGGCCGCGTCCGTGATACCTGCTACGCCATAGCAAGCCGCTTTTTCGGCATCACTGCTGAACTGTCCTTTGCGTCCTACGTCGTTGCAAGTGTCTATCATAGGATACAAGACATCTTCAGCCGTGTGCATGACTTTATCAGGGTCATTCAACCTATTTCTTATCTTGCGCAGTATTTCTTGCGTTCCCGGAAACAGCAACGAAGCATCCAGCTTTGGTGGCTCCTTTTTCGGCACTTTGAGCGGTATGAGGCTTGCGGTGTCTGCCATAATCCACGCCTAGAACTGTGCCAGATTGTTTCTTTGCAATTCCTCGCCCAATGTCCCAATGTCAACAGGAGCGAAGCTCTTGTATGCGCTGTCATCGTTTATTTCGATGGCATTGATTATCTGGGAATTGTTCGCTGGCTTGTTGTAAGCCAGTGTAGCCGTGTTCGTGCTTTTGTTGAAGAACGCCTTGAAATTAGCTCTTTCGTTTCCGAAGAAGTTTATGCTGTTGAAATCCGGCCAGATGTCAGTGACAGAGGTATTAGAACCTGCTATGCTTGCCCAGAACAAATTAACATTGTAGCTTGGCCTAATCATGTCAAGATTCATAAGGTTCGTGCCGTGCCAAATGACATTACGGCTATTGTATACCCCTGTTATAACCCATTCGTCGTTGACAAAAGAAGCATTGTCTATGTCATCGTTGTTTATAGGAATTTCTGTAAAATTCACCAAGTCATTTGACATAGTAACAGTTTCCGTTGCGTTGTTGAAGAAATAATACCCGTCTGAATTTAAGAATTTTAAATTGATCACAGGAATTGGAGTAAAATTCACAAAGTCAGATGTAATTAGAGTTTTTGCTATGCTTGAATCATTAATGTCGTTGAAAGAAACTATAAAATAGTTTGATTTTATAATTTTATCTACGAACGAAAACTTATAATTTGGTTCTACCAATGCATCCACATCGTTCCAGTTTACTCCGTCTATGGTAAAAATGTTTCGCCATACCCAGCCATCGTCATACCATGAAAAGAAAATGGCAGGAATTTTTTCATCTAAAATTGTTTCATAGTATTGCCCAGGATGGTCATCATTGATTTTATGAAAATTGACACCATCTGAAGTAACAAACAAATAATTAAAACCATAGCCATAGCAAAGAACAAACCAATAATCGTTAAGGTATTTGACATACATGCCATTATTATTGCTGTTAAACAAGCTGGTGACATCAGTCCAGTTAGCCATGTCAGTTGAAGACAGAATCTTTATCGTTTGCGTTCCGCTAACAGAAGTGTAGGCGTATAAAATTGCCAATGAAGGGTCGTTGTTGTCTATGTTTTTAAAATAAGTGGAAAGATAATAGCCGTCAAGCTCAGGAATGCGAGTCCAAGTCTGCCCATCGCTTGTATGCCATGTCTCTAAATTGCTGTAATCTCCAATTTCCACAGAAGAGAATAAAGATACTACTGTGCTTCCTATTTGGAAAACATTGCCTTGATAGTATCTGGAAGCAGGAGCGGAAACAGTCCAGTTTACCATGTCTGAGGAAGTGTATACGGATGAATTAAGAGGCAGCACATAAAATGTCCCCATGTCTATGATTTGCTCAGTATTTTCAAAATCATTTCCGTATGGATTGCTCGCTTTAGTCCAAGTTATACCGTCACTGGTTACGTATAAATTTCTATAGCCTGCATTGACAGAGGAGATGGAAAGCAACATGAATTCGCCTATTATTTGGCTAAATCTAGCGTAGGAAGTATTGGATGTTATGTTCGTGTTAGTCCAGTCAAGCATGTTACTTGATTGCCATACTTCTAGCATCTGGGTAGTTTCGTTCGAAACTATAAGGTTTGCATTGCCTTGCCATTCAGTATAAGACGCAATAGTCTTATTTTCCAAAATTTGCTTCCAGTTTTTGCCGTCGTTGGAGCCGTAAAGATACGGCTCGCCAGTATTATAATCATAAAGACAGGCAATCCATCCGGCTTGAAAATAATACATTTCAGAGAAATAATTAGTCTGGCTAGAAATCGAAGCAACTTTAGTCCAGTTAAGCAGGTCCGTGGAATGAAGCAAAGCTCCTTTGGCATTGAGTAAGAAATTGCCGGTCGGCGTTGGATTCGTCCCATCACTGCTCTGTTTTAAAACGGCATAGATAATGGAATTGCCGCCTGTATTGAGTGCAGCTGGTAGAGAAACAGTCTTTGCCGCAGTTGCGAACCCGTCATCGGAATAGTAAAGAACATTGTTGCGTATGTATGCCGCGCGGAACACGCCATTGTCCTCAAACAATGCAAGATTTGCAGTGAAGACAGTGTCTGTTGTCATAGATGTAGGATAAGAAGCCGTGGTTCTTGCTCTCACAGCCAAGCCAGAGTCATTTACCCCCAATTGCTTCTGTGCCACGTTGAGCCACTGGGACGTGCCGGAAGGCGGAAGAACTGATGAATGCAAATTAGGCGAGCCGCCACCACCACCGCCGCCCATTTCCTCAACGACTTTTCTAATTGTATTCTCGAGAACCGGGTTCACGGTTTCAAAAAACTGGCCTCTCTGCTCTGGAAACTCTGTCATATCATACCTCTTGCATAAATAATAAAGTTTATTATTCCTTCATGGCCGACCATGTCCCGAAGAAAAACGCCGCTCTTGCGTTTCCTGTGAAAGCGACGCAGGATTCAATGCCAAGGCCGGACAATGCTCTTGACGCTTCGTTGCTGTTCCCTATGGCGGTGCGGGATAACACCTATGTGAAGCCACCTTATCCGCCGGAGGACGACAGGCCCATTCATATTAAGCTTGCCGGAATGCTAATGCCGGAAGGTAATTTCAAAAAAAGATTTAATGTTGTTCCTTATTCCAAGCAGCAAGCATATAACGAAGAAACTTTCTCAAAGACACACGCCGATGTTTTTAGAGAAAGGCTAGGTGCGTTTGAGGGTCTTGAGGCTATGGGTGATAGTTTAGATGAGGAACACAATCTTCCGATGGGAACATTTTTGGGTGTTCCTACACCAATGGGTGCATATAATAAATATCATAAAGAAGAGTTAAGAAAGGCTTTTGACGATATGGGAATAGAAAGGAAGCACTAATTCCAATAAATCATAGCATAACCAAAAATAAACAACATCCAAGCCAATATGCTTGCCGCGAACCCTATTGGTATGCCTATCCAAATTCCTATTTTTTTATCTCTAGTCATAAAAACTCTCCTATCACCCGCAATATACAAAAATTACGAGGCTTTGATTAAGCTTCGCCTGCGAGCATCATAAACGTTTTATTATTCATGTGTAGCAAGGGAGAATTTTGTATGTTTAGGGTTATGAGCAAAATAATAGAAAGCATGACGCGCTCCATGGGTTCCGCAGCGCATGGAAGCAGGTCATCCGTTTTAAAGCCGTTCATGGTTATGATTGGCTGGCTAGGCTCATTTTTAAGCGTATCGTTGTTTCGCAATAATGAAATAGTTACTTATGTTTTATTGGGATTTATAGCCATTGTTATCATTGCGGCTATAATAAAGTATCATTATTTTAGCATAACAAAGCCAGATTATTTATGGAGCGAGGATTATAATTTGCAGAAACTGGCTATAGAAAATGGAGCATTAGGGGATAAGATGAATTTAATTCATCCGCCTGAAGATTGCTTGGAGAAACATTCAAAATCAAACCGTGACGCCAATTCGCCGATGAATGACTTGGAGAAAGCCCAATGAGAAAAAAATTTATTGTTTGCACCTGCCCTTCGTCAAGAGACGCAGAAAGGCTTTTTATAAATGAAATCGAAAGGTATAAAATAAATTGGTGGCATTGGATTCCCGGGATATGGTTTATTATTGACGAAAGCGGTATTATACTTGCCGATACAATAAGAATTATGGCGCAAAATGCTTTAGGCAACAATGATATTATGGTTATGGAAGCGACCGGAAA
Organism: Candidatus Fibrimonadales bacterium; assembly: GCA_009786285.1. Classification (GTDB taxonomy): domain Bacteria; phylum Fibrobacterota; class Fibrobacteria; order Fibrobacterales; family Fibrobacteraceae; genus Fibrimonas. The sequence goes on along the minus strand of WQTK01000121.1, from coordinate 718 downwards.
TATAAACTGGGCTGGATACGGTCCGGCTAGCTCACAAGGACGAGGCAATATGTTTAGTTGGATTCAAGAACACTGGGCTAAGCCCGATAGCTTTAGCATTTCCGACTACACGCCCAAACTTCCAACAAAATGACAGCCCCCAACCCCAGCACTTCTACTCCCGCCTTCCCCTTGGCAGTGCAAGACCATGCGTATGTGAAGCCGGTTCAAGAGAGCAAAAAGAATGACATTCCATCAATTCCACAAAGAGTAAGCAATGCCATGCCGTGGAATGACCCAGAATTTCTAAAGCACATGGCCGAAAGAGTTAGGTATGGCCGGGAAGACGTTGTTTGCGATTACATTCCTAATACGCATAATGGTTTTGAAGAAATTTTAATGGAGGCCAAAACTTTAGACGATGCATATTCGCATCCTATTTTTTGGCTTCCAAACGCTATCTCCAAAGAAATCATTAAAAGAAAACTTATTAACGATGGCTTCGAAAGGCAATCCTATGAGAATTGCGAGGGTTTAAGAAGCTGGCCATAATGATCTAATCGCAATATGTTCCGAAATTTTCACAATAATAGGTTCGACTGGCAGTTACGCAATCGCTGTCAAAGCTTAACAATATCACAAATAAAACAAATACAAAAACTATCCCTATTGCAGCGCCCTTCGTTGGCAAATACCATTTTTTCTTCATAAAAACTCTCCTATCACCCATAATATACAA
>WQTK01000120.1 GCA_009786285.1 Candidatus Fibrimonadales bacterium | reverse complement strand
GATATTCGACATCGAACTCATCTTTAAATCTGCTTACACAGGCAAATTTTCCGAGGGGTATATTGTGTCTGGGTACAGCCATCCTAGACATAGTATCTTTTAGTGCTTCTGACGCAATATCTTTCTGCGCTGTTTTAGCTTTAAGATAATCGACTATATCTAGGTCATTGGGCTTGCGTTCGCCAAGCGAGGCCCTTTTAGCCTCAGTTTCGCATTCTGTGGTCTCTCGCTCGCCGAACTGCTGGTTAAATTCACTCATCGCTGCCTCCTGCCTTTGCGAGGGCTTTAGCTTGGGGGTGAAGCCGTAGAGCCTCTCCCAAAATCTGATAGCGGGGTTTCTTGTAGCCCGTTTCTCTTTGGATTTTATGGGTTACTCTATCCAATAGGTTTTTATCCTCTGGAGTGAGCCTCACAGCAAAGGTGGTGCAGTCTTTCTGTTCCGTAGAACTTAACAAATGTTCCGTCATACCTATAAATATAGTATTTTTTTCTGAAAAAAGCAAGAAAAAAAGTTAAAAAAGTTATTTTTTGTTAATTTTTTCTGAAAAAAGCCTATATTTAAAATATGAAGCGATTAAAAAATAACAAAAATGTCATTCTTTTGTATGGCATTTGTAATATTTTTGTCATGAATTTAGGAGAATGAGGCTATGCCAAAGATTGATTTCTTGAGTTTTATAACCCGGAAAAACATAAGCCGGAAGGAACTAGCGGATATTTTGGAGGTAAATCGCGCCTCAATAAGTCAATATATAAGCGGTACGCATGGTGTTGTTTGGGAAAAAATAGAGAAATTAGTTGGGTTGGGGATAACGCCAGAAGAGCTTTTTGGTAAAGAACTGGGTCAAAAAATGAAGGAATCTATTTTAGAAGAGTATTTAGAAAAGAATTTGGAAGGACTGAAAATAGACCCGCTTGAAATTATGAAGAAGGGAATGGTGGAGATTTTGAAGAGGGTGTAATGGAGAATACAGAGAACGAATCAAAAGATATAGTTTGGCACTATACAAAAATGGATGTTTTAGAAAAAATGCTAACAAAAGATGGCGTAAACATTCGCTTTACTAATATTAAATGTAAAAATGATATATCAGAAGGTTTACTTTTAAAGGAACTTTTTTTAAAATACAAAAGTGATATATTTGAAATAGATGGCATAAAAGAAAAGTATAATATTAATGATATTGATAATCAAACTTTTGATTATGAGCGAAGATTGGGAGCTAGTTATTTATTTTCTGCAACTTATGAAAAAGATTCAATGATTTTCTGGAACAAAGAATACGCTGGAATGGATGGCGTATCAATAGGATTTTATAAAAATTATAATATCTTTTTGCCAGAGGTGCATGATGTTGATTTTACATCTTCATTAACAAGAGAAAATTTATTTGAAGATATTTATTATTGTAATCCAGAAGTAGATTATAACAAAGCTGACTTATTGAAATCTATTGCTTATAATTTAAATAAATACTATGACAAATGCGAAGAGTACAGTAAAGATTGTAAATTTTCTAAATTTACAGGCATTTTACTGTCAAATTTGCTTGAAAAATTTATAATCAACTTTTCTGGGATATACAAACACAACTCCTGGGAAGAGGAAAGAGAAGTTAGAATTTTAATATCAAATTACCTTGAAAATTTAGACGATGGATGTGGTAAATTACATGCGAAAGTTGAATGTGTTGGCAATGAACTTATTAAAACTTGCTATAGAACTTTTAATAAAGGGTTTATAAAACAAATAATGTTAGGACCAAAATGTAAAAGTGAACATGAAAAATACGTTAAAAAATATTTAGAAAAAAATGGTTACAATTATGTAAACGTTTTAAAAAGCAGCGCATTTGCTCTAGAACATAAGACGAACAAATCAGAAGAGTTATTAAAGGCACTCGATTGGAAAAATTAGAAATTAACTTATAAAATGGATTAAAAATGATTAAGAAAATTGTAGATACAATTTTGAACTTTATAGAAGAAAAGAAAGAATCTGCCGGTTGTTTCTTTGTTGGATTTTCCTTTCTTCTTTTAATATTTCTATCCCTCTGTGCTACAGGTGGACATCCGACCACAAGGGATATTGCCGTAACGATTTTTATTTGCATTACTTTGATTTTTGCTGGCATAAGTATTTATATGAAAATTACGAAAAATTCTAATATAGACAACGATACAAAAACTATAGTTTTAATTATTTTTATTATATTGTTTTTTGTTACAGGCATGGCTTTAGAGGGAAATTCAAAAAGAAAAGTAAATGACTATGATTATAGAATCGTTTACGACCTTGAAGATAACCATGTTTTTGAATATTCTGTAAAAGCGGAAGAAACTACAAGAAATTACGTTATTAGTTTAATTCCCTTTATTTACCCAGAAAAAACCTACTATGTGCATTTTGAATATCTAGGGAAAATGATTTATGAAAATGGATTTTATAAATGGATAGAAGTTGCGAAAAAAACTAATTTAGGAGATAATATTTTAAGGAGCGTTATAAACACCTATACTAATACAGATGAGTTTTGTAATAGGTTTGAAGATGAAAAATTTTGCAAATATTATGAATCAACGGCATTATATGTTGATTTTTTTGACGATAGAGAATATGGAATGGAGGATATTATTGAATTTAGGGAATCTACGGACTCTATATTTTACAATACAAACAAAGAATTAGATTCACTTTTAGAAATAAATACCATTGAAGAGCCAATTTTCAAAAATAGCTTTATTAAAAACTGCGTTTCATTTGAATTTTGGTTTTATATGAAATATATACATCCTAAAATTAAAGGTTATTCTCCGCTTCCAAAAGAAAGAGATTTTGACTCACCCTAACCAAGGAACTAACCCATGCTAAAAGAAATAATACTCAAACTAACCGAAAAAATAGATGTAAGGCAAATAATCGGAGCTATTGCGATTTTATTTTTATTTATAGTGCTTCTCCCAGAAAAAGCAGTTTTGTATATTAAAGGCATGGATTACGGAATTGGCTATCTAGGTATATTCTCCATTGGATTTTTGCTAATATCCTTTTTCATATATTTAGAATGCAGAATCTCAAAAGCGATGGAAGAAAAAAGAATTAAGAAAGAAGAAAGGCAAATAGACGAATCGCTTGAAGCTAAATACAAAAATGAAGCTGAAAATTTAGACTACGAAGAAAAAAGAGTACTTATGAGATTTTACGAAAGCGGAGTAAAGGCAATTAAAATGTGCATAGACGATCCTCCTGTTGCAGGATTATTAAATAGAGGACTTTTGTTGGTAACGTCGCATGTAAATCAAATAACTCAAACGGGAAGATTTAATAATTGTCATATAAACACAAGATTTAAGAAATATTTGAAATTTGAATAAATCTATGAAGCTCATTCTCTACCTCCTCCTAGCCGCCCTAATCGCCATGTTCCTATTCCCGCCATGGGAAACAACGCTAAAATTCCAGAGCATAAACAAAACGGAGCATAGCGGCTACCACTTCATCCTTTCCAACCCAGAACCAACGCTAAACGGCATGGAAGAAAGCAAACGCAAGCAGCTTACACAGTTCGCTACCATAGCTATAGACTACAAACGCCTCTTCACCCAGGCTATCCCCCTCCTGCTAGTTGCGGCGGCAATAGCGGTTAGACGGAAAAAGGGATAGAAAATTGACAATACAGCGTTTAAACCGCGAAAATCGTGCTAAAATGTGCAAATAAACGGAAACCCATTTGTTTACTTTTGTTTACCTTTTCAGAACACCGGAATAAGTGCCAATGCCTCTTTTTTCTTACTATCGTCTATCTGCCGGTAATACCTAGCTGTGGTTCCTGGGTTGCTGTGATTGGCAAGCTCCTGCGTTACGCTAATAGGCACTCCCTTGTTTATAAGCAGGCTTATAGCCGTGCTGCGGCTGTTCCTGAGCGTTACTTTGCCCTTTGGAATACCCGCAGCCATAAGCCATGCGTCAAACACTGCGTATATTATCTTTGGTCCAGGAAGATTGAATATCTTGTCTGTCGCTCCCGTGCCCTTGCCCTCTTCAATACGCCTGCGCCTCAGCCCTTCTATAATGGCTATAGCTCCCTCCGAAAGCGGAATAACTATAAACTTTCCTGTTTTGCCCTGCCTAGCCCTTATCTGCTTGCTTTGAAGCAGTGCAAAGGTGTAATTGGCTATCTCTCCGGTGCGCTGGGCTGTGTAAATCCCCAGCATGAACAGGTCTTTTACATCGGGAACATCGCAAGGCGCGGCCGCCAAGCGCTTGATTTCATCTTCCGCAAGTATCTTAACCTCTCCGAATGTCTGAGGCGGAAGCAAGTTTCTTGTGTCGACCCTGTCCATGTACCCCCTTTGCTCCGCCCAGTTGCAGAATGACCTCAGCCTTGAGGCCATGTCTCTTGCGTAGTTTGGGTTACGTTTTTCCTGCTTAATATAGTCCATCACCTTTACAATATGCTGCCTTGTCATTGCTCCAACAGATATATCGCCGTTTATTTCTAAGAATTTCTTGACTGTTGCCCTTACGTTATATATAGTGCATCGCACGGTGTAATGGTTTATCCATTCCTCCATGACTTTTGAAATCTTTTCCTTCCGTCTTTTGTCCGAGAACCCGCCTCCTCCTTGCGCCTCTATATCGTCTCTGCGAGCTATAATCCTTTTCAGTGCCGCTATTTCATCTGCTTTGGGAGCTTGGCTTGTAAGCTTGAACGGCGGGAAGTCAAACGATTTGCGTTCGTAATTGTTGTAAACCCATATTACTACATTGTCCCCGGTGGTTTTACGGGCGTATAGCTTCATCTTGCGCATATAATTTGAGCCTTTTAGCATTTTCTGTATGTCTTCAAACTTCATTTGCGACCTCCTTTGAAAAATGTGCAAAATAATGTGTAAAAATAGAAAATTGAAATGTAGCGAAATGTAATGAAATGTAGCGAAAACTTGAATTTTAGAATAAATTCGCAGTTTTTGTTAAGCGGGAAAGGAGACTCGAACCCCCGACCCTAACCTTGGCAAGGTT
>WQTK01000119.1 GCA_009786285.1 Candidatus Fibrimonadales bacterium | reverse complement strand
GGAGCAGTTTTTGCGGCGGGAGCAGGCTTTGCGGCAGGAGCGGCTTTTTTGCTAACGAGCAACTGTTTATACATGGTTACCGAGTCTCTGAGTATTTTTATTTCGGCATCTTTGGAGGCCATCATTGAATCTCTGAGTATTGCCATTTCAACATTTTTGGAAATTTGGGAGGAATCCCTTACTATTGCCATCTCATTTTCTTTGGCAATCCTCAGCGAGTCTTTCAATTTAACAACTTCTGCTTCTTTGGCAAATATCACGGAGTCTGCCATTATTTTTGCTTCTTTTGCTTGGGAATGAATCATAAATACATAAAACACGAGAGCCAGGAACGCTAAAAATAGCACTGATATAAAAAATCGTATCTGTTTTTTGAGCCTTACTCCCAAGCGTGGCTTTGAGAGCAAGAAAGAGTCTTTCATTTTTTCATAGGCAGAATCAAAGTGCATGGGACTTAGGTCTATGGAATTTTTTCTGCTTAAATCTTTGATATCGTTCGGCAATTTTTTTGGAAAAACAAAATCGGAGAGCATAAGCGGAATTATATTTTTATTTGCTTGGAGCGCGCAAATAATCTCTTGGCGAACCCAGTCATCTTCCGCATTGTACCCCGGTTCCCGGAACCTGTCAAAAACACCGGAATTCAGCACAAGCAGAAAATCTTTGCATTTCTTAACTTTCTTTTTCAGTTCATTGTCAAAATTTCCATTTTCCAAAGCATCAATATCAAAAAAAACGGAATATCCATCCAGCCTTAATCTATCGTAGAGCAACTTAGCTGTATCATAACCGCCTTTGCGGCGGTAAGAGATAAAGATTTTAAAGCTCCGCATATAGGAAATTATCCCATCATAACCAAAACCACGTGCTTTTTTCCCGGCAAAATCGGAATTACATTGCCCGCAATATCCTTGCCGTCAACGGTCACGCTCTTAACGCCTTTGCTTACGCCATTCGGATTTTTGACAAGAATAGCATAAGTTGCGCCACGGAATTTGCGAACAACGCTGAAATCCTTCCAGCCTTTGGGAATGCAAGGATTAACAGACAAGCCTTGGAACGTAGCCTTTATGCCCAAAATATATTGGGTAGCAGCCTGATATGTCCAAGAACTTGTGCCGCTCAGCCATGCGTTGCGCCCCAAGCCGAACTGCCTGTGCTCGTCTCCCAAAATGTTCTGGGGATAGCAATAAGGCTCAGACTCAAACTCGTCTATTTTGCCATTGTTTTTCGCAGCAGGATTTATTTGATTGTAATACTGGAACGCCCTGTCTCCATTGCCCGCTATGGTCTCGGCAATCATAATCCAAGGATTTGCGTGCAAAAATATTCCGCCGTTCTCCTTTGCTCCGGGAGGATAAGTTGAAACACCGCCAACATGCGGGTCAAAACCGTTGTATCCCGGCCAGGAAAGCTTAATTCCATTTTTGGTGTTGAGCAATTTATAAACGCTGTCCAAAGCTTTTTTCGCACGTTCCTCAGAAGCAATGCCGCTAATCACAGGCCAGCTTTGGCCCAGCGAATCTATTTTATTGACTTTGTTTTTGCTTGAGCCAAGAGCCTTGCCCTGCTCATCAAACCAGCGCACATACCAATTGCCATCCCATGCGCTCTCATTCACCTTCTCTTTTATTTCCTCATACCATGCCTTGTATTGCTCCACTAGTTGCTGCTCGTTAGCGGCATCGCAAATATCTATCATTTCAAGCAAGGCTTTTGCAAAAAGATTTGCGTTGAAAAGAGATTCCGAGCCAGTTGGCAAATTAACGGTGTCGTTCCAGTCGGCAAAGCCAAGATGCGGAACTCCGTGGCTGCCTCTATCATTCCAAGAGAATGCGAGACTTCTTTTTAAATGCTCCAAAACAGAGCCTTTTTCCCTGTCTTTCAATTCTTTTTTCTTGCTGTAAAAAGGAATTTCCTTTTGGAGGAATTTCATGTTTCCCGTTTCTTTCAAATAAGAAGCAACAGTCAAAACAATCCACAAATGGTCATCGCCATAGTACTTTGGGCGGTCTTCCTTTTCACGGGAATCGCCTTCGTTGGCTTCCATTGTGCTTGGAAAATACTGGTGCATCGCATTGCCTTCTTCTTTTTGAACGGAGAGCAAATTTTCTGCCAAAACACGTGCCTCTTCCGGCATATGGCTCATAACGCCGAGTAAATCCTGGCTGGAATCGCGATAGCCTATTCCACGGTCGCTTCCAAAGCCAAGTTGGTAAAGGCTCAGGTAACGGCTCCAATTTTTTGTGGTGTGGCACTGGCGCGGATTGTGAATGTTCACCATTGAATTAAAGCTTGCGTCAGGTGTTTTAACCTGCAATGCGTCAAGGTATTCGCTCCAGAAAGCTGCTAATTCCGCAAATGCTTTGTCAATGTTTTTTAGATTGCGATATTTTTTTATTTCCGGCATTGCCGCCGCTATGCTTTTTTGCTTTCCAAGCTGGGTTGCCACACGTCCTGTTTTTTTGCTCGCCAGTTTGAATTTGAACATTTGCGCAGCAATGTTATCGCCTCTAAGCGCAGTGCTGTCCGTAAGCTTGCCTTTGTAAACCGCGCCTGGGCATGACCATCCCAATATTTCATTATATCCGAGGAATTGCTTGCGGTCACCGTCATAGCTATCTGCCGGCATGCTTGCTGTGAAATAATTGACTTCATATTTCTTTTTCAAAAAGGCATATTGCTCTAAAACAACGTGCCCGCTTTTTTCCTTGTGAGCCTCAACAGTCATAGTTTGCGGAACCCAGTCTGCATTGGTAAGTTGCTTTAACGCATCATGATGGCTGAACTCGTAAACCGGCACAACGTCCACTTCTATATTTTTTTTGGAAATATTTTGAATTGAAATGTCTTGAATCAGTGTTGAGCTTTTTGACGGGACAAAAACGGTTATTTTGACCTTTACCCCAAAGCCTTCTGCAACCCAAGTTGTATAGGAAAGCCCTATGCGGCATTCCCATTTATCCCAAATTGTGCAGGTTGGAGCCACAAAAGGGGAGGCTATCACATAAGAATCTTTTTGCTTTATGCGGAGATAAACCGTGCTGCCTTTGAAATCGCCGGCGGGCATTTGGCTTATGTATTTGGTTATGCGGTTAAGGGCCGGGTCTCCTTTGCAGAGCACGGTTCCGCCCGTGGTGTCTATTACACCGCCAAAATCCAGAGTGCCCACGTAGTTGCACCATTTTATTGGTGTAGCTGGGTTGAGCAAAACGTATTCCTTGTTGGCATCATCAAAATAGCCATAATCACGGCCTTCTGTTTTGTCTGAGCCAGTTTTCGCGCTTTTTTTTGCAGCCATGTTCTTTTCTCCTAAAAGGTGAAAAAGCGGGAGACGGGATTCGGACCCGCGACCGTTAGCTTGGGAAGCTAGCGCACTACCAGCTGTGCTACTCCCGCTGGTATGCGGTAATATAGCAAATTACAGCGGATATTATCAAGCTTGCAGGCGAGGCTCCTGCGCATTTTAGTTCTTTTAAAAATTGCTTTGAGGGGAACCAAAAAGAACTATTTTTTGTATTTTAAGTGTCAAGTGTCAACTAGGTTTTTTATGGCAAAAGCATCAAGTTTCATGTATAACGGCTATCTATGCCACAGGCTCACGGACAAAAAAGCCGGGCGCAACCTGCGCTATAGCATAAAAATAGATAAATACACGGCAAATCAATGGATTCAAGCTCACGAGGCTATTATAGACGCAATTCCCTTATCTGAGCGCAAAAATGCCACAGGGAAGCAAATGAGAGAGCTGTGTGAAAGGTGGCTAGCCATGAACAGGAGCGAAAGGGCGGCATCTGTAGCAAATGGAATAGACTTGAGCGACATGGAAAATCCTATAGAGGCAAGTTTGAAAAATGTGTTTATCGCTTACTTGAATGATTTTTGCCGACCAGAAGAAAATTCCGCAACCTCAATAACAAACACGAAACGGCAATGCTCGTTCATTATGAGATTTCTGGAGAATTGCAAAATAACTTACTACTCCCAGCTCAATAGGGACATAGTGAAATCTTATCCGTCATGGAGAAATGCCAAGGGCGCCGGAACTACGAATAAAGAACTGCAACGGTTCGCCGCTGTCATTCGTTACGGCGTTAAATATCACAAATGGCCGGAATTGTATTTGCTTGATGGCATAAGAGTAAGGCACACGCAGGAAAACACCAAAAGCGTAAGGCCGTTTGAAATACCCGAAGTCAAAGCTATACTAGCCTGGCTTGCGGCCAACGCCGAAAAAACTGGAAACTGGTATCTGCACGACATGGCATTGCTGAGCGTTTGCAGCGGCATGGAGGCCAAGGCTCTGAGCCTGCTTGCGCCGGAATGGGTTAAAAAGGATTTGGGAATATTAAGGGTATTTGACAAGCTCGTTTCCGGCGTTCTGGATGCCAAAACGCAGAACAGGGCAAGAGACATTCCGCTTACACAGACAATGATAAGAATTTTTGACCGTGGTTATGTATTCAGCCGTCCCCATAAGTTCGCTGGGGTTCACACGCCGATTCATAGCTACAGCCGCAAGGCGTTTGCTAAATGCGAAGTAGAAACAGGGATTAAAGATGTTGACTGGCACCGGTTCCGGCACACTTGCGCTACGGCCCGGTTAAGCTCCGGGTGGCAGCTTGTCAGGGTAAGCCGGATGCTGGGGCACAGCAGCATAAACACAACGGCGCAGCACTACGCCGAATACGATTTATCCGCAAGCCCTGCCGGGTTTGAGGGCATGATTGCGGTTTACAAAGAGTTTGTGGAGTGGCTGGATAGCGGCTACTTCGCGTGACTATCCTCTGAACTTCGCTTTCTTGATGGCGTTGGGGGTCATGGCATAGCCTCCAGATGCGCAGAAAGCAGCAATATTAGCAGAATCGAAATAATTCCAGCAGAGAAGAAAATAAAATAGGCATCACCAGTGTTTTTACAGTCCATGTTATAGAATATCAACCCCGCAATAAGCGTTCCGTTTACAATGAATGCGATAGTAAGATATGGTGTAATGGGAGCTTCT
>WQTK01000118.1 GCA_009786285.1 Candidatus Fibrimonadales bacterium | reverse complement strand
CATTCCAGTACAAGCCTCTCCCCGTCTGGTGCACGTACATACCGAAAGCCAACGGCAGCATGCGCCCTCTCGGGATACCATCTGCTGGTTCCTAGGCGGCAAAATAGCAAGCAAATGCAACGAACCCCCATTCTTCCCGCTACCAACTTGCCACTAGCCTAGCAGAGCAGCTCGGAAATTTCTATATTTACTATATTACAACCCATGACTCTTGAATCTTTTTTCAAAGAGAATCCTTTGGTGGCTCTGGGTTTTTCCGGCGGAGTTGATTCGTCTTATTTGCTGTATGCAGGGCTTCGCTACGGCGCGAAAATAAAAGCTTATTTTGTGAAAACAGAATTTCAGCCGGAGTTTGAATTGAAAGACGCGCTCAAGCTCGCAAAACAAATTGGGGCAGACATAACGGTTATAGAAAAGAATATTTTAAGCAATGAAAAAGTTTCTTCAAACCCAGACAACCGTTGCTATTTTTGCAAAAAAGAGATATTTGAAACTATATGCGCAAAAGCTCAAAGCGATGGCATAAAACTTGTGATAGACGGAACCAACGCCTCTGACTGCGCAAACGAACGCCCCGGAATAAAAGCATTGCAAGAACTTTCTGTCCGCTCGCCGCTAAGGGAATGCGGCATAGCTAAAAGCGAAGTTCGCAGACTTTCGCAAGAAGCAGGCCTGTTCACATGGAACAAGAATGCCTACGCTTGCCTCGCGACACGCATACTGAATAACCGGCCCATCACAAAAGAATTGCTGCGAAAAACAGAGAAAGTGGAAGATGCCTTGATTGCAGCCGGATTTACGAATTTTCGAGCAAGGGTGCTCGATGAAAAAACAATGAGATTGGAGTTTTATGAATAAACAGGAAACTTTGGAAGCTTTAAAGAACATTCAGTCCGGAGCAATTTCTCCGGAACATGCCCTGCTGAAATTGTATTCGGAGCCATTCAAGGATTTGGGCTACGCCAAGGTTGACCATCATCGCGAGCTGAGGCAAGGGGTTCCCGAGGTTATTTACGGAGCAAACAAAACCCCGGAACAAATAACCGGCATTGCAAACGAAATGTTGAAAAACGGGCAACGCATGATTTTGGTAACCAGGTTGCCGCCAAGTGTAGGGGCAACTCTTACGGTTGCCCCTACACTTCCCATAAAATACTACGAAACAGCGCAGATAGGCATGATAGGGGAAATGCCTGTGCCAAGCGGCATAGGAAAAATAGTGATTGCGACCGGAGGCACAAGCGACATGCCTGTGGCGGAAGAAGCCGCTATAACGGCTGAGGCCTTTGGAAATGAGGTAGTTCGTTTGTACGACATAGGCGTTGCCGGGTTTCACAGGCTTCTCTCCAATTTAGATGCGATAATGAATGCGCAGGTTATTATTTCAATAGCAGGAATGGAAGGCGCTTTAACAAGCGTTATAGGCGGCTTTGCAGATTGCCCGGTTATAGGAGTGCCCACCAGCGTTGGCTACGGAGCGTCGTTTGGCGGCATAGCTGCGTTGCTCTCAATGCTTAATTCATGCGCAAGCGGGGTTAGCGTTGTTAATATTGACAACGGCTTTGGAGCGGCATATTTGGCTAGCATAATAAATCACCAGAGGTTAAAATGAAAACTCTCTACCTTGAATGCAGCATGGGAGCCGCAGGCGACATGCTTATGGCCGCATTGCTGGAACTGCACGATAACCCAAAGGATTTCATAGATCGGTTAAACAACGTTGGCATACCGGATGTAAAGATAATCGCAGAGCCATCAAGCAAATGCGGAATATCCGGCACGCATATAAATGTTGAAATAAAAAATCATGAACATCACCACAACGTAATAAACCAATTGAAAATTTCGGATACAGTTAAACAGAAAGTTCATGCCGTTTACAAAATCCTTGCGGAGGCGGAAAGCCAGGTTCACGGCGTGCCTGTGGACAAAATCCATTTCCATGAAATAGGGGAGATGGACGCTGTTGCCGACATAACGGGCGTATGCATGCTTATGGAGGAACTCGCTCCTGAGCTTATTTTGGCTTCTCCGGTAAATACAGGCAGCGGGCATGTGCGTTGCGCGCATGGAATTTTGCCGGTTCCTGCGCCGGCCACGGCTCGTATTTTGCAAAACGTGCCTGCGTATAGCGATGGCACAAACGGCGAATTGTGCACGCCAACCGGAGCGGCGTTGCTAAAATATTTTGTCAAGGAATTTCGCGAAATGCCATGCCTCGCAGTTTCCAAGCTCGGATATGGCTTTGGAAAAAAAGACTTTGAAAAAGCGAATTGCGTTCGCGCTTATATTGGAAATGCGAATGAAGAAGTCGCAGAGCTTGTTTGCAATCTGGACGACATGACCCCGGAAGCGGTGGCTTTTGCGCAGCAGTTGCTGTTTGACGAGGGAGCGTTGGATGTATATACCGTGCCCGCAGGCATGAAAAAGGGCCGTCCGGGCTTGATTTTCACCTGTATGTGCAGCACGGAAATGAAAGAAAAAATGCTATCGCTTATTTTCAAGCACACAACCACGATTGGCATAAGAGAATATGTTTGCCGCAGATACACTTTGCAAAGAGAAGAAAAAGAAGTTCAGACGGAATTTGGCCCTGTGAGGGTAAAAACATCTCATGGCTTTGGCACGGTAAAATCCAAGCCGGAATATGAAGACATTGCTAGGATTGTGATGGAGAAAGCGTAAATTGCTATATTTCTCCTTATGCCCAACATTGAAGTCATTTGCCCGTGCTGCGATAATGTTTTGGTTATAGACACCTTTGCCAAAGAAGTTGTCGCACACAGGGAGCGTAAAAAAAAAGGGAGCTTGGAAGAGTTCTTGGAACAAGAGAAAAATAAACCGGCAGAGCTTGAAAAAAAACTGGCCGAGGCTAGGGAAAAAGAAAAAAATCGCGACGAATACCTAAAACAAAAGTTTGAAGAAGCCATGAATAACAAAGACTTGAAAGACCCGCCTCCAAGCATAAACTGGGACTAAAGCGGAGTTTCCAAAATAACCTCTTCCATCTTTGTGCCATCCATCTTTTTGATTTTGAACAAATAGCCTTGAATTTCAACGCTTGTGCCTGTTTTAGGCAGCGTTCCCAGGGTATGCTGTATAAGACCGGAAAGGGTTTCTATATGCTCGTTTTCTTCTATTGTAAAATGAATTCCCAGATGGTCTTCCAAATCGGAAAGGGTAATCAGCGGGTCCAGCATATATTGGCCGGAAGGAAGCTTTACAAAGCCCATGTCTTCTTCCAAGTCGTCTTCGTCCTGTATTTCGCCCACAATTTCTTCCAAAATGTCTTCCATCGTGGCTAGGCCCGCCGTGCCGCCGTATTCGTCAACAACTATTACCAAATGGTTGTTGCTTTCACGAAGCTCGTGCAAAAGAGTGTCTATCTTTTTTCCTGTGGGCACAAAAACAGCCGGGCGTACAAGCTTTTCCAAATCAAAGATTTCGTGAGGCCTCTCCGTGTACCATTCCAAAAACTCCCTGTTTGAAAGAATGCCTATTATATTGTCTATGGAACCTGAATAAACCGGCAAGCGGCTGTGCCTGTCGTTGTTCAAAAGGTTAATTACATCCGGCAAGGAAGTTTGAACATTAATGGCTCGCATTTCAACCCTCGGTGTCATTATTTCCCGCACCGGCGTATCGGAAAAAACAAAGATGTTCCTGATCATCTGCTTTTCCTCTTCTTCAAGCGCAGACGGAGAATCGTTGTTTTTCATAGCTTCGCGCATAGACTCCGAGAGAAAGGAGAGCCTGCTGTCGTAGCCCAGCACTTTCAAAAAAAACTTTTGCAAAAAAAGCGAGGCTTTTGCGGTTGGCAAAAATATGTATTTGAGAATATTATAAGATTTTTCGCAAAAATTTGAAAGGGTGTCCGGAAACATCGCTGACAAAATTTTCGGAATAAAAATAGCCACGGCATATATCGCAACAGGCGCAGCAAACCAAATATGCCAGCGCGAGCTTGCGTGTTCAAAGGCTAAAAGCGCGAAGGCCGCAAAACAACATACATAAATGCCCTGAAACGAGATTTCTTTGAAATCATCATTTTTAAGAGCATCTCGTAAAACTCGGTATATAAGCGAATAAACAAAAGCTAAAAGCAGTAATACCGAAACCGTTATAATAACGATAACATCTCTATCCATTATAATTGGCCTACCAGGACTCGAACCTAGGCTAACAGAGTCAGAATCTGTGGTGCTACCGTTACACTATAGGCCAGGACCAAATCCTAGTTTATCCTTCCTTGCAAGCGACCGGCAAAGGAGAAATCCTTTGTGTTGTTTTCGCTCTGAACGCCCAAGTTAAGAGTGAAACGATCGTTGAGTACCTTTTGAACATAGATAGAGCCTTGTATGTCTTTCACATGCTTTTTGGAGCCAATAGCGGCATCGCCAGGCGTGGCATTTCTGCGTTCGCCATCGTATTCGGCTTCAACCACAATTTTGTCCAAGCCACGATAGAAAGAGAAATCAAATCCGCCAAGCACCGGGAAAGCCGGATTGTTTTTGTTCGGAATTTTTCCGCCGTCTGCGCGGCTTACTGTGCCTTCCTGGTCATCCAAGCCTATGAAAGCGGTTTCCAAAAACAGCACCATGCTTTTCATAAATCCGACTTCTTTCACAATAGGCATGCGAACTGCCAAATCCACAGTGTGGGTGACATCAGTTTTTTTGTCATAGATTTCATCAAACACATTGGAGCGGTAACCTAAGCCGAATTCCATGTTTTCAATGCCAGCCAAGTCTTTAAAGCGGAAATATGTGCGCAAATCGCCTCTGTTCAGCTTTTCGTCGCTGCTAATCAAAGCTATGTCCAAAGACATGTTTTCGGAAAAATTGTTCAAGCCAAACTGCAGCATATTCTCAGGATAGTAAGAATTCATAAATCCGGTGGATCTTCTGGTGCGTTCTGGGCGTCTGCTCTGTATATCTTTGTCTTTTTTAGCGTCAACATAGCCGCCATAGTTTTTGCTTCCAAAGCGAGTGGTGTTG
>WQTK01000117.1 GCA_009786285.1 Candidatus Fibrimonadales bacterium | reverse complement strand
CATGGTAAAAGGCTGGGAATTGCCATAGCGGTTACGCTTTTTCCGCAACCGGATTCTCCCATAAGGGCAAAAATTTCTCCGTTTGAAATATTAAAAGAAACTCTGTCTGTAACTTGCACTCCGTTAAAAGCCACTGACAAATTGCGCACGGAAAGAATTTCAGAACCCATAATCCACAAAAAAGCCGGAGTGTTCTGGTGTTGCAAATGGAATAAACCGAAGTTGCGAAAAATTTGCGGATGTTTTCTTGTGAATTCGCATTGCGTCCAGTATTGCCAAAACTCTGTTTAAAGCCATTGCCCCCAACGAAACCTGAAAGGCTATTTTCGCTATGCGGTGGCGTTTTAGCATATCGTTGTATTCTGCCATTCTCGCCGTGGTTTCCGGGTTGTCGCTTGAGCCCCAGTCCCAAATGTAGCCTCGTTCATAAGGGTAATCA
This sequence comes from Candidatus Fibrimonadales bacterium, assembly GCA_009786285.1. Lineage (GTDB taxonomy): Bacteria > Fibrobacterota > Fibrobacteria > Fibrobacterales > Fibrobacteraceae > Fibrimonas. The sequence continues at coordinate 4,505 of WQTK01000117.1, read as the reverse complement.
CGGTCTATGGCAAGCCCGGATCTGATCATAGCCTGGTTGTAGTCTTCATTGTTATCGGGGCTGGAGTTTTGGTAAAGGGAGCCGCCTCTGCTTCTGTAATCTCCCATAACGCTTAAAAAATCGAGGTTTTTAGGCGCGCCTTCTGCGCCGGCATGCTTAACTGCATAGCCTCTTGCGTTTTCCAGTTGGCTATCTCCGTAAAGCCACGTTGTTCCTGCGGCAACCCACAAAGCGGCGTCTACCCAGAAAAATGCGGCAGCTCTTGAGTTTTCTCCCAAATAATAATGCCCTGCGCCCGGCAGCACGGCAGAAGCCGCTATTGCCAGCACCAAACTTTTATCCTTGTTTCTGGACAAATTTTCATCAATGGAAATGACGGTTTGGGAGTATATTATTGTCTGAACCATGATTAACAGGATTAAAGGATTAACATGATTAAAAGACATACATTATCCCGGTTTCTGCTCTGAAGTTTTCGCCGGCGGTGAAGTTGCTGTTTAGGCGGATTTTGTCCAAAAAGGAAATTTTTTCTTCGTAAAGGCTGTTGTTGTGCGCTTTTGCGGAGAGAGCGGCGTCCACAGCGGAAACAATGTGGTTTAAAATTATCACGCCTATGAAAATAGCTTGCCGGTCTGCCAAATCGGTTGCTTTTTTGCGCATGGAAACGTATTCTTTGTAATTTTTGGATTCCCCCAGCAAAACAAATTTTCCATCGTTGATTTCGGTTTCCGCTATGGGATTTGGCAATACGTCTTCCCAGCCCAGCACAAAATCTTCGCTTGCGATTGCTCTGTAAAATGCCGAGGGATTGTCAAACGACTTAACATAAGGGTAGTTCTTTTCGTAAAAATAATATCCACTCTCAATAGGAACGCATTCGCTATTCATGCCTATTGATTTTGGGCCATAAACAGCTTTGCAATAGTTTTCTCTTTCAGAGCCGTAGTTCATTTGGAAAATATCTCTGTTCGCTTGCTCGTAAACGGAAATTCCACTCATAGCTTCTTCGTATTTGCCTATGTCAAAATGCGCTTTTGCGAAATTTCTGTATTTTTTCACCTGTTTGTCGTATTTATACATGGAATGCCAGTATAAGCCGGTAATCAAGGCTATTTCTTCTGCCAAATAAAATGTCCCTCTTATATATCTGGACTGGCCGCCAACATAAAACTGGCCAGAACCCGGCACCAGCAGGGACGCAAACATGGCTTTTCTCGGGCTTTTGTAAGAGCCTTTGACATCGTCAAGCGAGTGGACTCTGGAAACGTTGATAGTTCCAAGCAATTCAGCCCGCTTGTCAGCTTCGCTTTTTTGCTCCTGTTCTTGGGCAAAAGCCAAGGTAACTAAAAAAAGTATCAAAAAAAATCGCATTCCAGCATAAATATAGTAAATGCTGCTTACAACCTTACCTCTATGTAAACCTCGTTTCTCCACTGGTCTATTAGAGATTGCAGCTTTTTGTTTGACATAAAAGAAGATGCCATATTTTCGATGATATTGTAGTCCTCTTCCAAATTGTATTCCCTTGCCTGCGCTTCGCTGTCCAAGCGGAAAATTCTGTAAGAGCCATCCATCATCTCCGGCTTTGAAATTTCGCCTGAGATTAATGAGGATATTATTTTAGAGTGAACAGATTCAATAAATTTTCTCTCCTGCCAGCCAAAGCTTCCGCCCCTGTAAGAGGTTTCAGTGTCTTTGCTGAATTGTTCCGCAGCTTTCGCAAAACTTATTTTCCCCTTTTCAATTTCGCTTTTCAAGGAGTCGAGCTTGTGCAAAGCGTTAAGCGAATCCGCTTTGGACGGGTGTGTTTTGAGGAGTATGCGCGCTGTTTTTATGCCATCATCCTTTTTTCCCAAAAGCCTTATTATGTTCCAGCCTTCCTTTGTCAAAACAGGCTGGTCCGTCCACTCGCCAATGCTTAGCCTCATGGCTGTCCTTTCGTAATCTGCCTCTCCAACGCCTCTGCGCACATAAGCGGAAGTGTCGATTGAAAAATCTTGGGAATGGTTTTTGGCTAGCACTGCCCAATGCACGCCTCTATCCAAGGAATCTATAATTGCGAGAGCCGCGTTTTTAACGGAATCTGATATTTGGCTGCTTGGCTCCACAGGTATGCTTATTGTGCTGTATAAAAGGCAGTCGTATTGGCGGGGTATGCTGTCTTTGTAAACAGCGTAAAATTCCTCAACTTCTTTTCTTGTTGGGTTTATTATGCCAATGTGCTTTTGCCGGATGCGAGACAGGAGCATTTCATCTTTGAAACGTTCCATTATTTTTTCCCTGTACTGCGCCATGCTAATTCCAAGCTGTTGCTTTATGGCCTTTTCAAGAGTTGCTACAGTTGCGCCTTGCCTGGCGGCTAGGTTTTTTACATGTGTATCAACTCTTTGCGAAAGTTCAGAATCGTCAACCGTTATGGAATCTCTGGAAACACGGGAGAGCAAAACCTTTTCTTCTATTATTTTGTCTAAAACTCTTCTCATTTGCTCGCTCTCCGGCAGTTGCAAAAACCCCGGCGTGGATTGGTATTGATACATTTGCACCATTAAATCCGAGCGCAGGATAACCTTGCCATCCACAACGGCGGCTATTGATTCCAGCAAAACAGGCTCGCTTTTGGCATTATTTGCCGCGAACAGCGAGGAAACGCAAATCAACAATGTACATAGAACGCGAAACATTGGAAGTAATGTAGAAATTTCTAACTTCCTCCCTATGGCAGACAACAAAACTCCTGAAAAGTTCGTTTTTTACATGCACAAGGTGTGCAAAAAGTATCCGCCCGATAAAGAGGTTCTTAAAGATATTTCTTTGAGCTTTTATTACGGCGCTAAAATCGGCATAATCGGCACTAACGGCAGCGGAAAATCAACGCTGCTCCGCATAATGGCCGGCATAGACAAAGACTTTCAGGGTGAGGCTTGGATAGAAAACGGCCGCACCGCAGGCTACCTGCCTCAGGAGCCGCAGCTCAGCAAAGAGCTTTCCGTTAAGGAAAATGTTATGGTGGCTGTTGCCGAAAAGCAAAAAATTTTAGACCGCTACAACGAAGTTGCCATGCTTATGGGTGAGGCTGAAGGCGAAAAAATGGAAAAGCTTTCCGAAGAGATGGAAAGGCTGCAAAATAAAATTGATGCTGAAAATCTTTGGGATTTGGAACGCTCGGTGGAAATAGCAATGGATGCCCTGCGCTGCCCGCCCGGCGACTGGCAGGTCACAAACCTTTCCGGAGGCGAAAAACGCAGAGTGGCTCTTTGCCGCCTGCTTCTTGAAGAACCGGATTTGCTTTTGCTGGACGAACCGACAAACCATTTGGATGCGGAGTCCGTGGCATGGCTGGAGCGGCATTTGAAGGAATACAAAGGCTCGGTGATTTTAGTGACTCACGATAGGTATTTTTTGGATAATGTAACCGGCTGGATTTTGGAGCTTGACCATGGACGCGGAATTCCGTGGCAGGGCAATTACGCAGAGTGGCTGGATCAGAAGCTTGAGAGAATGCGCAAAGACGAGAAGGGCGAGAGCGACAGGCAAAAGCGGCTCGCAAGGGAGCAGGAGTGGGTGAAGTCCAGCCCAAAAGCGAGGCAGGCAAAATCCAAAGCGCGCTTGAAAGCGTATGAAGAATTGCTCAGCCAGGATAAAAAGGAACAGTACAAGATTGCGCAGATTGCAATTGCGAACGGCAAACGGCTTGGCGATGTTGTTATGGAGGCAAAAGACATTTCAAAGGGCTATGGCGATAAATTGCTTTACGATAACTTGAATTTCCAGTTGCCTCGCTCCGGCATTGTTGGAATAATCGGGCCGAACGGCGCAGGAAAAACAACTTTGTTCAGAATGATTCTTGGCCAGGAAAAACCCGACAGCGGTTCGTTCAAGCTTGGCGAGACTGTGGAAATAATTTCGATGGAACAGGGGAGAGAATCTTTGAATGATAGCAACACTGTTTTCCAGGAAATTTCCGGCGGCAGGGAAGATTTGATAATTGGCGATAGAAAGCTGAATGCTCGTGCGTATTGCGGTCTTTTTAATTTTACCGGCAGCGACCAGCAAAAGAAGCTTTCGCAGCTTTCCGGCGGAATGCGCAATCGTGTTTTGATGGCAAAGAATCTTCAGACTCCGGGCAATCTTCTTTTGCTTGATGAGCCGACCAACGATTTGGACATTGAAACTTTGCAAGCGCTTGAGCAGGCTATTTTGAACTTTGCCGGTTGCGCAGTGGTTATTTCTCACGACAGGTGGTTTTTAGATCGCATTGCGACGCACATTTTAGCGTTTGAGGGCGATTCCAAAGCGGTGTGGTTTGAAGGCAACTGGACCGATTACGAAGTCGATTACCACAAGCGCATGGGAGTTGACGCAGACAATCCGAGGCCGATTAAGTACAAGACGCTGAAGCGGTGATTGTATGCTGCTCTGGGAAAGTGTGTAATCTCTCAAACTCTTTAAAATATTCCGGAAATGTTTTATTTACGCACGAGGGATTTAAAATGGTGATTTCCGCT
>WQTK01000116.1 GCA_009786285.1 Candidatus Fibrimonadales bacterium | reverse complement strand
CGAAGATGTTGACAAGGTGAAAAAGGCCACGCAAAAAGTAAAAGAGCTTCGCCCTGATATTGAAATTGACGGCCCCATGCAATATGACGCCGCAATAATGGAATCCGTAGCCAGGACAAAAGCCCCGGACAGCCACATCGCAGGCCGAGCAACGGTATTCGTATTCCCGGATTTGAACACGGGCAACACAACCTATAAAGCCGTTCAGCGCAGCGCGAACACCATAAGCATTGGCCCTATGCTCCAAGGTCTTGCAAAACCGGTTAACGACCTTTCTCGAGGCGCTTTAGTGGACGATATTGTTTATACCATAGCAATAACCGCCGTGCAAGCAGAGCCAGACAGATAATTTTCTATATTTATACCTGATATTTTTAGGAGAGAACTCATGTTGAAACGCATTTCCTTTTTGGCCGCAATGTCTGTAATTTGTGCTTTTGCCCAAGACCCTGCGCCACAAGCTCCAGCAGCAGTGCCGGCGCTAGATTCCACAGCTCAAGTCGCACCGGCCGCAGAAGCAATTCCTGCCGCAGATTCCGGGCAGGCAATTCCTGCCGCAGATACTGCGCAAGCAGCAACTGCAGCGCCTGCTCCTGAGGCTCCCGCAGACACCGCGGCAGTAGTGCCAGAGCCTGCTCCTGCGCCAGCTCCCGTGCCGGAAGCACCTCCAGCACCTCCGGCAAAAGAAGCTATAATAGAGAATCCTGTGGAATTCATCATTGTTTCCGTGATTTTCGTAGCAACTGTTTTATTGATTGCTCTAACAGGTAACTAGAGGTTCAAATGAACTTGGAATACAGAGTCGCTGACATCTCCCTGGCAGACTGGGGACGAAAAGAAATTGATCTGGCAGAAACAGAAATGCCGGGACTGATGGCTCTTCGCAAGGAATATAAAGGCAAGCAACCATTAAAGGGGGCCCGCATAATGGGCAGCCTGCACATGACCATCCAGACTGCGGTTCTTATTGAAACGCTCCTTGAGCTGGGTGCGGAGGTGCAATGGGTAAGCTGCAACATATTCAGTACCCAAGACCATGCTGCCGCAGCAGTAGCGGTTGGCAAAACCGGCACGTCGCAAAAACCAAACGGCATTAACGTTTTTGCCTGGAAAGGCGAGACTCTGGAAGAATACTGGGAATGCACGAAAAGAGCAATGGCTTTTCCGGGCGGAAAACTCCCAAATCTTATTTTAGACGATGGCGGAGACGCAACCATGCTGGTGATTCGCGGTTCGCAGTTTGAAAGCGCAGGCAAAGTTCCTGTGTTCAACCCGAAAACCGATAGCGAGGAATGGGGCGTGTTTCTTGCGCTTTGCAAAAAGCAGTTCGATAAAAATCCAAAACATTGGACAAAAATTCGCGACTCTATAAAAGGGGTTTCGGAAGAAACAACCACGGGCGTTCACCGTCTTTACGAAATGGCAAAAAAGAAGGAGCTTCCTTTCCCGGCCATAAATGTAAACGATTCTGTTACCAAGTCAAAATTTGACAATCTTTACGGTTGCCGCCATTCTTTGATAGATGGTTTTAACCGTGCCACCGATGTTATGATTGCAGGCAAAATCGCAGTTGTTTGCGGTTATGGCGATGTTGGAAAGGGCTGCGCCCAGAGTTTGCGAGGGCAGGGAGCAAGAGTTATTGTAACCGAGATTGATCCTATTTGCGCATTGCAAGCCAGCATGGAAGGCTACGAAGTTCGCCGTTTGGAGAGCGTTGTTGAGATTGGAGATTTATTTGTCACAACCACGGGCAACACCAATATAATTTTGGCAAAGCACATGGAAAAGATGAAGCACCGCGCCGTTGTCGGGAACATTGGCCATTTTGACAATGAAATTGACATGGCCGGCTTAAAGAGAATCAGGGGTGTGGAAAAGAAGAATATCAAGCCTCAATACGATGAGTGGATTTTCAAAGACGGTCATAGTGTTTTGGTTTTGGCAGAAGGCCGCTTGCTGAATTTGGGTTGTGCTACAGGCCATCCAAGTTTTGTGATGAGCGCAAGCTTCACTAACCAGACCATAGCTCAAATTGACTTGTGGCTAAGTGCTCAGGGCAAAAAAACCGTTAGCGGCGTAAAATACCAAAACGGCTCAGTTTATACTTTGCCAAAAATTCTGGACGAAAAGGTAGCACGTTTGCATTTGGACAAGCTTGGCGTTGAACTCACCAAGTTGACAAAGGAGCAAGCGGATTACATAGGCGTTGAGGTGAACGGCCCATACAAGGCCGAGAATTACAGGTATTGAGCCTTACCGAACCGGAACTTTAAACGACATTCCATTGATTTTCACAATATAGACGCCGCTTTTGAGCTGCGTCATATTGTTTGCGAAAATTCTTTTTCCGTGAATATCATAAACTTTTGCCTTTGAGAAATCAAGGGTTTTCAAGTCAATGCTTGCGGCATGAGCAGGCTTTGCTGTGATGGGGGTTGTTTCACCTGTCCATCCTGGCATTTCTTCCAGCGTTATCACATAATCGTGATTCATTATTTTGCTCCACATGGCATCGGAAGTTGATTGCGTTACAAAAGTGCCATACCAAGGCATAAAGTAAGACCAACCGGCATTGTCACTAACTAAATTATCCGGGTCTGGCACAGAGCCGTTTTCTGAAAGAGAAAGCATCTTTTTTGTTCCGAATAAATTTTTCAATTTCTCGAATTCGCCAATTAGAGAAGCATAGTTAACCGTTGATTGCGGATTGTAATAAAAATCACGACCTATTATATCCACACGATTATCTCCGGGATACCAATCTTTGTCTGCGCCTTCGGAATTCCATACCCATATAAGATTGTTCAAGCCGTGATGGGTTGTTAAACGGTCATAGAGAAGGTTGTATAAAAGCTTGAATGCTGCCGCACCTTTACCTCCCCACCAGAACCATCCACCTGAGGCTTCGTGAACTGGTCTCCACAAAACAGGAACACCGGCAGTTTGCAATTCTTTTAGATAATCAGCAACTTTATCTATGTCTTCTATGATTCCTTTGTATTCATTTGAACTTGTGTTCCAAGCTGTGCAGCTTGTGTTTGTGCAGGCGTTTGTTAAATTGAAATCTGTTACATCTCCGCTGCTTGATGGACTGTAAAAGCCTTTTGTATTTTTAAGCGGGTCTCTCCAATGCCAGCAAAATGCTGGTATTCCGCCTCTTTGGTAAAGTTCTTTTGCCATAGAGATTGTTGCATTCGTATAATTAAGGAACCAGCCGCCACTTGCGTCATTGTATTCTTTTCCCGTTCCGTGCATAAAGTCAAAACCAACTAGAGCCGGAGTTTTGTTGCCGGATTTTGAACGAATATGCGAAACTTCTGTTTGGCTGTTTATGGTCATTGCGTTATTTCCGCTTAAAACATCGCCGGTCATAACTCCACTGATAACTTTTTTCTGAAAGTTTGCTTGCATAAATGCGAACATTTCTTTTGCCGCATTTGTTGCGTTTGGATTTACAAGATTTTTATCCAAGTCAAAAGGCGTGGCTTGGTATGGGTTTATCTCTATGTAGTCAATATCAACCCAGCCCCAGTTTTTTGTTATAGCCACCGTATTAGACCCTGTATTTAAAGATACTACGCTTTTCAGGTCTGTCCAAGTGGCAGATCTAGGGAAAGTGAGAATGCCAACATTAGCTCCATTAACAACAAGGTTTTGTTCTTTTTTCGTATCGTTGTCTTGTTTATAGTTAACAATGAGTTCATGCATTCCTGCACTGGAAGCATTGACTGTGAATGTTAAGTTGCCCTCTCTCATTTCTACATAAGTTCCAACTACAGTAGCGTTGTCTGTGCGGGCAGCAGATTCGGCTTCGTATTTGGCGGCAAAAGCGGGAATTGAGGCGAGTGTTAGCATAAGAAGGAAGAAAAAGTGTTTCATGAGACCTCCGGTTATTTGACTGGCACTTTTTGAATTTGCCCGGTTTTAATATTTTTCGCAATATAAAGACCAGGCTTTTTTGGTTTCACATAACCAAGGGGTTGCCCTTGTAAATTATAGTATTGCAAAACAGCCTCACCCTGCGGATAAGTCTGCGATAAAATAGGAGTTGTGTTGTTGCTGCTGCTACTGCTGTTACTTATGCTACTGCTGGATGGAGCAATGGAGCTGCTGCTTGGCTTAGAGGAGCTGCTGGATGGAGCAACCGAACTGCTGCTTGGCTTAGAGGAACTGCTGCTGGGCGCAACCGAACTGCTGCTGGGAGTAGAGGAGCTGCTGCTTGAAGCCTTGCTGCTTGAGCTTGGCGTTGCCGGGGTACAAGACGCGCCTTTTGCAGTGCAAACTTCTATATCGCTTTTATGATTGGCGTATAGATTTTCCAAAGCGGGTTTGGTTGTATTGAAATTGCCAAATTTCGCAGTATTGCCTTCCGTCATAGACCAACTCATTGCGCCGGCATAGCCGTTACTGTAGGCATATTCAAAAGCGGCGGTTATAGTCATGGCTGTGCCGCTCAGAGCTACGCTATACCCAGTGCCTGGCCCCCAACTTTGAGCAGGGAATTCGCCTATGAGTATGGGTTTGTCAAAGCCCCAAAAGCTTGCCTTATTATGAAATGGAGATTCGCTGGTTCCTCCGTATTCCGGATAGTAATGTGCCATATAAAAATCGAGATGTCCATCGTTATCACCGCCTGCGGCTATAAGTTTCGCTGTTGTGTACCTGTTTCGCTCGCCTTGGCTATAATTATGAATTCCGGTGGATGCCATTTTTTTAGTCCTGCGATGCACTTCCCCTGCAATTTTATTCGTAAACCTCATAACATGGCTGTGACTTATTTTTTTTGTCGACCAACCATGCTCAGTCGTCATGCCTTCCGGTTCGTTGAATACCTCCCAGCACATAATAGCAGGGTGGCTGCCTACGGCATCCAGCATGGGTCTGAGCGCATTCTCAATATAAGAATCAAGGTTCGCAGGCACGGTCAGGAATTTTTC
>WQTK01000115.1 GCA_009786285.1 Candidatus Fibrimonadales bacterium | reverse complement strand
GGACTACCACCGTTTCGCTGCTTGAGCTGCTGGGGTCGGGGACTACCACCGTTTCGCTGCTTGAGCTGCTGGGGTCTGGGGCTACCACCGTTTCGCTGCTTGAGCTGCTGGGGTCGGGGACTACCACCGTTTCACTGCTTGAGCTACTGGTTGGGGGAGCAACATTGCTTGAACTGCTGAGGTCAAGATTGCTGCTGGAGGATGGATCATCGGAATTGCTGTCGCTGCTGCAAGCTGCCATTATTATGGTGCTTAAAACAGCAAATCCGAGTGTTTTGAGGTCTTTCATAGGCTCTCTCCTGGTTTTGGGTTTAACAGTAACATAGTAAATGTGCTGACCGAAATGTTATAAGCCGCATCAAAATTAACATTTATCTATATTTCCTCCCATGCGTAAAAAACTTCTTTCTGACGGCTCAAAGGAATTTAAGTATGAAATTCGCGAAATAGTGAAAAAGGCGAACCAGCTTATTCCGCTTGGTTTAAACATTCATTGGGAAAACATAGGCGACCCAATAGAGAAAAAATGCCAATTGCCCGCCTGGATAAAAGATATAATGGCAAATTTGACGCAACAGAACAGTTCTTACAGCTACTGCCCTTCAAAAGGAGTGCAAGCCACAAGGGAATTTATTTGCAAACAAACCAATGCCCTTAACGGAGTTAAAATCGCGCCCGAAGACATTTTGTTTTTCAACGGACTTGGAGACGCAATCTCCACAACCTACCATCTCCTGGACATAACAAGCAGGGTAATAGGCCCATCTCCGGCATACAGTACTCACAGTTCCGCAGAAGCAGCACACGCCCACGCAGACCCCATAACCTACAAGCTGGACCCTGCCAACCACTGGTACCCAGACCTGGAAGAGCTTGAGAACAAAGTTAAATATAACCCAAACATAGCAGGCATACTGATAATAAACCCGGATAACCCTACAGGCATGGTATATCCGCAGGAGAGCTTGAAAAAAATAATCCAGATAGCGAAAAAATACGGCGTATTCGTTATATCAGACGAGGTATATAACAAGATTGTGTATAACGACGCAAGGTCTTACGCGCTTTCCGAATACGTGGAAGACGTTCCCGGCATTGCGATGAAAGGGCTTTCAAAAGAAGTCCCGTGGCCAGGCTCGCGCTGCGGCTGGATGGAATTTTACAACAGAGACAAAAACCCGGAATTCTCCGCATTTTGCAGTGCGCTGGATAACGCAAAGATGATAGAGGTTTGCTCCACAACGCTTCCGCAGTTGGCTCTGCCGCTGATACTGGGCGACCCTCGCTTTGAAGAGCACCGGAAAAAACTGAACGAGCAAATAGGCCGGCGCAGCAAGATAATCAACGATATCCTGAGCGAGGTTCCGGAACTTATGTTCAACCCTACTTACGGTGCGTTTTACAATTCCATAATCTTCAAAGAAGGCGTTTTGAACGGCAAGCAAACTCTTCCGATTGAAAATCCTGAAATAAAAGCAAAGGTTGAGGAATGGTGCAAAGGCGTTAGCCCTGATTACCGCTTTGTTTATTATCTTTTGGGAGCAACCGGAATTTGCGTTGTGCCCATGAGCAGCTTCTGTTGCGATTTGCAAGGCTTCCGTGTGACTATTTTGGAAGAGGACGAGAACGAGCTGATGAAGATATTCTCAGCTTTAAGAGATGCCATTAAGCATTATGTTAAATCATAATTATTATCTGTTATAGCAAAAATGGCACGATTTTTGCATTACCATTAATATGATTTATCAAAACAGCGATATTCCGGTCCGTGTTAGCGATGTTGCTAAAATGCTGCAAGTCGCTGCCCATACATTGCGTTTCTGGGAAAAAGAGTTCAATTTTTACTTAAAACCGAGCCGCACCACCGGGCTTCAAAGACGCTATGACTCAGATTCCATAGGCCGGCTGAAAACAATCCACCACTACCTTAAAGATGAAGGGTACTCCATCGCAGGAGCAAAAAGAATTTTACTACATTCTTCCCTACTATGAAGAAAAGCACCGAAAATGTGCAAAAAAACCTTGTAATCGCAGAAAAACCAAGCGTGGCTAGTGATTTGGCTAAAGCGCTGGGTGGCAAGTTTAACAAGGAAAAAGCTTATTTGGAAAGCGAAGGCACTATAATATCTTGGGCATTGGGGCATCTGGTTGGCATATCAGACCCTAAAGACATGGGCGAACAGTATAAAACATGGAACATGGCTACCTTGCCGATAATTCCAAAAAAATTCTTGCTAACCGCTCTGCCGGATACCAAAGCTCACTTAACCGCCTTGGGCAAGCTCATTCGCCGCAAAGATATAGGCACAATAATAAATGCCTGCGACGCAGGGCGCGAAGGAGAACTCATATTTCATTACATTATGGAGCACGAGGCCGGCAAAGGCGAAAAAGTAATAAAAAGACTCTGGATGCAAAGCATGACCCAGACAGCGATAAAAGAAGCCTTTGAACATTTGCGCTCAAACGAGGAAATGAAAAACCTTCAGTCTGCGGCTCTCTCACGCTCCGAAGCGGACTGGCTTGTTGGCATAAACGGCTCCAGAGGGCTAACCGCATACAACAGCAGATTCGGAGGCTTTCAATTAACCCCCTGCGGCAGAGTGCAAACTCCAACGCTTGCCCTGATTGTAAAAAGAGAAGAAAGCAGAATGGCCTTTGTTCCGCAAGCTTTTTGGACTTTAACCGCCGAGTTTCAAGACAAAGATGAATTTTACTTTGGAAAGTGGACAAAAGAGAATTCCCCAAAAATATGGAAAAAAGAGGACGCAGAGTCCATTTTAAAGAAATGCGAAGGGAAACCGGGAAGCGTTGAGGAAGAATCCAAGCAGGTTTCGCAAAAATGCCCTCCTCTTTACGATTTGACTTTTTTGCAAAGAGACGCAAACAACCGTTTTGGCTTTTCCGCAAAAACCACCTTGCAAATAGCCCAAGCCCTCTACGAGCGGCATAAGCTCACCACATATCCCAGAACAGACAGCAAATTTCTGCCGGACGACTACGTTGCGACCGTCAAAAAAACAATGGGAGCCTTGACCGGAGGCATCGCAAAACATGCGGATTTAGCTCTCAAAAACAACTATGTGCATAAAGACCCCAGAATATTCAACACCGCAAAAGTCAGCGATCACCATGCCATAATTCCAACGGGCAAAGTTCCTGGCTCTCTAAGCGAAGCCGAGCGCAAGATTTTTGACCTGATATGCAATAGATTCGTGGCTGTTTTTTACCCTGCCGCAGAATATTTGCACACAACTCGCACCACAATCGTTGAAGGCGAAACCTTTGTTTCGGAAGGAAAAATCCTTAAAAATCCTGGTTGGAAAGCAGTTTATGGCAAAAGCGAAGAAGAAGACGACATTATGCCCAAGCTCTCTTCGCCGGACGCAAAACCTATCGCAAAAACAATAGAAATGGCGGAAGACTCAACAAAACCACCGGCGCGCTACACGGAAAGCACTCTGCTTTCTGCTATGGAAAGCGCAGGCAAGCTCATAGAAGACGAAGAACTGCGCGATGCCATGAAGGAGCGAGGCTTAGGAACCCCGGCTACAAGAGCGGCGACAATAGAGAAACTAATCACCGATAAATATTTGGCAAGAGACGGCAAAGAGCTTTTGCCAACGGGAAAGGCTTTTGATTTGATAAACATGGCGGCTTCCATGCAAATAGAAAACTTAACCAGCCCGGAGCTTACGGGCGAATGGGAGTACAAGCTGGGTTTAATGGAAAAAGGCCAGGTTTCCAGAAGTGATTTTATGCGCGACATTGAGGATTTAACTTCTCAAATGGTGGAAAAAATAAAGAATTTCAAAGAGAGCGATACAAAGAAAGAAGCTGTTGCGGAAGCTGCGGGGCAGCAAATACACGAGACTGTTTCCAACTATGAGACCGATAGCGGCGTAAGAATAAGGAAAATTTTAGGCGGCAGGCATATGTCTTTAGCGGAAGTGGCGGAGCTTTTGGAGAAGAAAAAGCTTGGCCCTCTGGAAGGATTTCGCTCAAAAAAAGGCAAGGAATTTAGCGCAGCTTTGATTTTAAACGAAAAAAACAAGATAGAGTTCGTTTTTGAAGATTTGTCCGCAACTGAGAATTTGGATTTCAGCACAATGACTCCCATAGGAAATTCTCCGGTGGACGGCGCGCCGGTTTACGAGACCTTAACGGCTTTCGTTTCCGGCACCGGGTTGCGAGTGACAAAGAGCATTTTAGGCAAAACTTTGAGTTCTGAGCACATAAAAGCCATGCTTTCCGGTGAAAAAACCGAATTGATAAAAGGATTTCGCTCCGCAAAAACACGCCGTCTTTTCGATGCTTTTCTGAAAATGGACAAAAAAGGAAAATTAAGCTTTGAATTCCCGCCCTCTCAGGGAAAGAGATTCGCAAGAAAAAAGGCTAAAGAAACTTAGGGTTTAAAATTTACGGAATTTGCGAAATTCATAATGCGTAAAAATAGAACATTCGTATCCAAAAAATAGCGCATATTACCTCATAACGGCTTTCATATCCAGTATTCGTCCGCCCAAGCCATTCGGGTGAGCTTTCAACCATTTCCCTGCCTTTGAAAGTCTTTTAGGCTTACTGGCAGATACAACTTTGCAAGGCAATGTCTTTTTCTCCATAAAAACTCCTAGTTTTATTTTCCACTATAAATATAGCATTATTTTTCAGAAAAAAGCACAAAAAAAACAAAACACCTGCATTTTGCAAACATATGTTTACATTTTTTGCACTTTTTACGTCAATTCCTTGATTTTTTCTGCACAACCCTTTTGTCTGAACCAGAATTGGCCTGAGTTTTCAGGATTTCCAAAATTTGCAAAATTCACAATGTTTGCAATATGCAATAAATCATTTCACAAAGGGCAATGCACGCATTGCCCCTACAAAACGTTGGTGAACACCA
>WQTK01000114.1 GCA_009786285.1 Candidatus Fibrimonadales bacterium | reverse complement strand
ATTCCTGGCTGTGCTCAAAAGGCATGCCAAGCCACTCTGCATTCTCCGGTAATTCAACACTCACTTCTTGCGGAGCAAAAAGCTGGGAAGCCGCACCCTGTTCTTTTAGCTTTGCGACAACAAGCCGGTAATTGTTTGTGATAACCGTATTGAAAACTATGTCCATAGGGTAATTTTGCTCAAAGCGGTCGCACACTGTGGCTATGCGATGCTCAACGGCTTTTTTATGAAAAGTCTGGCTGTCCCAGCAATCCAAGCCCTTTACATAATAAACCTCGCCATTGTATTTTTGCAAAAGAGATTGCAGCCTTTGCGGATTCAATGAACTATAATGAATAGCGCTTATTCCGTAGCCTATAAAATGCCACGGCCTCGCATACACAAATATGCGGTTTTTCTCCGGCTCCTTTTTCAGCCATTTATGAATTTCCGCTTCTTCTGTTGTTAAATGATTTCTGTTGTACATTATGTTTTTTTCAAAGCTTTCGCTATATCTCAAAGTGTTTCCCCACAAAACAGCCGCACTCGCAAGCACAAAAAACAGCCGATTCTCCTTGGGCAAAAGCATACTCGCCTTGTCTATGAAAAATGCGCAGAAAAACGCCATAGCCGGAAACGCGATAAGCGTGTATCTCTGGTTTATCTCAATGGTCATATCTCCCGAAACGTTTTCCAAAACCATAAATATTTGCAAAAAATAAAACAGGAAGAACCATAATATATTGCGATGCTGCCCTTTTATCGCAAAAACTATCAGTAAAATTATTCCGCAAGCGGTTAAAATGCTGAACGAACTCAAAAACGGATTTCTAAGCAACCCCTTATCCAGATCAGTGCTAACACTTGTTTTCCACGCTTGCATCACATTATTAAAAAAATGCCCATGCGCCGCAAACTCGCCACCCTGAAAATTATAGCCTTGATAGTAGCTTATGGTCAAAAGCACCGGAATGCAGAAAAAAGAAATAACGAATAAAAAAACCGGAAACGGAGAAAGAAGAACTTTTTTTAGTTGAGAGTTGAGAGTTGAGAGTTGAGAGTTATACATTTTAAAAAAGGAGATAACTACGAATGCGCCTAGGCAAAATACCGTTTCTTGCCTTGTTTGCGCAAAAAATGCCAAAACAAGCCCCAGCAAAACCCAGTGTTTTACGGTGTTCCTGTCCCATGCCCACTTCCATAAAAAAATGCTCAGGGCAAAAAGAAATGTGTAAAGAGGCTCAACCGATGTGGAGCGAAACTGGAAAAGCGTTGTGGGCTGGGCGGCGAAAATCGCAGCGGTCAAGAATGCCAAACCATCGTTGGAAGTCCATGCGCGCACAGCAAAGAACAGCAAAAAAATAGTTGCCAAAAGCAAAAATATGTGAAGCGGAAAAGCCCATCTTAAATCATGCCCCAAAATAGGAATGCCCATTGCGTATAAAAAAGATTCGCCTTTTGTTTTGAAATTATGCACGCTTTTTTGGCAATCCAAATGCCCGTTCTCGGCAAACTCTCCCTCATCGCAAGAACCGGCTACTTGGCCAGCATACATATTTTGCGCAATGGATAAAAAAATACTCTCGTCGCTCTGAACTCTGTGCCTTGGCTCAACCCAGGCCAGGCAAACGAAAAGAGCCAGCGCGGCAACCACGCCTACCGGAGCAATGGACTTGATGCTTGGGGCATGGGGTTTCACCCACGCTTTAAAATCTTTTGCAAGGTTAATCGCAAGCCCAAGCCCAAGGGCAAATTGGAGCAGGTAAAGCCAAAACGGTAGGCGCAAATCCAAATTCGCGATCAATTCTTTTTGGCCTAGATGCGGTGCGGCGTAAATCAAAAGCGGAATTGCGAGCGTGAAAAAAAGTCCTAAAATGCCACTTGCTATAGCCATGATTATCCTCTCTTTGTTTCCTTTACAACTATGCGTTCCTTTTCAATAAGATTTTTCAATTTGCTGGTTAGTTTCGCAAAGTCGAACACATCCACAGCAAAAGGCAATCCCGATTCCGAGAGCGAGCGTTCTATGGTAATCATGCGTTCCAAAGATATTGCGTGCCCGCCCACAATCGCCAAATCCAAGTCAGCTTCAGGGCTTGGCTCGGATTCCGCAGTGCGAGACCCAAAAGCAAAAACACCGGCATCGGGCAGTTCCCGGTCAAAAACCTGGAGTATAGTCTCCAAATCCGTAGCATTTACATGAAGAGGCATAGTAGGAATATAGAATTTTAATTTTTCTAAATTTCTTAAATGCACCGTTTATTCCTGATTGATTCCTCTGCGCTTGCTTTTCGAATGTTTTACGCTTATGCCAGAAACCCTTTGAGAAACGGGCAGGGGCAGTTGGTTTCGCTTTTGCACGGATATTGGGGAGCTATTTTGAGGATAATCAAAACGCACAAACCGGAATATTTTGCCATTGTTAAAGATGTTGCCAAAAAAAATTTCAGGCACGAGATTTATACGCAGTACAAAGCTACCCGAAGCCCAATGCCGCCGGAAATGGCAGAACAAATGCCTTCCCTCAACGAAAGCCTGGAAAAAAGCGGAATTCCAATTCTCGCTTGCGAAGGTTTTGAAGCAGACGATATAATGGCCGCTGTAGCAAAACTCGCTGCCGAAAAAAATTGTTCAGTGTTTTTGGTCACAAAAGACAAAGACATGGCGCAAATTGTGGATGACAAAATTCGCATTTACCAAATTGAAAAAGGCGCAAAAGGAATAGAGGTAGGAACAGAGCAGGTAAAGGAAAAATTTGGCGTTAACCCGGAGCAAATGAGGGATTACCTCTCTTTAGTAGGCGACGATTCCGACAACATTCCGGGCGTAGCTAAAATAGGGCCTAAAGGCGCGGTGGAGCTTTTATCAAAATACGGCACTCTGGAAAATATTTATAAAAACCTGGCGCTCTTGCCGAGAGCAAAACAAGCTATTTTGGAAGCGGGCAAAGAAAGCGCTTTTTTAAGCAGAAAACTGGTAACTCTGCGAAGCGATTATGATTTTGGCTACACGCTGGAAAATTTGAAATACGAAGGACTGAAAAGAGACGAACTGTTCAAACTGTTTAAAGAATACGAAATTCCGAGCTTGATTCCGCTTTTGCCGAACATAGAAGAAGTTCCATCGCTTTTTTCAATGCTCCCAGAGCCGGCTGCGCAAGAGATAAAAATTCCTGTTGATACGGCAGAAGCTGTGCAAAAAATGGAAGCAGACTTAAAAGACGCAAAAATTCTGGCTTTTATGATTTTTGAAAACGGTGCGATTTCCATTGGGAAAAATGAAAAAGAATATTATGAAATAGCTCAAGATATTGCGTTTCACAAGGAAATTTTTGAAAATGAAAATCTGGAATTGATTTTCTGCAACGCAAAAGATGTTTTTCATAAACTGAATATTTTTCCGAAAGGAAAATTTTGGGATGCCTTGCTAGCCAAGTGGCTTTTAAGACCAAGCACTCATAACAAAAATTTGCCGGACAACGCCGCCGAGCTTTTCGCAAAGTGGAACGTTATAAAAGAAGAATTGAAAAAGAAAAACCTGTTTGATTTTTTTGAAAACAAGGAAACGCCTTTTATAAAAGTTCTCTACAAAATGGAACTGGAAGGCATTGCGATAGATACGGCGGCTCTTGCCAGCCTCAATTCCGAGCTTCAGAGAAAAACAGCGGATTTTGAATCGCAAATATTTGAAATAGCGCAGGAAAATTTTAATTTGGCTTCTCCCAAGCAGCTTTCGCAAATTTTATACGAAAAATTGAAACTGCCGGTGCTAAAAAAGAATGCTAGCGGTCCAAGCACAGACGCAGAAACCTTGGAAATGCTTTTGGAGCAAAACGAGCATCCTATTTTGGAGCCTATAAAAAATTGGAGAGAGTTTCAAAAACTGCAAACAACTTACACAGAAGCATTGCCAAAACTGCTCTCGCCAAAAACCAATTGCCTTCACACAACGTTTTTGCCTTGGGGCACAGCAACCGGCAGGCTTTCCAGCGTGAATCCTAATTTGCAAAACATTCCTGTGCGCAGCGAAGAAGGCCGGAGAATCAGAACGGCTTTTGTGCCAAGCCGGGAAAACTGGAAAATAATTTCTGTTGATTATTCGCAAATAGAACTCAGAATGCTTGCGCATCTGAGCGCAGACCCGGTGCTTTCAAACGCATTTTTGCAGGGAATGGATATTCACGGTGCGACCGCAGAGAAAATCGGCTGCCCTAGGGCTGCCGCAAAAATCGTGAATTTCGGAGTTATTTATGGAATGAGCGCATTCAGGCTTGCAAGGGATTTGCGCATATCGCGCTCCAAAGCGATTGAATTTATAAACGGGTATTTTAATTTATACAGCAAAGTTAAAACATATTTTGAAGAAGTGGTTAACGATGCGAGGAAAAACGGCTATGTGGAAACTATAGCAAAGCGGCGGCGTTATTTGCCGGAGTTGCAAGCGAGCGACCATCAGGAGCGAGCGATGGCGGAACGCATGGCTATGAACAGCCCCATTCAAGGCAGTGCGGCAGACTTGATTATGGAAGCGATGCTCAGGCTGCACGCAAAAATTGAAACGGAGAGCCTGCCGCTAAAAATGCTTTTGCAAGTTCACGACGAACTTGTTTTTGAATGCCCCGAAGAAAGCGCAGAAGAATTTTCGCAAATGATCAAACACGAAATGGAAAACGCATGGCCGCTTTCCGTTCCTATTGTAGCGAATGTGGGCATTGGAGGCAACTGGCTGGAAGCGCATTAGCCCTTAGCGCTTTCTACAGTCTGCTGAATTAACGTTGCGATTGTCATGGGGCCAACGCCGCCCGGCACAGGTGTGTAAGCCGAGCAGACGGCTTCCAAGCCTTCCTTTTCAATATCGCCAACTGCGCCGTTTGGCGTGTTGTGGTAGCCG
>WQTK01000113.1 GCA_009786285.1 Candidatus Fibrimonadales bacterium | reverse complement strand
TAATAGGCGTTGCTGTTACGGTTCATATCGCGACACTGGGATTGTGGCGAAAAATGTAGTGGCAACCGCAAGGGTTGCCACTACATTTTTTCTACATTACGATTAATGTCATCATTTATAATTTTGGACTGCGTATTTATATTGCTGCCTTTTTTGGTTTTGGCTATTGGGTTGTTTTCGGCACGCCTCTCCTCTACCGTGGCCAGTGCGGGATCTGCGGCTTTATTTTTGCTTTATGCCGGATTTTCGCTGTGCGGGCTTGAAAACGCAAGTTTAAGCGCAAGTCTATTGACTTGGCATGTAAATGGTTTTGGAATTTTAATAAGAGAACTTTTGCTGCTATCTTTCTTTTTTGCATCTGTTTTTAGCGGCAGCTATAATTTGAGGAACAAACCGGAATTTTTAGCCGCAATGCTATTCGTTGCCATTGGCGGAATGCTTGTGGTTTCGGCGAGCGAGCTTTTGTCTCTGTTCATTGGCCTGGAGCTTGCGACCATGCCCATGTATTTTTTGGTGGCTTGGAACAAAGCGTCTTCCAGAGGTTCGGAAGCTGCGCTTAAATATGTTTTGATGGGTTCAATTGCCACTGCGGTGTTGCTGTTTGGCCTGAGTTATTTATACGGCTTTGCCGGTTCGCTCTCTTATGCGGCTATTTTCAATGCCACGCAAGATCCCGGCGCAAACCGAAACCTGCTGCTGGTAGCTGTGTTTTTCATAGTGATGGGTGCCGGGTTTAAACTGACATTGTTTCCGTTTCACACATGGGCCCCAGACGTTTACGAGGGCGCGCCAACCCCAATCACAGCTTATCTTTCCGTCACTTCAAAAGCCGTTGCCCTTGTATTCTTAGGCGTTTTGGTTTATGGACCTTTGGCGAATTTAGGCCCTGAGTTCCAGATTATTTTTTCTGCTCTTGCAATGGCAACCATATTTATTGGCAACTTAGGCGCGTTAAAACAGAGCAGGCTGCGCAGGTTTATGGCATATAGCTCCATTGCGCAAGCCGGCTACATTTTGGTAGGCTTGTGCGGCGAGGCTAGGTTGGGAGCGCCGTCTTTTGTTTATTATCTGTTCCTTTACGCTTTTTCAAATTATCTGATGTTCTTTTTAATAGGCATAATAGGCAAAAATCGTACGGAGAGTTTTGATTCTCTTAAAGGGCTTGCGAAACAGAGTCCCTTGCTCGCAGTTTTATTCGCTATAGCTGCGTTTAGCTTGGCCGGCATTCCGCCGCTCGCAGGGTTTATAGGCAAATGGATGGTGTTTGCGAGCGCAGCTTCCGTAGGCAATTACGTGCTTGTTGGCTTTGCCGCCATAAACAGCGTTATAGCTTTGTATTATTATTTGCAAGTGATAAAAGCAGCTTGGGTTGCCGATTGCAGCGAGAATTTGCCGCCGCTCAGAATTTATATGTGGCAAAAAACAATGCTTGTTTTTCTAGGTCTTGCGGTTCTGTTCTGCGGCGTTGCTCCGTGGCTGCATTCATACATTTATATTTTGGCGTGGTAAATTATGTTGAAAGAACTGCTGCTCAGGCGTTTTAGTCTATTTTCAGGGCTTCTTGCTCTTGCTTCAATTCTTGTCCTTTCTTATTTTTATTATCGTTTGCATACAAATTCGCCTTTTGTCTATGAGCAAATAATTGCCAATATTTCCGAATACCGGGTTCTTGATTCTCGAATATATATTTTTGGGAGAATAAATTTTGACGCCGCAAAAGATAATCTGGAAATTCAGCAATCCCTTGTGTCTTCTACAAAAGAGCTGTTTTACGATTTAAGCAACCAGAAGATTAAAGTTCCAAACGCAGACGCTCTTTACGAAATAGAAAAAAGCATAGCATCTAGAATGCGCTGGCTTGCCACTTGCTCAAGAGGAGATTCCTGCAATATTGATGAATGGAACAATGCCCGTGCCAGGGCATGGGAATCTTGTGAAACGCTGCTTGCTTCTTTTTACAACCTGTTATGGGAACAGGAAGAAGCGTGGTCTAAAAATCTCAGGATATTTTACCTGCTATCGGTTATACTTTTGCTCTCTACATTGTTCTTTGCGGCAAAGAGAAAGTAATCAGTTTCTATATTTCCACCATGGGAAAAACGCTTTATCAAAAAATTTATGAAAAACATACGGTTGGCAAGCTGCCTTCCGGCCAAGACCAGCTTTTCATAGGCCTGCACCTGCTTCACGAGGTCACAAGCCCGCAAGCTTTTTCAATGCTGCGGGAAGACGGCCTGCCCGTTCTTTACCCAAATCGCTCATTTGCGACGGTGGATCATATTATACCAACAACCTCGGACGAACGCTCAAGACCCTTGAAAGACTCCGTGGCAGAGGAAATGTTCGCCCGTTTGGAGCAAAATTGCAAGGATTTTGGCATTCGCTTTTTTGGCCCGGAAACCGGAGAGCAAGGGGTTATCCACATTGTTGGCCCGGAAGAAGGAGTTACCCAACCCGGAATGACAATAGCTTGCGGGGACAGCCACACGGCAACGCACGGAGCATTTGGCTCTGTAGCCTTTGGCATAGGCTCATCTCAGGTTGCGGATGTGCTTGCAACCCAAACCTTGGCAATGGCACCGCTCAAAGTTCGCAAAATAAAGTTCACGGGAAGCCTTAAACAAGGCGTTTTTCCAAAGGATGCCGCTCTTGCCTATATAAATAGGCTGGGAGTTAACGGCGGTGTTGGCTATGCCTATGAATTCACAGGGCCTGCGGTGGAGGCTATGGACATGGAAGGCAGAATGACTTTGTGCAACTTAGCCATTGAGGGCGGAGCGAGAGTTGGATATTGCAATCCAGACCAAAAAACTTTTGACTTTTTGAAAAACAAGCCTTATGCGCCAAAAGGCGAGGCGTGGAGCAAGGCTGTTGAATATTGGAAGAGCGTAGCAAGCGATTCGGACGCAGTTTATGACGATGAAATTGAAATTGACTGCGGCAAGCTTGCGCCTTTTGTAACTTGGGGAATTACCCCTGAGCAAAGCGTGATGGTAAATGAAAATATTCCGCAAGGCAGCGGCGAAGCTTATGATTACATGGGTTTCAAAGGAGGTTCTCCGATAGCAGGAACTCCGATAGACATCGCTTTTGTTGGCAGTTGCACAAACGGAAGGCTTGGTGATTTGAAGGCCGCCGCCGAGGTGATAAAAGGCAAAAAAGTAAACCCGAAAGTGAAATTCTGGGTTGTGCCCGGTTCGCAAAAAATCAAAATAGAAGCCGAAGCTCTTGGTTTGGATAAAATTTTCACCGATGCCGGCGCGGAGTGGCGCGAAGCCGGTTGCTCTCTTTGTTTGGCTATGAATCCCGACAAATTGCAAGGCAGGCAAATCAGCGCGAGTTCCAGCAACAGAAATTTTAAAGGCAGGCAAGGCAGTCCAACAGGCCGCACTTTGCTTATGAGCCCGGCAATGGTAGCGGCAGCGGCTATTGAGGGTTGTGTGACGGATGCGAGGAAGATATGCATGGCACACTCCCATTCCCCCTAGCACAATTCGGCAAAACAGCCCTCGGCGCACCGTTGCTTTATGCGCCCTGCGCCGCAAAGTGCAAACTTCTTGCCATTGCCGGCATTCATGGCGAAGAAGCTGAAACAACGTTTCTTTTAAGCAGAATACTCAGATATTTAAAAAAAATTTTGCCCAGCACAGCTTTTATACTTTGCGCAAATCCAGACGGCGTTGCGCTCGGAACTCGTGGCAACGCAAACGGCGTGGATTTGAACCGCAACTTTCCAACAGAAAACTGGAACCCCAAATCTACTTTCAGCAAACCCTCTCTCGAAAGCAAAAGAATCACTAAGCTCTCACCCGGAAAAACTCCGGCAAGCGAACCGGAAACCAAAGCTTTGCTCAAGCTTATCCGCAAACTAAAGCCTGCGGAAATCCTCTCAATTCACAGTCCGCTCGGTTGCGTGGATGCGCCAACACTCTCGCCCTTGGCAAAATTTTTAGCAGAAATTTCCGAAACACCGTATAAAAAAGACATAGGCTACCCAACTCCGGGCAGCCTTGGAAACTGGTGCAAAGAACATTCAATTCACTGCGTAACTTGGGAGCTTCCGAGGCTTGCGCCGGAAATTCTGGCGCAAAAATTCGCACGGCTGGTGGCAAACAATATGCTTACCTCACTACAAACTTAACCGGCTGCATTCCACGGACTTTTGCAAAGTATATGCCGCTTGGCAAAGAAGCGCCTGTCACTTTGTTCCCTTTAAGGTCATAAATTTCCATGGTGGCATTAGAATTAATCTGTGGTTTTTCGCTTAAAAGCCTAGTGGTTCCGCCGCTCGAAGAACTTGAGCTTGGAGCAGAGCTTGAACTGCTTGGCGCAACTGAACTTGAACTCGGCACAGCAGAGCTTGAACTCGGCGAGCCTCCTATTACAGCAACGCTTAGAACCGGAGGCGGGAAATCCATATCGCTTGCGATATAATATCCGGGATGCGGCGGCTGATTGTAAGATGAATTTTGCCAAGCAACCGCAACTCTATAAACTGGGTCGTGCATTAATGTTGGCAGTCTGTGCGTAGTTGCCATTGTTGTGGTGTAAATTCGCAGCGCATTAGTGCCACTTGCATATATCACTTCTTCGCGCCAGTCACCGAGCAGGTCTGCCTGCAACACAGGATTTGCCTTTGTGCCGTTAACCGAGCTTGAACCATTTGCTGTAAGGAGCCGCGATCCCGTGTTAGTAGTTATGCTCCATTTTGCGATTTTGTCTCCATCAAGAACTTCTCTGGCAAGGTCGCCGTCCCACCAAATAACATGATTGCATACCGCGCCGCTTGAATTATTTCCGTTATTGGGAAGCGACCCAACAACA
>WQTK01000112.1 GCA_009786285.1 Candidatus Fibrimonadales bacterium | reverse complement strand
CTACGGGCTTTTCACCGGCGGGCTTGGCGCGCATTACGGCAGCGAACGGCTTGGAGCCTTGACCATACCTGCGTCAAGCGGCAATTCAAAACGGCAACTGCAAATGTTCAAAGACTTTAAGGTCACCACGCTGTGCTGCACTCCGTCGTATGCCCTTTACTTGGCAGACGAAATGAAAAACGAAGGCTACAGCATCTCAGACTTGAATTTAAAACAAGGTCTCTTTGGCGCAGAACCCTGGTCCGAGGAAATGCGAGTGCAAATTGAAAAAAAATTAGGCCTCAAAGCCTATAACATCTATGGACTTAGCGAAATAATAGGGCCTGGCGTTTCTGTGGAATGCGAACTCCAAAACGGCTCGCACATTTGGGAAGACCACTTTTTGCCGGAGATAATAGACCCGGAAACACTTGAGCCTCTTGGATGCGGCCAGAAGGGCGAGCTTGTATTCACAACCATAAGCAAAACCGGAATGCCGCTGCTCCGCTATCGCACGCGCGACCTCTGTTCTCTGCTCGATGAGCCGTGCAAATGCGGGCGCACTCATATTCGCATGACAAAAGTGATAGGGCGCAGCGATGACATGCTTATAATCGGAGGCGTAAATGTGTTCCCGTCGCAAATTGAGAGTGCGTTGTTCACGGTGAAAGGCATAGAGCCGCATTATCAGATTATTGTTGACCGCATAAATAATCTCGATAAAATAGAGATTCAGGTTGAATTAGAAGATGAATTGTTCAGCGACGAAGTCAAGAATCTTCAAAATCTAAAAACCCAGCTTGAAAAGAATGTAGCAAGCGCAATAAGCATAAGCGTGAAAATCAATTTTGTAAGCCGTGGAACCATAGAGCGCAGCATTGGCAAGGCTGTTCGTGTAATTGACAAAAGGAGGATTTAGCATGGTTAAGCAAATTTCCGTGTTTATTGGAGCAAAACCCGGCCAAGCTTACAAGCCTATCAAGGCGCTTGGCGACGCAAATATCGACTTGTGCGCAGTATCGATTGGCGATACAATCGATTTTGGCATTTTGCGAATGATCACGCGCGACAACGACAAGGCTGTCAGCGCATTGAAAGCTGCCGGCTTCACGGTGAATTTGACGGACTTAATCGGTGTTGTTGTGCAAAACGAGCCCGGTGGTCTAGCAAATCTTCTCACGGTGTTTGAGGAGGAATGCATTAACATCGAGTATTTTTATTCCTTTGTCCCTCGCAAAAACGAAGAAGCGATAATGTTTTTCAAAGTAGAAGAGGCAAGCGAAGCTCTGGAGAAGCTGAAAAAACATAGTGTTACTCTCGTAGATTCTCTCTTGGAAGCGTAATGTATGTTTTCATCGCCTCGCCTTTGCATTAAATGCAACATACGCAACGCTGATCGGGAATTTGACAATGGCGAATCGCTTTGCTATTGTACAGAGTGTGCTAAACTTTTGGGTATGGGACGGTTTAGCGAAAAAAATAAAGAAAAAGCGAAAATCACAAACTCCATAACAGTCACAAAAAACGACATAGAATTAACTCAGGATGGCTTTAAATGCAGCCAAGAATATCTGGAAGTGCTTAAAAAAATTGCATATTGCTATATCTCGGAAAGTGGAGAAAAAATCTTTTACGAAAAGGAAACAGGGGAAGAGAAAGGAAGGGGAGTTGGGCTGGCGAAACTTGCGCTTCGAGTTTTTGAGGAAAAATTAAATAAGTTAGCTGCTGCGCAAAGGCGTGCGTTGAAAACAAACCGAAAGAAAGAGAATTTTGGCGTATGGAAGGAAAGAGAATTTGTGGCAAAATGGGGAGAGCCCAAAAAAACGCAGTTTCGCAAATGCAAAATAACCGGTTTTTATTTTTATGGATTTGGGCTTTACGATGGCATAATTATGTGTGAAACTCTAATGAAGGAGTTTGGCGATGCCGGAAAATTTGTCGTGGAATACACCGACGAGCTCGATTTATCAGGGAATAAACCTATGTCGGAAGAGAGAAAGCGAGCCCGTGACTATACTGAAGGGTACATAGCCCACCTTGAGCAAGAAATATCATCATCTACTTCCTGAAATCGCTTTTAAAATCCATCTTTTGGTTCGCTCGGGCAGGTATTTAAGCGACTGCGCTAACTTATATTCATCCATCCAAGGGCATTCTTTAATAGCTTCAGTCCAAAGCTCAAAGGTTCTTAGTTCTTCCGGCACATATTCAAATACTTCATAACCGGGCCGTGTTTTGCATTTAACCGCTTCAAGGCAAAGTTCGGCGGTTTTAAGCTCTTCTGGCACATATTGAAGCGCGCTGCCGTTTGCTTTAACCGCATTGAGGTAAAGTTCGGCAGTTTTAAAATTTTCCGGCACATATTCTAAAGCTGAGCCACCGAACCATTTGCATTTAATCGCTTCGTTGCATAATTCGCAGGTTTTTAGCTCTTTTGGCACATACTCTAAAGCCATGCCGTTTCTTTTAACCGCTTCAAGGCAAAGCTGCGGCGTTTTTAGCGATTCCGGGACATATTGCATTCCGGAAGGTGTTTTAGATTTTACTGCTTCCATGTAGAGTTCCGGTGTTTTTAGCTCTTCCGGCACATATTGAAGCGCGCTGCCATTCTCTTTTACCGCTTCCATGCAGAGTTCCGGTGTTTTGGATTTTTCCGGGATATATTGAAGCGCACGGCCTTCATATTTAACAGCTTCTAGGTAAAATTCCGGAGTTTTAAACTCTTCCGGCACGTATTTAAGCGATGCCTCATCGATACCTATTGCTTTTAAGCTAACTGCCTTTGTCCGCAATTTCGTCGGTATTCTGGAAAGGCTAACTATTTTGCTGTCTTCCAGCGCACGCAGAGCGTCTTCTTCGGTTTTCATGCTCATAATTTGTCTCCTGTTGTCCATAATTACATATAACTTGTGATAGGCGAAAAAAAGCCTAAAAAGGCAAGCTTCCATCACCTTTTACCTTTAGTTTTTTACATTTCGCCGGACGAGCGTACCATTCTATAATTTCCGGCTGTTTGAGCGCAAATTCCGGATTGACCTTCATTAGAGTATCCATTTCCGCAAATGCTCTGTCCCAATCCCCGATGCAGAGGTATGCTTGTGCAAGGCTTGATCGAGCTTCCAGGCAATTTGCATTTATTTTGAGTATGGAAGTATAATCGGCAATTGCCAAGTTGTAATATTCGTTTATAAAATGTTCTCCGCCGCTAATCAAAAGTTTAAGACACTTCAGATCAATTTCATCACACATTTTTTCCTTTCTCATATTATTATAATTTCCCTCTAGCTTGGCTAAAATAATTTTTCTCATCAATATTATAGACATTCGGCATTAAATTTACTGGAACTTTTGACAGCAATTTTATTTTCGTCACTGTAGAATTTTCTCCGGCCTGAACCGCCAAAACACCCGTTTTAATCACCGATGCGAGTATTCGCTCATAATATCCAAGAGGGCCGGTGCAATTCGCTTCTATCCAAGAATCCATATATTCTTCTATTATTTTCTTATCCATGCCATCCGTGCACATCATAACGCCTGCTTCCATAATGTCTCCGGCTGCAATCTTTTCTTTGTCTAAGCAATTTTCAAGTGCCAAGATTCCTTCTCTTCTGGAACATTCAGAAAAATAGCTTAAACGATAATACACTCTTTTGAATTCTTTTTCAAACGCCTCTGCAATAGTTTTTTCAAAAACCGAATTGTAAATTCGTTGAGTCGGTTCCAAAGATTTAAAAGCTTCCGGAATGTATTCATACGCTCCGATATTCTGTTTAAATGCCTCTCGGCAAAGATTTTCTGTTTTGTGCATTTTCGGCACATATCTAAGCACAAAGCCACGTGATTTAACTGCTTCAAGGCAAAGTTCGTAAGTTTTAAGTTCTTCGGGCACAAATTCAAGCGCAACGCCGTCTTGTTTAACAGCTTCAAGGCAAAGTTCCGCCGTTTTGAACCGGTCCGAAACAAATTCCAGCACCCAGCCATTCTTTTTAACTGCTTCAAGGCATAACTCGGCGGTTTTAAAGGCATCCAACACATATTGAAGTGGCTGGCAGTTGTATCTATACCAGCCGCTCTGCTTAACCGCTTCAAGGCAAAGTTCAGCGGTTTTGAATTCTTCCGGCACATATTGAAGCGTGCTGCCGTTTTGTTTAACCGCTTCAAAGCATACTTTTGCCGTTTTAAGCGGTTTCGGTATTTTGCACAGAGCAAAGCCATTCTTCTTAACGGCCTCAATAGCCTGAGCTTCTGTTTTTATTTCCTCTTCTGCCACTGGTTTGCCAACCAAACTTTTAGTGAGAAAATCTATTTCTTCTTCGTTTAACACATCACACATTTTTTACCTCTTTGGTTCACTTACTATATATAACATATTATAGGCAAAAAATAGAATATTTTTGACATTTTTTTGATTTTCCTTAAAATTGCGACAATGAATGTCGTTATTCTGTTATTTTTTCAATAATTTTGTTAAATTTACGTTCTCCAATCTGCTTTTTGCTTATACTTTTGTTAGCAATCTGCACATACAGGCTGCTAAGTGAATATAGAAATATAATGCCTCTCTATTAAGCTAGCATATGCTTTTTAGTTGGGCTACCACCTATGTTACATTGCCCGCCGCTAACAAATCGTTGTCCACAATAACGACATTTCATCTCTGCCATTTTCATCTCCTTGGGCTTTTGCCCGGTTTTTGGTTGTTACTTACATATAACATCAACTAGGTGAAATTTAGGGTATTACCTCACCCACTCCCAAAAACGGCTTTTAAAATTCGTTGCATAGCTTGCGCTAGACTATCCGCATCCATATTGGGCAC
>WQTK01000111.1 GCA_009786285.1 Candidatus Fibrimonadales bacterium | reverse complement strand
ACAGCCACCTGAAAAAGCTGTCCTTGTGCTCCCTGTTCCCATCGTCTTCATCAGTCATAACAGACCTCCGTTTTGTTGTTTGCCTATTAGACGCATTTTGTGGGGTGGAAAAACAATTATTAATTCAATGTTTGGGTATGGGGTATAATCTCCCATTCCCTATACCCTAACAGAGTAAATCAGCATTCATATTTTGTGTATTTGCTAAAGTCTCACTTATGCATTTGTACATTTGATGTTTTAGGCGAGCATAGCGAGCATCCGAACTTTTTGGAGATTGAAACCCTTATTTTTCTATATTTTTATCATTTCTTGGCTTTTATCAATATGCTTTTCCAATGATGCGTTGAAATTTTTGCCAAAGGAAATTAGAGCTTCACCTAGAGGCTCTAAGATTAAATTAGACCCTCACCCACAAGCTCTATATTTTTGCATTTGTTTATTTTTTCTTTTTTTTTGCAAGATTTTCTGGAAGTATAATGAGTTATCTGTCCAAATATTCGTTCCAGTCGCCAGCTGCTTGTTCCTCATCGTTATCACCGAGCATATTTTCCATAGTTGCCTCAAGGTCAGACTTGGAGGCTTCAATGCAATCATGGCACAACATTCGTCCAGAATACCATTCTCCTTGCCCATCTAGTTCAATTTCACACTCAGCACAATTTTCAGCGTGCGTATCTTCGTAACAATCATAGCATATTTCGCATAAAGTTTTTTTATCACGATATTTAGACTGTCCATTTAATTTGTCTCCACATTCGTCACAAAGCTCTTCGTTACCATTACCCATAAAACACCTCGCAAGTTTATATCTTATGGAAAAATAGAAAATAAAAGGATTAGTCGTAAAAGTTTTATTACAATCAGAGCAAAATACGTACTTTTTGCCACATGAAATCCTTATAGAATCTATTTTTTGCCGTTTAAGGCAAAAAAAATAAAAAAATGTACTCTTTTAAAAAAAATAATGTATATTTAGGTGAAATGTTAAACTTGAGGAAAAATAATGCTAGATACTAAAGACGTAGCTACTGATACTAATAAGACTACAGATGGTAGTATTGCAGGTATTGCGTTTCTTATTCCTGCGGCTCCTTTTATTTTAACTGGTGCTGCTGCTGTTGGTGGTCGCAGGATATACACTTATATAAGGGGAGATAAAATGTACCTTACGGGCATGCCGAAAAGCGGGAAATCAACTTTTAAGTTTTTTCTTGAAAACGATAGTTTGATTTCAGAAAAATTAAAACGGAATGATGGATGTGAAAAATTTGATGTTAAAGGGGAGCTTTGTGAGAAATTTGATATAAAAAATGGTCTTGATGGAGATAATATTTTATATTCCGGAACTAAATTTTCTCCAGGATTGAAAGAAATAAAACCGGAGAATTACAATGCGGAAGCAGAACGAATAAAAGATACTTTTGTTACGCTCTATTTTTTTAATGTGAAAGAATTTATAGAAAAAGAGGAGTATCGAAAACATATCAAAAATAATATGCAGTTTTATGCTAATGCATTTAAGTCTATAGAGTTTGAATTATGGAAAATATTTGAGAAGTATAAACAAATAGTAGATAAAGATAAAATATTTATTGCTGTAGGTACTTATTTGGATGAATGTAATGAGAGCCCTGATGAAATGAAAGAATATATGAGTTGTTTAAAAGGAATTTGTAGATATGGAGTAATTTTGGGTTCTTTGAAAAGTGTAGAAGGTGCTAAAGAATTAAAAGAAAATGTTATTAGTGGGTTAGAAAGGTTAGAAAAATTAGATAAAAATGAGGTTTGATATGAAAATATATGAAAATTATTTGCCGGCTGCAGAAGAACGAAGAGTAATTGTTCCTATGCAATATGGACCAACTTATGATTTACGTTCTTGTGAATGGGTCAAAGAAAATGGCGTTTGTGTATTCAATGGAGAAATTAAAAATGATGGAACAAAACTTTATAAAAATCTTGTGGGAAAGATGGATTTTGGTAAAGTTTTGGTTCAAAGTCCTTATGATACAGATTGCTATGATGTTATTAATCCTGAAGACCCAAATGGCGTACTTCATACTCATGTATTACAAAAACTAGATATTTTGCGTACTTTTTGCATGTATTTAGGGGCGGTTTACGTAAAAATTGTTTACCGAGAGGT
The DNA here is from genome assembly GCA_009786285.1 of Candidatus Fibrimonadales bacterium. Lineage (GTDB taxonomy): Bacteria > Fibrobacterota > Fibrobacteria > Fibrobacterales > Fibrobacteraceae > Fibrimonas. The sequence goes on along the minus strand of WQTK01000111.1, from coordinate 2,650 downwards.
TGAAAAAAATAAAGAGGTGACGAAAATGACTACTGAAATGCCGGAAACTCCAGAATCGCCTGATATAGACGCAACTATTGTGAAAGGCTGGATAGAAAATGAACATACGAATTATCAGATGTTGTTGAAAATGGAAGATATCCAACCCGACATTGAAGGCGCAGAAAAATATTTAAAAGAAACTAATCTGGATGCGGATTCGGAATTTGCAAATGTATTAAAGCGTCGGGCAATATCATTAAATAATCCTAGAGCTAACTATATGGATGCGATGAATATCAGCTTAGTTAAAAATTCTGCAAATATTCTCAATATAGTTGCTAAAGTAAAGTTCAAGGAATTTAAAATAAGTAGTACTTTTACCCGACTTATAGAAGAAAAAAAGAATACTTGGCTTTCGGTGGAAATACATTATGGCAGGGAATTTGAACGTAAGAGCAATAAATAGCGACACTCACTGTCGCTACACGATTCTATATTTAACTTAAGTTCACTAAAAAAGCGAGGTTGAATATGTCAAAAAATGAGAAATCTGCTGCACATCAGCTTGCGCACTATGTGCTTCCTTATTATCTTAAGAATTGTGAAAATAAGCTTCTGGAGGCTTTTTTGATGTCGGGAACCGATCCAGAAGAATTTTTGAATCTTATGAATTTCTTGACATTCCGTTATTGCGAAGCTACCGATGAAGAACTTGAAATGCTGGCATCTGAATTTGAACTTGCAGAAGAAAAAGTTGCCGAAGGCCTTGTTTTAGTTACTCTGAAAATGCCGGAGCCAAAAGAATTTCTGGAAGCAAAATATTTGTTGTTTGCATTTATTGTACAAGATGATGAAGTACACGTAAGATATTTTACCTATGAATTAGGAACGGGCAATGATGGAAAACAACATGTTTATTTTGTTTGCGAGTGGGCAAAAAATGGCACTCATATAAACTACAATTATCTGGAAGTATCTGATTTGGAAAGTTTTGTGGATAGGGTTAAGCTAATTTTATTTAAAAAGCGGTTTGCCATGGCATGGGTGCCACCGAGAACAAAAGACGAAAAGTAGATTAGACGGAGTTCGGGAAACTTTTTTTCAAAAAAAATGCAAAAGTGCCAATTTTCGCTCAAATTTTGAGGATGGAAAGGGATTTTTCTACATTTGCTTTTAGCGTTAAAACGCAGGAGAAAGAATGGAGTTAACAAACTATGAATCTTAACGAGCAACTACAAGAGCTTTACATACAAGCTTTGCATAATAAATCGGAAATGCTTGATGCGGTGGAGCGTTATAATAAGAGCTTAGACAGCGAATCTTATGCTACTGCATGGCCGTTATTGTTGTCCGTCAACGACTATCACTCTAAATGGCCAAAAGAATTAACTGCTAAAAGCTATCAAACCGCAGACATTAAAGTGATGATTTTTGGGCAAGAAACAATGGGTTGGTGGGGTTGTTATGGGCGCAGCCATGCTCCAAAAGAGATAATGGATAAATATGACTGGTTTACTTCTGGATATTGTTTTGATAGAGGCGGTTCTTTTTGGCATTCTGTTAGGCGCATAATGGAATTGCTGCAAGGGAAAAACAAGGATAAAAAGCTAGGTTTTCTGTGGAATAATGTTGTGAAAATGGGGTATCAAATAGAGGGTTTCCCGATAAATTTTATCGCAGTATTGTACAACCGTATTTTAATCATATCGTAGCTAAGGAACTTGAAATTCTTAAGCCTGATTTTATAATATTTTTTACGGGTCCGGATTATGATCATGTTATTAACAATATATTTGGCCAGTTGCAAACAAATAAACTTGATGGGTTTGCAGAAAGAGAGTTTTGCGAGGTACAAATTCCAAATGTAAAAAAATCTTTTAGAACTTATCATCCTTCGTATTTGTCCCGCAAGGGTGCTGAGTTTAGGGATAGCGTTTTGGAGAGAATAGCGACATTCACTGTCGCTATATGATTCTATATTTATTCTTAGCATTAAACCGTAGGAGAAAAAAATGTCAAAAATCACCGATCCTGCAATTCAGCAAGCTATTGAATGTGCTTATGAAAAAGCATTTGAAGGTTTTTCTGGAATGGATTCTGCGTTCGAATTAGCCCAGTTTTATAAAGAGAAATACCCAAGTGACAAATTGGAGCAGGCAAATGCTTTGATTAACAGGCAGATTGCTGCCGGCGCAACTTCTGGTTTTATTACCAAAATTGGCGGGTTAACGGTTTTTCCAGTTGATATTCCGGTTAATTTGGTGAGCCTTCTGTTTATTCAGACTAGGCTGATAATGGCTATTGCTGTTATAGGTGGCCATGACCCAAAAGATGTTCGGGTTAAAGCTTTGGCTCTTTCTTGCTTGGCAGGTAACACTGCAATTGAGCAAGTTTCACAAGTTGCTTTGACTAAAGTTAAGTTTCTTGATGGTCTTATAGGCGGCACAAAGGATGCTGTTTTGGTAGCCAGCACAGGTAAAATAGCCAAGTCGATTTTTATAGAGTAAATTCTATATTTAACTTAAGTTCACTAAAAAAAAGTGTACATTTGCTAAAGTCTCACTTATGCATTTGTACACATTTCTGAAATCCTGCAAATCTTAAAATCGGGGGAATCGGGGTTCTGACAAAAAGCAACGTGGTTGGAAACTCCAAGTCGCCAAGCTAA
>WQTK01000110.1 GCA_009786285.1 Candidatus Fibrimonadales bacterium | reverse complement strand
GCTTTAATTTTTGCTGACTACTAGCCACTAGCCACTAACCACTAGCCTAGAAGAGTCAATCAGCATTCATTTTTCTATAATCAAGTCTTTAAGGAGAATCAAATGATCTACGGATACATTCGTGTAAGCACCGACAAACAGACGGTGGAAAATCAACGTTTTCAAATCACTAAATTCTGTGAACAGAATGAAATGACTGTCAACAAATGGATAGAAGAAACTATCTCCGGCACAAAAAACGCCGAAGACAGAAAACTCGGCGAACTGCTGGAATGCCTGCAAAAAGACGATATAATGATATGCTCCGAAATTTCACGGCTCGGAAGAAACATACTCATGATAATGTCCATACTCAATGCCTGCACGGAAAAAGAAGCTCAAGTGTGGACAATCAAAGACAGCTACAGACTCAGCAAAGACCTCAGCTCAAAAATTCTCGCATTCGCATTCGGGCTAACCGCAGAAATGGAAAGAATCCTCATCTCCGAACGCACCAAAGAAGCACTCGCTCGCATGAAAGCAGAAGGCACCCACATAGGCAGGCCATGCGGCGCAAAATCCAAAGAAATCAAGCTCACCGGAAAAGAAACTTTGATAAGCGAACTGCTGGAACAAAAAATGCCAAAAAGCAAAATCGCAGAAAAAGTGGGCGTACACAGAATGACCCTGATAAGATATTTATCTAGAGCCCAACTGTAACCCCAAAACTATCTCCCCGCCGCTTTCGCCTTGTCTCCGTCCTGTTTTCCGTAATGGGACACCCAATCCATGTATTGTAGAGACGCAATGCATTGCGTCTCTACGTAAATTGCGCAACATCAAAATTTGATGCAGAAACAAATAAAACCATGATCAAACGCAATATTGCGCTGTATTTTTTGTATTTTCGCTACATGATGAAAATTGGCACATCCGCATGCAGAGACAAATACAAAAATAAATATCGGATACCTTCAAATAGGCTGATTGGTTATAATTACAACACAAATGGCTGCTATTATATTACAATTTGCACAAAAAATCGTGAGCATTATTTTGGGGAAGTTGTTTGTCATGAAATGCAATTGTCAGAAATTGGCGAAATTGCGAAATTAGAATGGTCAAAAACAGCAGAGCTGCGACCCGACATGAATTTGAGGCTGGATGAATTTATTGTTATGCCAAACCATTTTCACGGCATTGTCTTTATTGACGACAATCAATATAATATGGTGAATGTACCCGTAGAGACGCAAAGCATTGCGTCTCTACATTATAAAAATTCATTTAGCCCGCAATCAAAAAACATATCATCAATAATACGTGGATTTAAAAGCGCAGTGACAATATGCGCCAGAAAACGCGATATTATCTTTGCATGGCAAGAAAGATTCCATGACGTCATTATTCATGGCGACGATGATTTGAATAGGGTTCGCGCCTATATTCTCGACAATCCGCAAAATTGGGACAAAGACAACTACAACGAATGATTGCTGTTATGCCGTGCAGCGTATCATTGTAGAGACGCAATGCATTGCGTCTCTACGGGTAAATTTACGCATTTTTTCCCGTGGGACACCCAAAACTATCTCCCCGCCGCTTTCGCCTTGTCTCCGTATTTCTTAATCAGCTCCTCTTGTATGCCGCGCGGCACTGGGGAATACTTGGCAAATTCCATTGTGAATTCCGCTTTGCCCTGAGTCATGGAGCGCAAATCCGTTGCATAGCCAAACATTTCCGAAAGCGGAACTTCTGCTGTTATGGTGGTGTAAAGCTGCTCTTCGGCGGTGGACTGGATTGTGCCGCGACGCTGCGAAAGATTGCCTACAACGCTGCCTTGGAATTCGGTCGGGGTTTGAACTTCAACTTTCATTATCGGTTCAAGCACCTGCGCACCAGCCTTTTGGAATGCTTCACGGAAAGCCATGCGAGCACAAATTTGGAAAGCCATATCGGAAGAATCAACCGGATGGAACGAACCATCTTTTACTTCCATCTCTATGCCAACAACAGGGAAGCCAATCAAAGAACCGGCTTCCATGCAGCTTTGAAAGCCTTTGTCGCAGCTTGGAATGTATTCTTTTGGAATGCGTCCGCCAACAACGGTGCTTACAAAGTTATAAACTTTTTCCATATCTGCTTCAACAGCCATCGGGCGCATTTCGCCTTGAATTTTTGCGAACTGGCCTGCGCCGCCAGTCTGTTTTTTGTGAGTGTATTCAAAAGAAGCCGCTCTGGTGATTGTTTCGCGATAGGCAACCTGTGGCGCGCCTGTTTGAACTTCCACTTTGTATTCGCGTCTCATGCGCTCAACATAAACGTCAAGGTGCAATTCGCCCATGCCTTTGATAATGGTTTGCCCGGATTCCTTGTCTACATAAACTTGGAAAGTCGGGTCTTCCTTGGTAAAGCGATTCAAAGCCTTTGAAAGGTTTGCTTCTGCGTCTCTGTTTTTCGGCTCAATAACAAGCTCAATAACCGGATTCGGAACGTGCATGGAGGTCATGTTCATGCGAAGAGCGCCGTCTGTGAAGGTTGTGCCGGTAGCGCAGTCTATGCCAAACAGAGCTACAATGTCTCCTGAGCCGGCTTCGGTTATGTCTTCCATATTGTCTGAGTGCATGCGAACCAGACGGCCCACATTCACCTTTTTTCCTGTGCTCATATTGACTATGGTTAGACCCTTTTTGATTAAGCCTTGATAAACACGGATGTATGTAAGCTGGCCGTAGCGGTCATCGGTTAGTTTGAAAGCGTAGCAAACGAGAGGTTTTTCGTCTTTGCTTTCCATTTCTGTAGGTTCTTCGTCTTTGTCCAGATTCAAAGCCAAATTTTTAACTTCGGTTGGATTTGGGAGGTAGTCCGTTACGCCATCCAAAAGTTTTTGAATGCCTGTGTTTTTATAGGCAGATCCCATGAAAACCGGCGTGATTTTGAGGGCTATTGTCGCTTTGCGGACAGTTTCTTTAATCATTTCTTCCGGAATGTCCTTGCCTTCTAGCGCAAGCTCCATTATTTCATCGCTAAAATTAGATATTGTGTCTATTAATTTGTGGCGGTATTCCACAGCTTGGTCTTTAAGGTCTTCCGGAATTTCAATTTCCTTTATATCTTGGCCGTTTGGGCCTTCAAATAGGTAGCCTTTCATTTTTACCAGGTCAACAACGCCTTTTAATTTGTCTTCAAGCCCTATGGGGATTTGCATCATAACGGATTCGTGGTTGAGCTTTTCGCGGAGCTGGATAGCCACACGGAACGGGTTTGCGCCTGCACGGTCGCATTTGTTCACAAAAGCTATGCGGGGCACATTATAGCGGCGCATTTGCCTGTCAACGGTTATGGACTGGGATTGAACGCCGGCAACGCCGCAGAGAACCAGAATCGCGCCGTCCAATACTCTGAGGGAGCGTTCTACTTCAATGGTGAAATCTACGTGGCCCGGAGTATCTATTATGTTTATGGTGGTATTGTTCCATGTCGCATAGGTTGCGGCGGACTGTATGGTGATGCCTCTTTCGCGTTCCAATTCCATAGAATCCATAGTTGCGCCAACGCCGTCTTTGCCACGAACCTCGTGTACAGCGTGTATGCGCTTGGTGTAGAACAGGATGCGTTCTGTTAAAGTCGTCTTTCCGGAGTCTATGTGCGCAGAGATTCCGATATTGCGATGCGTTTCGATATTTTTCATAGGATATATAAATATAGTAAAAAAAAGCCGCTGTGTCAAGGGGTTTTTGGGGATTTTTGAGGAGGTATTTGCTGTTTTTTTACGATTTTTCTTGCGATTCTGCGTTTTTCTCAGACCTAATAGGCACTTTTAAGCTTAGACGGGGTAATTTATTGCGGCGTTAAAGTTTAATCAACGGATAGCTTTTTTCCCTCTATTTTCTTCAACTGTTCTTCAGTGCAAATTTCGGAAATGTATATGTAATAGTCTTCAGGCACTGGTATTGATATTTCCTCATCGTTGCAGAATATTTTTAGATTCCATTTTAATGGAATGTATCTATTAAACAAATATGATATTTTGTCCGTTTTTTCAAAATAATCATCTACGCCAAAGCTTTTTATATATCTATAAATATCATAGTGTTCATTCATATCTGTACCACATTCAACATTTTTTTTAGAATCATAAATATCATAAGCGTGGCAAAAATAGTATTCTCCAGATAAACCACCGAAAAATATTTTAATTGGTTCTAAATATATTTCCCCGTCAATAGAATGAGTTCGGCATTTTTTTTGCATTTTTACTGTCAAAGGAATAACTTGCTCATAAAGTAATAGGCTTAAAGTACTATCTATTCGAATATCTTTATTATAATGCAGGCAATATTTTGCAACAACAGAATGCTTTACTGAATCAAATTTTGGAATTTTCTCAATTTCATGCAAACAATCATATGATTTACAATAATCATCGCCTTTATAACCGACATCTATCCCTGCATACGATAATTCGATAATGGCATAAAGAACAATGGTTGTTATAAATGGTTTCATATTAAGGGCATTCTCCGATTATAACCATAGGATAGCTAATTCTTATAACTTTTCTTTACAAGCAAACTCAACACCTTTTCCCACAAATACCTCTCCATTGTCAAATATAGAAAACAACCAACCAGCTAAAGCTGGTGGCTTTAACCGGTGGGGACTGAAAGTCCCGCCAAAGGACACGACCGCATAGTCGTGTCA
>WQTK01000109.1 GCA_009786285.1 Candidatus Fibrimonadales bacterium | reverse complement strand
GATATGCTGAAAGTTGCTCTTGGCGGCGGTTTTGAAGGCGGTTATTTGGCTTGGACTGTAGGTTTGACTGTTGCAGAAGCTGTGAATTTGCGTTTTGCGTCTTACGCAGAAGAAAAAGGCACTAGAACCGGACAAAAAGAGTGTAGATACTGGGTTGGTGAAGTTAGCGCAGGCTTTTGATGTCTAGTATTTTTGGAAAATTATTTAAAGTCAGTACTTGGGGTGAATCGCATGGAAAGGCGATGGGCGCGGTTGTGGACGGCTGCCCGTCTGGCATGGAAATTAGCGAGGAATATATTCAGGCTTTTTTGGACCGCCGTCGTCCGGGCCAGAGTCTTTTAACAACGCAGAGAAAAGAAAGCGACGTAGTTAAGATTTTGAGCGGAGTTTTTGAGGGCAAAACCACAGGCACTCCAATATCTTTAATTATAGAAAACGAAGACCATCTCAGCGCAGATTACGAAGCCATAAAAGACTGGTACAGGCCGGGCCACGCAGACGAAGCCTATGACAGTAAATACGGATTCAGGGATTATCGAGGCGGTGGCAGGAGTTCTGCAAGGGAAACGGTGGCAAGGGTCGCTGCAGGTTCCATAGCCCGGAAATTTTTGAGCGAAAAATGCGGCACACGGTTCACGGCGTGGCTGGACGAAGGTATTGAAGGCGAAATTGAAAAGGCCCGCAAAGACGGCGACAGCATTGGCGCTGTAGTTTGTTTGCGCATAGAAAATCCTCCGAAAAATCTTGGCGAGCCGGTTTTTGACCGCACAGAGGCGTTGCTTGCGATGGCTATGATGAGCATTCCGGCTACAAAGGGTTTTGAGATTGGCGAAGGTTTTAACTCCGCAAAAATGCGTGGCAGCGAGCACAACAAGCTTGCTGTTGGAACTTATGGCGGCATAACAAACGGCGAAGACATTTTTTGCAAAATAGCATTCAAGCCAACCCCATCCATTTCACTTCCGCAAAAGGCAAAAAACAAAAATGGCGAAACCGGGGAAATCACCATAAAAGGCCGTCACGATCCATGTGTAGCAGTGCGTGCCCCGGTAATTGCAGAAAGCATGGCAGCGCTGGTTCTGATGGATTTGTGGCTGCAGTCTATAAGTGGCTAGTTTTCTATATTACTGTTAATGTGCAAAGAATTCAATATCACCGGGCCTTGCCATCCAAGCAAACATTATATGCTTGACCCGTTTCGCAATATTGGCAAGGAACTAGCAAATTTGATAAACCGAGAAAATTATTTCGTTCTTCACGCTGCCAGGCAAAGTGGAAAGACAACGCTTCTATTGGAACTCGTAGATAAAATAAACGCAGAGGGCAAATATTATGCTTTGTATTGCTCACTAGAAAGCGCACAGGGCACTAAAGAGCCAAGCGATGGCATCCCAGCGATTGTAAAAACTATAAAATCATCCGTTACAATTTGTGGTTTACCGCCCGGCTTTGCTAAAAATGCGGATTATGAAGATTACACAAATGTTTTGAAAAACTCATTTATTGAGTACTGCCGAACCTTAAATAAACCGCTGGTAGTTTTTTTCGATGAAGCCGATTGTCTTAACGAAGGAGCCTTGATTACTTTTTTGAGACAACTGCGAGAAGGCTTTGTGTCCAGAGCAAGGGTTCCATTTATACATTCTCTTGCCCTAGTTGGAATGCGCAATATAAGGGATTACAAAGTTAAGATCAGGCCGGATAAAGAAACGCTTGGAAGCTCAAGTCCCTTCAATATTGTGAAAGAAGCATTAACTTTAAGAAATTTTACTAAACAGGAAATTGCCAAGTTATATTCTCAACACACAAAGCTAACAAAGCAAGTTTTTAAGAAAGACGCAATTGAATATATTTTTGAGCAAACGCAGGGCCAGCCTTGGCTTGTGAATGCTGTGGCTTGTGAATGTGTTGAAAAAATTTGCAAGTTGAAATACTCCATTTCAATAACAAAAGATATGGCACAGCAAGCTATTCACAACATAATTTTGGCAAGAGGAACGCACTTTGATTCTCTTATGGAGAGATTAAAAGAGGCTCGTGTTCGTAAAATCATAGAGCCATTGATTTTAGGCAATAACCTAGCGGTGAACAGGATTTCCGATGACTATCTTTACACAAGGGATTTGGGTTTGATTAGGGAGGTTGGCAAAGGCGCAGTTGAGCCAGCGAACAAGATTTACGCAGAAGTAATGGTTAGATACCTTAGCTACACTTTTCAGGAAAACTTCAAGACTGAAATGCCAAACGCCAATTTGCCCAAATACATAAAAGCTGGCAAAATAGATATTAATGCTTTGCTCAAAGAGTTTCAGAGCTTTTGGTGCGAAAACAGCGAAATTTGGGTGAAGAAATACAAGAAAAATCTTTACCAGTATGATGAAGCTGCCCCTCATTTGGTTATACAAGCATTTTTGCAGCGAGTGATAAACGGCGGCGGTGACATTATCCGGGAAATGGCTTTGGGCAAGAACCGTTGCGATATTTGCGTCAAGTGGAAGGAGCAGAAATATCCTATAGAGCTTAAGCTTTACGAAAACAACAAGACGGCAGAAAATTCATTGAAGCAGATTTGGAAATACATGGAGAGAGTGCGTTCCAAGGAAGGCTGGATTGTAATTTTTGACCGCACTCCCAAGAAAAGCTGGGATAAAAAGCTTTATGTAAAGGAAATCAAGAAAGCCGGAAAGAAGGTAACGGTGTTTGGGTGTTAAAATTTTTGGGACTTATAGACTTGGTGGCTAAGCTCTTCCAAAAACATTACCTAAGACCTCCATTGTTTCGGCAAACTTCGTAAATATCTCTAACGGCCCAAACAATATTTTCTGTATGCAAAGCCCACCACTGGTCAAGCAAATAGCTTAATCCACCGTATTTTTTCAAATAAATATATGCATTGGGAACGCTCATTTTATAAGCATCTGCAAACGCAGGAATAATACAAGCTATAAAGCTTATTTTATTTGTAGTCTCAGAATTCTCAACTTTCTGCATACGGCATTGTCTCCTTATGAAAAAATAGAAATTTCTATATTTAAATTAGAGGTTGAATGTGCAAAATATGCATTTGATAGATGAAATGACGGAAAGGCTTAAGGAGTTAAAGCCTCGCAAGGTTATTTTATTTGGCTCTTATGCTAAAGGAAATCCTACGGAAGACAGCGATTTGGATGTTCTTGTTGTGCTGGATTCGCAAGAGAGGTCAAAGACATTTGATGAATTAATAAAACGTGGCGAGCCTGTATCTGCGGCTGTTCGTGAGATTAGAAAAAAAATAGCAATGGATATAATTGTTTACACGCTTGCGGAATTTGAGTATTTGAGAAAGCAGAAAGATTATTTTGTTGAAGAGATTGTAGAAACAGGAAAAGTCCTTTATGAAAGATAGCACAAAAGCGTGGGTATTTTTTGCTGAAAATGACATAAAAATGGCGGATTCCGCTATAGATGAACCGAGATTAACAGGACAGGTTATTTTTCATTCACAGCAAGCTGTGGAAAAATATTTTAAGTCTTATTTAGTGGAACATGATATTAGTTTTCCGAAAATTCATGATTTGCCAAAGTTATATGAATTGGTAAGGGGCGTAAAAGATTGGAATATAGATGAAATTATGCTTGAGCAGATAAGTAACATATATTCTGCGTCTCGTTATCCCAGCAATATAGGTCTTTTAGCAAGTGGACAAGTACCGACAATGGAAGAATCAAAAAAAATATTTGATTTTGCAAAGAAAATTGAAAATATATTTAAAATCGAAGTTCCTGCGGACACAGGCATAGCTGATAACAGAATCCGGAATAATTAGACGAAAAATCCTGAAACCCTGTTAATCGGGGTTCATAGCCACTGTAGCCTTGCTTTCAAGCTCTTTAATGCCCAAAAGCATCGCTGCTTTGAGAACATTTTGATAGCCCATTCCCAAAGAAACATCTAAAGATTCAGCCCGCTTCCGAATTTTCGGAGTAAGGTTAATTACAATAAAATTCTCATTTTTATTTTTAGCTGTTTTCATAGACAAAAATTTTCGACCTGCCTCAAAAGCATCTGAGCAACCAAGCTCAGCTACGGTATGAAGCTCTCCTTTCTTTTTTGCCTCAAGCATTTCATCGCCGAAATCGTGAGAATCATAGTAATCGTAATCAATTTTTTCAGCCTTCGCCATATGCTCTCCTTTCTTTTTTGCTTGCCGTACGTACAGTAACAACGCTTTCTGTTGTCGGGTTAAATACGGCGGTTAGCATTTTTGACCCTGCTTTTCCAGTAGCGATCAAAAGAGAATCGTCCTTTTTGCTACCTGAAAATACTAATTTAGGATCTGCAAACAGTCTTGAGATAGCAATTTCGCTAATTTTTCGTTCTGCCATTCGCTCTTTTGCATGCTCCGTTAAAATCATAACTTAAATATACAAATTCCTAAGTCCGGTAACGCCTGTTGAAAAAAAATCAAACAAATCCTAAAATTCGGTTAATTGGGGTGCAGACAAGTTAGTTTTGAACGCAGCGCACCGCACTCAAGTTAGTCTTGTAGGTGTTTCTACAGGAGACTTCCTCTGTGTCGTAGTACATGCCAAAGAAGGAGGCGAGACCGCTGTCCCTCTCCTCCTCCAAAGTACTCCACCAGGAGCCGCTGTTGCCGATACCGCCCGGTAGAGCCGAAAATCCATATT
>WQTK01000108.1 GCA_009786285.1 Candidatus Fibrimonadales bacterium | reverse complement strand
GAGCTGACACGACTATGCGGTCGTGTCCTTTGGCGGGACTTTCAGTCCCCACCGGTTAAAGCCACCAGCTTTAGCTGGTTGGTTGTTTTCTACCAAATCCAGATATAAGAATATAGCGATAGAATATAAAAGAGATTCTAAATATGGGTTTAGAGACGAGCCAGCTTCTTTGGAAGTGTGGGCTGTTTTGCTGAATAATTATGAAAATAAAACTTATAAAGATGCAAAAGCGGCAATCAAGGATATTGGCAGCGAGCTTGTGCCAGTGTGGAGCGCAATTGTTGACATTCCAAATCCCGAACATATTGGAGACACGCTTATAAGCATAAGAAATATGACATATGTAGGAGGCATTTCATTTGGGAAGGAAACATTTATCAGCATTCCAATATATAGCAATTCAGATCAAGTCTATTATGAAAAAGATGACAGATGCGATCCTGAATACAGCATGGACAAAGCAAAAGATGCTCCTTGCAGCAAAAATGGCTTGGCTAGCAAAGACTATGATCCGAATAAAAACTTGTTTGTTTTAACTGCAACTCCTGGCGGCAATGACACCACTTTTCGCACGGATTATGGAAGCATTGGCATATCTAGTTGCATAGAAGATGATGCCTACAGAAAAATCAGCATAAATCTGAATTTGCGCATCCCTGACGAATACTGGGATGCACCTTTTGGCTATGACAATCTTGTCAACCGCACTATAAGGCTTGACCAGACTAATAAAACAATGTACGGAAAAGACGGGTATTTGAAGGCTTTGCAACACGACACTGTGGAAGTTTCTGCAAAAGACAGCATTTTCTATGATGGTACGAATTGGCATCCAAATTATACTTACGGCATGCTCACGCCATTTGAGGCGCACAGAATACCTTTTGCTTCAGTCAGCAAGCTTTCAAGCAATAACGTTTTTGCTTTTCCTGATGAAACCAGCAACCAAAAATATCAATATCCAAGCTATTACCATATCAAATCTTATAATTATGACAGTAAATTTTTAGCAGCTGTTAAAATACCACAAGGCTGGATACCGGCGGCTGTGTTATCTCCCGGTATGGATTCTACTTCCACTGAAATGGTTTTGCCGCATGGAGAAGTTGACATATTTGTTGGAGTAAGCGTGAACGCAACTTCAGAATCATTACGCAAAGATGCAGTGCAAATTTCCTATCCGGCTGACACAAACTGGCTTGAAGCTTTGGGCAAAAGAGTCAAAATATGCGACAATTTTGAAAATAATTCCTGGCTTGAAGAAACAGCGGACGAGGCTGGCTGCAAGAAATTTTATGAAACCGATCTCATACATCATGAAGCGGCTGATGTCTGCGAAAAATCATATTCCTTCAAATCCTCCGATTACGACAGCGAAAACGACAGATTCTATCTGCGAACCAACTGCGCTCCTTACATTAAAGGAGTCAATGCGGAATACACTCCAAGAGTTTTGAACATAGCCGATTCATTGTACGAAGGCTCCAAGCAGGACACTCTGTTTATAAAAGCCCCTGCCTGGGACAGCGCTTTTGTCTCGGAACAGCGAAGCTACCCGGAACATGATTCCCCCATATTGCTGCAGGCAGGAAATATTTTCAAGAACGAATGGGTGAAAAAACTCAAGATTTCAAACGCAAGGGCAACTCATTTGGACAGCAGCGAACACACGCATTTCAAGGCGAGCCCGGAAACAGACAGCCTCATCAAAGTAACTGTAAAAGACAGCATCTCCGCCATCCGTCCGTCCGAATTCATAGCCGTCAAAGGCTCCGTTCCCAAGTCCGCCAACTGGAAACTGTCCTATCTCAATCGCGGCAGCCTGCACACGATAGCGCAAAAAAAGACTGATTCCGTGTTCGAATGGTTTGACGTGAACAGGCTGCAAGGCAACACATCAATTCTCCTGCAATGGGGCGGCGAAAACAACTGGCTCAACATCCGCAAGCTGGATTTGGATATAGGCAGCAGCGTGAATATGGCCGGCGGCACGGTCCAGTCCTTGTTCGGCGAAGTAAGCGTCAAGTTTCCCCGCAATGCCATGGACACCATTGTCACTGTGCGCACGATAGATGCCAAAGAGCACGCTTTCACCACATCAAACGGATCTGCGCTTGTAGGACCAGTCATAGAAGTGCTCCCGTCCAAGGAATTCCCCGAAACACTCGACACCTTCCCTCGAGTCAAAGCCCGCATAACAAAACTGGATTTGCAGAAAATGGAACTGTCTCCAGATGACGTGCGTTTGTACAAAGTGGATACGAAGAATAAAAAATTCGTCGAGCTTGAAAATACACTCAGAGGCTTTGACAAAGAACCTGATTGCCCAGGCAACTTGCTTTACACAAAATGCCCTGGTTACAATGACAGCTGGTCATACCTGATGATATCCGCTGAAACACGAACTTTCTCTCTGTTTGCCGTTCTTGATTCGTCAACAGCCCGGCGGCTCAACGAAGAGCCGGAAAGTAAGCCAGATACAATTCCATCCCAGATAATATGCGCCATAATTCCGCAAGACACCCTTTGGCTTGGCCTTGACAACGGCTATCTTGAAATGCTACAGGAATGCAACCAGCTTGTAATGGGAACATTGCAGCTTCGCAAAAACAGCAATATAGTGGCGGAACGCAGCGAAATATCCACAAGGCCAATGCGCTGGGATGGCTACATAGGCTTGAACAAAATTCCAAATGGAGAATATTCTTCCCGCTACATAGCTCTTTCACCGCTAGGCTCGGAAACGCAAACGCTTGGGCCTGCCGTGCTAACCGATTCCGCAAGGCCGCAAATTATAAATTGGAAAGTGGAAGAATATTCAGAGCTCCTCAGCCGTGTATTCGAGATAGGCGCAAAAGTAAAAGACAAAGAGTCTGGCGTAAAAAGCATAGTTTTGAAATGGAGCTTGGGCGGCGTTGCGGATTCCGTCTCTTTGATTGCGGACTCCGCTGGCTCACTCTCTTATAAAATAATTTTGAATAAAAACCGTCTTTCGCAATGCCTTGGGTGCAAACTGAAGATTTCGTTTGCCGCAGAAGACTTTGGGCACAACTATGCGGAAAAAGAATGGACTTCCGGCAATCTTTACCCATATCCAACTGATCTTGCTCTTTGGTATCCTGCGCTTGAAGGCAGCGGCAAAACAGCCCATGAATATACCAACACCGGGCATGATTTGGATTTACTTATGCAGACCCCGTGGCTCTCTGCCGCCGGAATATACTTTGAAAAGAGCGAAGACAATGCGCCTGGCAAAGGGCAGGTTAATCTGGGCAGCACGGATTCGTACACGCTGGAAGCGTGGGTAAATCCCGGCCATGTCGCAAGTTCTGTTTGGAGGCGAGTGCTGGGGTTCAATTCTGCTGCTGGCAGGCGCATTGAACTGCAAGTCAACGGCAAAGATGTACGTCTTTTGGATGGCTCGGAAGCATGGGCTGTTTCCAATTTGCTGCAGCAGCCCAAAACCTGGACTCATTTGATTGTTGCCGTGAATGCGGACAATGCGAATTTCTATGTGGATGGCAAGCTGGCAGGCACTGTTTTGGCTGCTCCCTCCGAGCGCATATGGCAGGGCAAATTCTCTTTGGGAACAGAAGAAAACGTTCCGTCTTTCACTGGGCACATTATGCAGGTTCGTTTCTATAAAAGGGCTTTGGCCGCAGAGGAGGCACAGGCTTTGTTCAACGGAATGGGAAGCGGAGAAAGTTCATATGCCGAAATCACCCTCGCCGGTGACCTGAACTGGAAAACAGACGGAGTCTCCCGTGGCTTCAGTTGCGCAGTCCCCAAGTCCTCGTACTGGGAAATCGCGAAGGAAAGCTCTGTTTCATGGAAGGCGTGGGCAGAGAAAATAGGTTCATACAAAATATTCGTTTACGCACGCTCCGCCCAGCCCGGCGTAAAAATCGTCAAGGCAGGCGTATCCGGTGCGCTAGCTTCCGGAACAGTGTCTCTGGAAAGCGTCTGGCGCTCAGCAGCCCTGCAAGAAATTTCCCTGCCGCTCAAGGCCGGGTTCAACGACATAGAGCTTCGCTTCCCCGCAGGCATGGACGTTGCCGGCATCGCCATCAGCGATAACCCCGGCCTCCTGCCCTCGCAAATATCATGGAAGCCGGAAAACATCACCGCAAACACTGCCACAGTCACAGCGCAAGTCAATTTTGAAGGCACATCTGATCCCAAAACGATTCGCCCAAGAATCCGCTTGCAGAACATAGGCCAGTCCACAATATACGGCCCAAAAGTTCGCTACTACTTCAGAGGCGAAGACCCCTCGCAGGTTCAGGCGGCCAAATACTATCCGCAAGAAGGCACTCTCTCAGTCCGTCAAGAAGGCGAAAACCTTGGCTACGCCGAATGGAGCTTCCCGGAAACAACAACCCTGCCCGCAGGCCAGCTCCTCTTCTGGGGCGAAGGCCCGCACTTCGGGCTGAACAACACCGGCTACGTGCCTTGGGTATTGGAAGACGACATTCCGGAAATAATCGTGCTGGACATGGAAAACAGGCTTCTGAGCGGCTCTTGCTTTGAAAACGAACGCCCGCTCGAAACAACGCCGGTCGTGCAGGTTACGGCAAGGGATTCACGAGCAGGGGACAACCAGGCAAGCCAGCTTTACATAAAGCTCGAAAACATAG
>WQTK01000107.1 GCA_009786285.1 Candidatus Fibrimonadales bacterium | reverse complement strand
TTTGCGCAATGCCTATTTCTTGCGTGTAATCTTCAAATTTAAGATAAGAGAACGTAGCGGCCACCGTTGCCATTACGGCAACCAGCAGCCATGAAACCAACTGCCGAAAGAGGCCGCGGGCGTTTATGGCGCATATAATGCCCAAGCAGGAGATGCTCCACAAAATCGCGACTTGTATAAGTTTTGTTTCCATAGCTCAAACAAACATTTTCAGAACGGCAAGTCGTCCTGTTCGCTAACGGTTGGCGGCGGCGGATTGCTTGCCACGTATTCTCCGCCTGCGTCACTGCTGTCGCCTCCATAGTTGTGCCTGGGGGCCAAGAATTCAAAATTATCCATTAAAATCTCGGTCACGTTGTGTTTTTGCCCTGTTTGCGGGTCGTTCCACTGGCGGTAAGAGACTCTGCCTTCAACAAAAAGCGGAGTTCCCTTTTTTATTCCGAGCTTCTCTATGCGTTCCGCAAGCTTGTCCCAAGCCACAACATTGTGCCAGGCGGTGTCATCTTGCATTTCGCCGGTATTTGGGTTGCGGAACCTGCGGGTGGTGGCTAGGGAAAAGGAAACCCTTTTCTTGTTGTTTTGGGTAAGACGAACCTCAGCATCTTTGCCAAGATTGCCCATAAGCATTATTTTATTTAAATAAGCCATATTATCCTCGTATCGTTGTTAGGGAGGAATATAGAAAAAATGTTACTCCACAACACAATTGAATAAACCGCAGTCTTGCACGCAGCGAACCGAGACCCCCATCGATTTGGAATACATAGAGTAAATTACGCTGTCTTTGCCTGATGCCATGTAATTGCACCTTCCGTTAGGGCCGTAAGTATCGCTTGTCCACCAATACCCTCTCTCACCGCTTTCCGCAAAACCCTGAGCCTTGGTAAAGCCGCCGGGCAAGGCAGAAAAACCATAATTGTCCGTTCCGTTCCATTGCTGCTTTGATTTAAGCTTTTTGCCGGCCCCATCGCTGCCGGAATTCTCTACCAAATCCTGCCAGTCATTCTGGCCGGGCAAACGCCACGAGGCTGGGCATACCGTCTGGGCCAAGTCCCAATCATAAAGACGCCCGTATTTATCGCAATTTTCGGATTTATTATCATAACAAAAACTGCCTTTCGCGTTAAAATTCAAATTGTCTTTCATCCATAGCGTATTGCCTATTTTAACAACGCCGTATTGCTTGCTGTCCCGAGTATCCGTGAATGTTTTGCTGATTTTTTTAATTTGAGGGTTTTGTATGCAGCGAACAGAAAGGCCGTTGGATTTATTCTGCAAAGTGCTGGAGAAATTTTTTGAAGACGACGCATGGCGAGCCTGAACAGAACCTACTGCCTCAAATACCGTGGATGACCACCAAATGCCATTTTCGTCCAATTCCCTCCAACGTCCGGGGCTTTCTTCGTCGCTGTCGCGCCAACCGCCTTGCAAAGCAGAAATCGCGCTCGCAACGTCTTTGCCCGCAAAACTCTCCAATTCATTCCACTCTGCGTCGCTGGGCAAATGCCAGCCTGCCGGGCACACTTTAGCCGCAGTGTTCCAATCATATAAACGCCCGTATTTTTCGCAGTAAAAGTCATCGTCTTCAAAGCACCAGGACTTTCCGGTTTTATAATTCAAATTCTCCGCCATCCAAACCTGATTGCCTATCTTGACTATTTTATGCGGCTTGCTCGCTTTGCCTGCTCCGGGAATATTCTGAACGCAGCGAACCGAATAACCGATGGACTTATCCGTAACTTTTTCAATAAATTCATTTCCTTTTGCTTGAATGTGCCGGCTATACGCGCTGTTGTCGCCGTGTTCTGTGATGCCCCACCAATTGCCTGCCTTTTCTTTATTCAAGAATTTGTATTCGCTTGCGGGTACCGCATGGCTGAACTCTCCGCTCAAGCTTCCGCCGAGCATTGCGGAAAATTCGTCTGCCAGCACCTCATTCCATTCACGGCGCGTAGGCAAATGCCAACCGGCAGGGCAGGCTTTTGCAGCGGTGTTCCAGTCATACAAGCGCCCGTATTTTTCGCAATTATAGTCATCATTTTCAAAACACCAGGATTTTCCGGTTTTATAATTCAAATTCTCTGCCATCCACAATTGATTGCCTATTTTAACTGTTTGGTATAGCTTTATATTGTTTGCTTTGCCGGAACCCGAAATATTCTGGATGCAGCGAACAGACAAATTAGCAGACTTAACGTCTTTTATCTGATTTATGCTCCCGAAACCTGAATTTACAACTGTGTAGTAAACAGTTGTGTCCGTGCCTATATCGGTGGCAGCCCACCATTTGCCCTGCGTGCTCCACCCGATTTTAGCTTTGAGTTTGGCATCGGCCTCGCTTAATTCTTTTTTTAGGTCTTCCCATGCGCTTTTGCTTGGCAAGCGCCAGCCAGCAGGGCAAGCACCTTGCAGTTTTTCAAAATCAAAAAGCTTGTCTTTTTTGTAGTTTAAATTCTCTGCCATCCACACACGGCCGCCCAATTTCACAGTTTTATACTGTTTTTTATCGCGGGAATCCGTGAATTTGCCTTTAATAGAATCCGGCTTGCTCGTTTTTTGGGCAAAAGCGACGCAAGTAAAAGCCAAAAATATTAAAAGCACAAGTTTTTTCATAAAAATACCGATTGCGGTAAAATAGTAAATGCTGATTAACTCCTCTAGGCTAATGGCTAGTGGTCAGTGGCTAGTGGTTAGCAAACCAAAAACGGCGAGAGTATTAAGAAAAGGAAAATATCTTCTTAGCTTCTGCTAAAGAAACGCCGCTTTCCAAAAGAGCGAATAATTCAGCTTGGCCTTCAGCCCGGCTTTCTTCCTTAGCTTTGCTGACGGCTTGGCTAACGGCTTTGTTAACGGCATTGTTAACACGCTTGTTAACAGCCCTATCAATGGCTTCGCACGCACTTGATTTTGCCCACTTCTTCAAATTCATATCTACCTCCACAAACTCTTCATACTTGCCATAAAGCTCTGAACTCATATGAACCAGCTTGTCCAGAAGCATTGCCAAGTCTCTCTCGTTAATATAGTTATTTCGCTTGCTCTCTTTCAGCGACTTGACTATTTCAGCAACATACCCATCAAGCTCCTTTGACAATCTTTTACGCTTCTCTGAATCCGTGCTTCTTTTTTTCAATTCTTTGCGAATCTTGAGCACAAAAAAAGGAAGTAAAAGAGCCATGCCTTCAAGCTCTGAAACGCTGTGCTCAAGTATTTTCAAAGTTGGCACATTGTAAAGCACGCTTTCGCCGCTGGGGAACTTCATTCTTATGGATACGATGTCCTTTGTTTTGCTTTCCTCAAAGTAGAGCAGCGCCGGGGCAGGCATATCTATCTCCATGCGAGAACCGTCGTCGGAAATGGTTTTCCCGGCAACGGCTATTTGAACACTGTAGTTGAAGATTCTTAGCACCATTCCGGCATCATCTTTTATCTGGGCTTCTATGAGGTAAGTGTCTTTGAAGCCCTTGCCGAACAGGGTTACCACGATGTCCGAGACTATTTTCTGCAACTTGCCGGACTTAAGGATTTTCTTTATGTGCTCGGTCGGTTCGAATTTCACTGAAGTGGTTTGCAATGGGTAGTTCTTTTTGTGGATGCTGTTGATCAGGTGTACCACTGCTGGGTGGCTTGCTTCTTTCAATATGCATTTGAGCGTCAGGTCGAAGAGCTGCGCTGTTTCTCGTTTTTCGTTGCGCCGTTTGGGCTTACGAGTGGCATTTTTTTTGGGCATGACACCCTCTTAAGGAAAAAAATCCGCAATTTGACCTAAATTAAGGGACTCTCTAACGGAGGGTCATCTAATGAATGCGACTTGCTCGCTATGGGTGAATATAGTAAATTTTGCGCAAAATAAAATCGCCGCTTTTTAGCGAATTTTCGCGTTTTATTATATTTTCCGCATTTTTTATAAGAAAATTTAAAAAAATGTACTCTTTTGTAAAAAAAAATGTATATTAGGGTTATAATTGTTAAATCACAGGAGTATCCTATGAACCTACATAAATTTACATTTCTTGCGCTTTTGTTCGCTTTTTTTGCGACGTTGTGGGGGCAAACAGTAAATGAAACCAGAACCTTCAATGCCGGCTATAACGGAGATACTACAGTTAATAATACTGGCGTACGAGCTAGAGTACAAGCCTATGTCCTTGGCGGCGGCGGTGCCGGACAAGCGGGAATAGGTGTAGTCGGTCTAAAATATACAGGTTCTAGTGGTGGCGGCGCTGGTGCTGCTTATTTGGAATTTGAAGTATCTGGGAAAACCAGTATTAACGTAATTGTAGGTGCCGGCGGTTTAGTAGATGAATCGAGCGGTGTTGGTGGATCTGGCAATTTTACAAGCGTTAAGTGGAACTCAAGGGCCATTTATGCGCATGCAGGCCAGGGTGGCAAGACTGATTTTCAAGGCGGTATCAATGGATGCTGGAATTTTGAGGGCAGTAGTACTGATGTTTATACGGCGGGAAAATGCGGCGAAAGAGGTAGTGATGGGGGTTCTGGTGATTTAAGAGCTGTAAGCAATGGCGGCAAGGCTGGGTGGCTTACTATTTTAGGTCAGGTTTGGGGCGGCGGCTTAGGAGCTACCCAAACGCAAGGAGCAGATTTTGGTGCTGGCGGGCGAGGCGGATATCCGGGG
>WQTK01000106.1 GCA_009786285.1 Candidatus Fibrimonadales bacterium | reverse complement strand
GTTCTGTTCTGTTCTGTTCTGTTCTGTTCGTACTATAGGCAATGCCTAGCGGGACATGGGACATGAGTTTTTTAGAATTTTTAAAAAGACCTTCCTGGGGAGGCTTTCTCCGCTTACCCACGTAGCTATAAAACATCAAATTTTGGCTTCTTTGCATAATCTTAGAGGTAAATATAGAAAAAAGCTACGTGCAAATGCATCTAAATAAACAAACGCAAGATTTTTGCAAAAAGGGTTAAACTGAGGAAATTCCCCTCTTGGGAGGGTGTGCCAGCGTAGCTGGCGGGGTGGGATAAGCGACATTGCTTCCCACCCCCGGCTTCGCCGTTCCCCTCCCGAAAGGGGAATTTCTCACATACAAGCCCTTTTTCCTGAATTCAACGCAATAATGTAATGAAAAATTAAGATGCGTTTGCCCTGCCAGTCCATCCCATATCCCAAAGCGGAACCATTCAATTTTCTAAATTATTTCTCAATGCCAAACAAAATTCTAATAGAACGCAAGCAATATATGCAGGCTTTGCGAGATTTGAAAGACCAAAGCATAATTAAAGTCGTCACTGGCGCACGTAGGCTACATAGCTAAAGAGGTGTAATGGAACGTCGAGAATTTATAAAACTTGTAGGTGCCGGAGCCGCCCTAACTGCTTTAAGCGGATGCCGGGACAGCTCCTCTGCGGCCAGCGCCGAAACGCCGCTTGGAAAAATGACATACCGCGCCGATAAACTTGGCAACAATGTTTCGCTTTTGGGGTATGGCTGCATGAGGTATCCACGAATTGCCAGAGCTCGCAGAGAATCGCTCTCAGGCGACAATGACCTTGACCAGGAAGCTATCAATGAGTCCATTAGCTACGCAATTGAGCATGGCGTGAATATTTTTGACACTTCGCCAAGATATTGCAAAGGATTTTCCGAAAAAGCAACAGGCATAGCCCTTAGCCGCTACCCTCGCGACAAATATTTCATCTCCACCAAAATGTCTAACCATACGCAGAAAACCCGTGAAGAATCGCTAAAAATGTATTACAAACAATTTGAAGACTTGCAAACAGACTATATTGACTATTATCTTGTACACTCGGTTGGCACCCACCAGAATTTCAAGGAACGCTATCTTGACAATGGAATTATGGACTTTCTTTTAAAAGAGCGGGAATCCGGAAAAATTCGCCAGTTGGGATGGTCGTTTCACGGAGAAGGCGACTTTTTTGATTGGCTGATGGCCCAGTACCCGTGGGATTTTGTGCTGATACAGCTTAACTATTTGGACTGGAACCATGTGATTGGACGCACCTCCGCAAATGCCAAGCACCAATACGAAGTGCTTGTGGAAAAAAATATTCCGGCTATGATAATGGAGCCTCTTTTGGGTGGCCGCCTAGCCATGCCGCACTACAAGGCAAGAGCCTTGATGTCTCAAGCAAGCCCCGGCGCAAGCGCTGCGTCTTGGGCGTTTCGCTTTGCAGGAAGTTTGCCAAATGTGCTAACTGTTCTCAGCGGAATGACTTTTATGGAAAATCTGCAAGACAACATACGCACCTATTCGCCGCTTGAGCCTTTAGCGGAAAAAGATTACGCCATGCTAAACGAAGTAGCGCAAATTGCGCTTGAATACCGCAACATAAACTGCACAAGCTGCCAATATTGCATGCCATGCCCCTACGGCCTTGACATTCCGGAAATATTCACGCACTTCAACCGCAGCCTGAACGAAGGCAACTTCCCGGACAATAAACTGGACCCGGATTACCGCAGGGCGCGCAGAGCGTTTTTAGTTGGGCAAGACAGAAAAATTTCGCCTTTGCGCCAGGCGAACAGATGCACGGGTTGCCAGATTTGCACAAAAGATTGCCCGCAAAGAATTGACATACCAAAAGAAATGCAGCGTATTGACAAGTTTACCGAAACGCTAAAGGTTAATGTATGATGAGAAAAATTCGCATTGCCCTCGCCTCGCTTTTTATGATTGCCATTACTGCGCTTTTTATCGATTTCACGGGAAGCGTTCACGCTTATTTGGGCTGGTGCGCCAAAATCCAGCTTGTCCCGGCAATTCTTGCCTCAAGCGGCGCTGCTGTATGCATAATACTGTTCACATTGCTCTTTGGGCGCATCTATTGTTCCGTTGTTTGCCCTCTGGGAATTTTTCAGGATTTATTTTCACGGAAAAAATTTTCATACAGGCCTCCACGCAAAGCGCTTATTATTTTACGCTATGCTTTGCTCGCCGCATTTCCCTTTACCGGGCTACTGACTCTCTTGGAGCCATACAGCGCATATGGGCGAATTGCGTCGCAGCTTTTGGGGCCAATTTACTTATGGGGAAATAATTTGCTCGCCTATTTTGCGGAGCGCATGGATAGCTATGCGTTTTATTCCGTGGAGGTATGGCTAAAAGGCGGAGGCGTGCTTGCTATTGCGATACTGACTTTTTTGGCTGTTGGCATTTCTGCATGGAAAACCGGAAGAGGTTATTGCAACGCTGTTTGCCCTGTTGGAGCATTTCTCGGATTGCTTGCCAAATTTTCCGTAGTAAAAGTGCGCATAAACAAGGAAAAATGCACAAACTGCGGAATATGCGCAAAAAACTGCAAAGCGTCTTGCATAGATTCAAGCAAAAAAGAAATAGATTATTTGCGATGTGTTAATTGCTTCACTTGCATGGCTGTTTGTCCAAAGAACGCTGTAAAATATAAATGGGAAGAATCACCTAGCCAAACTAGACAGACTAGCCAAGGCGATGTAAAATCGCGGCGCAGTTTTTTAATAGGAGGCGCGTTGCTTGCTGCCACTGCCGCAGCCAATCAATTTGACGGCGGCCTTATGAAGCTTGAAAGCAAAAAAAGCCCGGAGCGTTCAAGACCGATAATCCCTCCCGGCGCAGACAATTTCCGAAGTTTCCACAATCATTGCACCGGTTGCCAGCTATGTACCACGGTTTGCTCAAACCAGGTATTGAGGCCGCATAAAGCGACAAAACCAACTATGTCTTTTGAGCGTGGCTATTGCCGCCCCGAATGCGTAAAATGCTCGCAAGTTTGCCCTTCCGGCGCAATACGCCCAATTACCGCAGCGGAAAAATCCTCAATACAAATAGGTTGCGCAGTTTGGAAGAGCGATCTCTGCGTTAATGACTGCGATTTATGCATTCGCAAATGCCCAACAAATGCAGTGCAAAGAGTTGGCTCGCAAATAGTGATAGCAGAGGAGCGTTGCATAGGTTGCGGAGCCTGCGAACATCTTTGCCCGTCAAGGCCGCACAGCGCGATTTATGTGGAAGGTTTTGAGGCGCACAGGGTGGTTTGAGAACTGTCAAAAAAGTGTTTAAACACGTGTTTAAACACTTTTTTGACACTTAGAAACGGCGAAATTTGCTCAAAAACATTGTTTTTTGCTTGGCATGGTTTTTGCCATTATGTACATTGCTATATTAACCAGCGAGGATTAAATGTTAACAGGCGAGGACCATATGCTCATTGCGAATCCGATTTACGATACCGTGTTCAAGCACCTGCTCGAAAACAAGAGGGTGGCTAAGTTCTTCATATCTACTCTTTTGAACAAAACCGTGCACTCAATCGAGCTGAGAACGCCGGAACACACATACATAGACAAGAAAAACAGCGAGCTGAGGCTCCTGCGGTTGGATTTTATCGTTGAGATAGAGGAAAAGAACGGCAAAAGGAGCAAGATAATAATAGAGATGCAAAAAGCGGACAAGTACGATGCGGATTTGGTTCGCTTTCGCAAATACCTTGGCCGTGAATACATGGAAGACATCCTGCCCATAACCTCCATATACATTCTCGGCTTCAACCTTCCCGGCATAGAAACAGCCTGCCTTCGCATAGGCAGGGGATACTACGACCTTATAGAGGAAAGAACTATGGAAGCCTCCGCCAATTTTGTCGAGAGCCTCACCCACGACTGCTACATAGTACAGACTTCCCGTATAACCGGCAGGTTGAGAACGCCCTTGGACCGGCTTCTTTCCGTTTTTGAGCAGAAGAACTTCATGGACAAGACCCAGGCCAGCAAGCGCTACGACCACCCCATCAGCGATGAGGAGATCAAGGAGATAGTTGACATACTCCATTATCTTAGCGTTGACCCTGATGGCCGCAAGGAGCTAGACGATGAGCAGTACTACCGTGAATACTTGGACGCCACCTTTGGCCCTTTGTACGCAAAGATAGACGAGAAAACTCAAAAGTTGGTTGAAAAAGAAACTGAAATAGCCGCAAGAGAAGCAGAGTTAAGTGTAAAAGATGCTGAGATAACAGCAAAAGATGCTGAGTTAAGTGTAAAAGACGCCGAAATAGCGGCAAAAGATGCTGAGATAAGCGCAAAAGACACCGAACTTGCAGAATTGAAGAGAAAGCTGGAGCTTGCTTTGTCATAAAACCGAACTAAACCGAGCTAAACCGAACTAAAAATTTTGGGGTACCCTTGACAGGAGGCTCGAAATTTTCTATATTTGTCTTGATTATGGCAAATAATGGTAAAAAATGTCTTTTCGGCGCTATGCCCCGTGCATCACGTACGTTATATACGTACGTAACCATAGAAAATTTAGCGTCACATTTTGACA
>WQTK01000105.1 GCA_009786285.1 Candidatus Fibrimonadales bacterium | reverse complement strand
CGCAAATTCACAGCTTCTGCAACAGTCAAACCTACAGTCCAAGCCAAATAACCGCCTTCAAAACCGCCGCCAAGAGCAACTTTCAGCATATCATTGCCAAAACCGTAAGTAGAGCCGAGTGAACCGCCAACCGCCGCTCCAAGCAAACCACCGATGAGAGCGCCGCTAACTCCAAATGCAACATCTGCTTTATCAAATATGTGGTCCACAGTATTGCCAAGGGTGCCTCTGCCAACTACATAACCTATTGCAAAACCGGCTGCGCCGCCCAAAACTCCAAACCCAATCCTTGGCAAAAGCGACATATTCTGAAAAGGAGATGGTATAACTGTTTGCTCAATTTCTGCGCCAAAGTTCAAATGAGATAAAGGCATATCGCTTAGATTATCATTTAATACATCAACATAATCCATGGCAAAGTGAACTTTGCGTGTAAACCAGCTATTGCTTTGCAAAGCCATTGGGCTTGCCATAGCGCCAAAAGAGAGGTCTGGGGTTATGGATGAATCTGCCAGTTTGCTGAAAAATACATTGCGCAACGAAGTTCCCAGTCTTACTTGGCGAGTTATCTGGTAAAGAAGGCCAAAATCCATTGCATATTTATATTCCTCAAATTTCGTAAAACCCCTGCCGGCACGCTCAAATCTATCGGTTAAAGTATCTTTTTCAGCTTCAAAATCAACATCCTTAAGATCGTATTTAGGCCAAAATTCATATCTCTCCAGAAACTGCCTGTTCGCAACCTTAAAGCCAATGCCAACAGCCCATTTGTCAAAAGGTGAA
Source organism: Candidatus Fibrimonadales bacterium (assembly GCA_009786285.1). Classification (GTDB taxonomy): domain Bacteria; phylum Fibrobacterota; class Fibrobacteria; order Fibrobacterales; family Fibrobacteraceae; genus Fibrimonas. Next base: position 3,801 of record WQTK01000105.1, on the reverse strand, counting down.
AAAGCCATGGCGGTTTGCGCAACAAAATCAGCCTGTATGGGTTCATAACCCAAAGTAGGTATAATAATGCCAAATTCAGGGTAAACATCTATTGTGCCGTTCAGCCATATAGCTAGTCCAAAGTTGTGCATGGCAAATTCAACAAAAGCTATTTGCCCGCTTATTCCGCCCATCGCAAGACGGTCAAATCTGGTAAATTTATGCATCAAATCTTGATTGGCCTGCAGGGAATCCGGCCAGTCATTGGTATCGTCAGGAATTATCCTGGTGAATTCCGGGCACCAGTTTAAATCAATGAGGTAATTGAAATCCAGAAACAAAAATTTTTGAAGAATCTTGCCAATAGTCGGCGCTCCGCAAAGATCAAGCATTTCCGTAGCCGTATTTGCGCTTATTGGCGTAGAACCGGAGAGTGTGAGGAACCTGAGCTCAAAACCATTTTTAGGCAAATAGCCCATTTCCGGATTTTTCTCAAAATTTCCCATGCGGCTTATCAAATTCAAGCCGGCCGGGTTGTAGTAAAGGGCCTCTTTGCCATCTGCAACGGCAACAAAAGCACCGCCCATGCCATGTACTCTAGGCGAGCGGTATTCCGGCCCTTTGACTGCGTTTGCGAACGCAAAACTGCAAAACAGTATAAAAATTATTTTACGCAACCGTCAACTCCCGATTTTTTTTTCATGTAATCTGTAAATTCGTTATTGTCATAGAATAGCCAGCAGCCACCTATATTCTGTTTTCTGTATTCAAGATCATATTTTGGCGGACATGAAATATCCTGCGCAATTTGAAGCTTAAGGTCAAGGTTTGTTGTAGTCCAGTAGTTTGGCTGTTCCGTGAATGCCATTACTACCAAATAACCTTCTTCGTTTGCAAGTATTTGCGTGCATGTTTCCGGAGCGCAGTTTGCCAAATCTATATTTGGAACATTGCGTATCCATATTGATGGAGTATATTTTATCAAAGGCATATCCATTGCGGTATTGTTATCCCTATCCAATAATGGGTTGCCCAGCATTGTGTTATTTATGCCGTCTTTGCCCCAAATAGGGCTAAAGATATCCGTTGTTGATATTTTGCTGTTTTCATTGTTAAGGCCATCTCCGTCATTGTCAAAGGTGTCTAAAAGCTCTTCGTCTATGCAGCCATCGCCATCTTCATCCGTTCGAGAACCCATTTTGTAAAACGATGCAATATCTTTATATTTATTTAGCTCCTCTTGCCAATCCGTTGTGTCTGCGGGAATTTCAGCAATAGAGTCGCCTGTGTTTGCTCCTCGGTCTATTCCCAAATTGCCAAGTATATTTATCACTTCTCCCATATTTTCAGAGAAATCGTCTATCTTGGAGTTAATGTCTGCAATTTGAGGTGGCGGCGTCGCGTCGGGATCTTCCAATTGCTGCAAGTAATAGTCCTCAAGTTGTTCGTCAAGCTCGTCCATAAGCTGTTCCATGTCAATAGTGAAATTTCCAAGGCTGTCTTTTACAAAATTGATGGTAAAATCGTGCTCAAATATTCCTTTTTTATTTTTTGAACAGCCCCAAGCTTCCCATTTTTTGTGTTCTGTTGTGTCTCCCGGGTTATCCACGCCGTGTACGCCTTTTCTTGTTATGCAGCCGTCTTTGTTTATATCAAAAAAGTTCAAAAGAGCTTTGGCCATTGAAGAAACGGAAAATCCGCCATAATAGGAGTTAGATTTGTATTCTCGGTCGCTTAAAGGAAAGGGCTCCTTTTTGCCGGAAGTTGTGTCGTTGCAGGTTCCGTTTGGATTGCCATTGCAAAATACTCTTCTAAATTCAGCGAGCCTTTTAGCCTGGCTAGGGTCATTTATTTGATGAAGTTCATAAAGCGCGGTAAGCGAATCACGTCTCTCTAAATTAGAAAGCGGTTCTGCGATGAATTTCATGGCTTGGTATATCTCGTTCTGGACATTTATCGGATAGTCAACAAATGGAACTTCACTGTCGCCAAAGTTTATGTACTTGAATATATCAAACGGATGCTCATTTTTCCACCAAAAACTTACTTTTGCCATTCCAAAATAACCAACGGAGGCTCTCGGGTTTATTTCCACTATTTTGCTATAGGCATTATAGGCACTCTCATATTGGCCGGATCTAAAATCGTTTTCTGCCTGCATGCGCAAGCATTGAATGTCGTTGCCGCAATCCTTTCCGGTACTGCCGCCGTTTCCAAACAAGTTGTCACTGCAAGACACTAAAGCCAGCAACGCAAACACTGCTATGTATAGTTTACTCATGGGATTGAATATACAAAATTAATGTTTCGGCTAAATTTTCAATGTCTTCTTCTTTATGCGCCGCTGTTATATTTATTCTAAGCCTTGCCGTGCCGTTTGGCACCGTTGGAGGGCGAATGCAAGCTGTGCAAAAACCTTTTTCAGCCAAAAAAGCATGGCATTTTTGAGTTTTTTCCACGGTACCAAGCACCACAGGCACTATTTGGGTTTGGCTTTGCAAACAGTTAATGCCGGCACCGGCAATTCTCTGCCTAAAGCTTGCCGCCATTTTCAGCGTTTTTTCCCTGCGAAAACTCTCCCTTGCAGCCACTTCAACAGCCTTTTGCATTGCAGCAATAGCTCCCGGCGAAATTGCCGTTGAGTAAATAAAACTGCGAGCATGGTTCACAATATAATCTATCAGAAGCTTAGAGCCAAAGATGCAAGCTCCCATTGTTCCATAAGCCTTGCCAAAAGTTGTGAGCGATAGATGAACTTTGCCAGGCACAGCCAAGCCTTTGCCGCCGGGTCCAAGAATTCCGTCGCTGTGAGCCTCGTCAACATAGAGCATTGCATTGTATTTTTCCGCTAAACCGGCATATTCTTCAAGAGGCGCTATGTCTCCGTCCATGCTGTAAACGGCTTCAACGGCTATTAGCTTGAAACCTTCGGCGGATTGCAGTTTTTTCTCCAAATCTTTTGGACAGTTGTGCTTAAATCTGTGCAGTTTGGAACTTGTCATCGCATAGCCATCCAGAATGCTGGCATGGCTTAGCCTGTCGCAGAACAGGTGCGTTTTTGAATCGTTGCAAAATGCGGATATAACACCGAGGTTTGCGCTGTATCCGCAGTTGAAAATAAGAGCGGCTTCCGTGCCCTTCCAGTTTGCGAGCCATTTTTCCGTGTCTTCAAATAATTTGCTGTTTCCGCCCAAAAGCCGGGAGCCTTTGCTGCCAGCTCCATATTTTATATATGCGTCCGCTGCTGTTTTTTTAATTTCAAAATGATCAGCGAGGCCAAGATAATCGTTGTTTGCAAAGTCAATTCCCGCAGGCAGGCTTAAAGCGCGAAAAAGTCCTTGCTTTTGTTTTTCCGCAAGGAGCTTTTCAATGTTTGATTGCATTTTGCATGTTCCTCATTGCGCAAAAATTAGGGCCGCACATTGAGCAGAATTTTGAATCGGGTGATTCGTCGTGAAAAGACTTTGCCATTTCAGGGTCAAGCGAAAGAGCGAACTGATCTTCCCAGCGAAAGTCAAAGCGCGCGCGGCTGAGAGCCTTGTCTCTTAAAAGAGCTTGCTCGTTGCCCTTGGCAATATCTGCGGCGTGCGCTGCTAATTTATATGTGATAACGCCCGTGCGAACATCTTCTTTGTTTGGAAGTCCCAAATGCTCTTTTGGAGTTACGTAGCAAAGCATGGCAGTGCCCAGCATTCCTATTACAGCGGCTCCAATTCCGCTTGTTATGTGGTCGTAGCCGGGAGCTATGTCTGTTACAAGCGGGCCCAGCGTGTAAAAAGGAGCGCCGTGGCAAAGCTCAAGTTGCAAGTCCATATTCTCTTT
>WQTK01000104.1 GCA_009786285.1 Candidatus Fibrimonadales bacterium | reverse complement strand
TTGACAATCTTGATTTCAACAGCGGAACGGATGCGGCGGGGGGTTATCCGCCTGGCTCAAACTATGCGTATAAAGACGCAGGCTCTAAAATATTTGCCGGCCCGCTTTGGGACTTTGATTTGGCTGCGAGCGTGTCAATGAGCAATTATCCGAAGCATTTTTATAGAACAAGCGAACCTATAAAGCCCAAGAATGTTTTTTACCAAAAACTTTGGGATGACAATCAATTCAGATGCAAATTTAAAGAAGCTTGGACTGACAACAAAAGTTTTTTTGAAACCATACCGGCATTCATAGATTCTATATCTGAAGTTCTTGCTCCTCATGCTCAGGCCAATTTTACAACCGGGCTTTATGAAACTACGTCAAGTTATAAGCCCACAATTCCGAAAACCGAAGCGGAGTACAAAACGGAAGTTGGCAAGTTGAAGACCTGGTGGAACAGCCGCATGACCTTTTTCAACACAGAGGTTAACAATCTGAGCGCCTCCAGTTGTGTTAAAAGCCCCAGCAGCAGCAGCGCTGCGCCTTCAAGCAGCAGCACAATGCCTAGCAGTAGCAGCGCAACACCTAGCAGTAGCAGCAACGTTGCATCCAGCAGCAGTTCCGCATCAACCTCGGCAATACCGATAAAAGCAGAGCCAAGTGCAATAGTATTGCAAAACGTCCCGGAAGACGCAAAGATTGAAATTTATAGCCTGCAAGGAAAACGTATTTACAGTAGAGACGCGATGCATCGCGTCTCTACAAGAGGCAAATTGCAAATCCCCGTTCAAACAAAAGGCATATACATAGTGAAAGTGTCTTTTGGCAGCGAGAAGCGAATTTTTAAGGTGTCTGTGAGGTAATCCTGTCCACCAAGGCCGCTATAATCGGGAATATGGCTATGTGCGCAAAGGCAATGCTTAGAATTCCTATAACCGTGACCACGCCCAGGCTTTGCAAGCCGGGATGCGAAGAAAAACACACGCTTGCGAATGCGGCTACCGGTATTATGTAAGAAACCAGCATGGTTATGCCGCTGCTTGCGCATACAAACTGCAATGAGCCTGTGCCCTCTTCCCAATACCTTTGCCACAAAAACAAAGAACCGTCTATGGAAATGCCTATCAAAAAAGGAAGCGCTAAAATGCTGTAAACGGTTAATGGAATGCCGAGCAAATTCAAAATTCCAAAAAACCACAAAAAGCCAAAAACCGGCGAAACAAGAATTAAAAATATGCGGTTTCTTCTGCTCTGAAAAATCAAAAGCCAAAGCAAAATAGCTATGCAGCCAAATACCGTGCAGCTCCGCAGCTTTGGCAAGCTCAAATCCAAAAGCGCAGCCCGTATTATTGGCTCGCCCGTGCTTTCAAGAGGAGTGCCCAAAAGTGAAATTTCGCTTACGCTCCTTGCGAATCTGCGGCATTCAAGCCCATTGTCAATATCAAAAGCCGGAAAAATAAAACCGAACTCGCCAATGCTTCCGTCTTTGCCCAAAAATTTCAACTGATAGCTTTCCGGCAAGTCTGCTACCGACAAAGGCTTCACATTCCAATACTCGACTATCTTGTTTGCGTTTATGGCATCGCTGCCTTTAAGAGTCTCCAAAATTTCCGGCGTTAAAGCCGAATTTATTTCCCTCAAAATTCTCAGTTTTTTATCCTGTTCCCTTGGCAAAAGGCTTGAAAGCGTAACCCATTTTATTTGAGGATAGTTGTCCACAGCGGCTTCTGCGTGTTTTGCGGTTGGGAAAAGGGCTATAACCGGCTCTGCATTGTATTCGTCTATCTCCTTTAATGTTTCATACACAGGCTCGGAAGGTTTTGGGAACTCGGTTTTTGAAAAACGGTATTCCATTTCCGGAACAACTCCATAAATTGTGATGGCAACGGTAGCCAAAAATATAGCGAAAACATACTTTTTCTTTATATTCAAAGGCTTGGGCGAAAAATCGGAAAATTTATAAGTTATTTTCGCAAATAAAGGGAACTTTCGCTTCTTCTGCAAAACTATGAGCAATGCCGGAAGCACCGTGTTAATGGCTATCCAATTGAATAAAATTCCAAATCCGCCTGCAATTCCAAGCTCCCTAAGCCCCTGCAACGGAACCGCAAGCATGCAAAAGAACATAGATGCGCTTATAAAAGCGCTTGCGGCAAAAGGCTGGCCAAGTCCAAGCATGGTGCTTTCCAGCGCAAGTTTCACGCTCAAGCCCTTTTGCATTTCTTCTGTGTATCTCGAAAGCAAATGCGCTGCGTTTCGCCCGCCCAGAGCCGGTATAATCAAGCCGAGAATTATGGTGAGGATGTTTATTCTGCCGAATAAAACAGCGACTGCGCCAAAAGTCCACAAAGCAGCCATGCACAAGCAAAGCCCGGTGATAAAAGATATTGCCGGGATTTTGAAACAGGAAGCGATGAATATCACAAGCAGCACTATAGATGAAACGAGCGCCAAAGTTCTTATTTCGGCCAGTATGGTTCTGTTGCTTGCCACAAAATCGTAAATTGCTCCTCCATAAAGCACTTCTATATTTTCCTTTAAAGGATCAACTTCTGTTCTCACCAACTTGCGCAGTTCCCTCATATCCTCAAGGTCTAAGTTGTCTTTAGCGGGGTAAATTTCCAGTACTTGCACAGTTCCGTCCGTGTTTCCTCTAAAGCTTTTGAGCCTCGGAAGATATTTTCGCTCAATGTCTTCCAATGAAAAAATGTCGCTTGCCTCGGAAGTGTCTTTTACCAGTTCAACTATAAACGGGTTTAATTTTTCCTTTTGCTTTCCTACTAGTTTTTTGATTCTATTGTTTATGGTTTCCAAGTCGGAGAGGTTTATGTACAGCAGCTTGTGCTCATTGTAAAAGTCGGATTCGGTTTGGTACTCCGCCAAGTTGACAAGCTGGCTTTGCTCCAGTTTTTTTGAGAGTTTTGCCATAAATTGCGCATTGGCCGTGCTATCCGGAGATTTTGCGAGCACAATTAAAGTTTGCCATCCGCCGAATTTTTTACGCACGGAGTCTTGAGCCGCTATTGCCGGATGGTCTTCCGGCAGCAAATCCGCTAGGCCAAGCTCCCATCTCAAATTTGAAACAGGGTGTATGCACAAAGCAGAGAGTGCCAAGGCAAGGATTATTATCAACCTGGGCGCGTTCTGCAAGAATAGCAAAAATCTTGTTATGAGCGAAAACATTTGTAAATTATTAATTTAGTAAATAATAATCTGAACACCGATACTGCTTTGACCTTGCATCTGCGGAACGATGAGGATTTATTATTGCAACTGTTTAAAAATAACCCAGCAAATAACAACGTCAAACATAGCTAGTACGGCAAGTATTGCGTATATGCAAAACTTTAGCGTGCCAAAGCTTCCCGTTTGAACATCTTCTTTAATTTCCTGGGTAAGTTTTTTGGACTCTATTTCCGGAGGCTTGTAGCCAGGTTTCTTTGGCTTGTCCCTCATTGGGTCTTGGTAATTGAAAAACTCATATGATTCGCCGTTATTGAACTTGACCGCTATGCTGCCGTTTACAGGATGGTTTACAAATTCAACTTCTGCGTTGACTTGCTTTTCCAAGGCACTGATTTTGCTCGCAAGCTTATCTATATACACCTTGTCCGGAGTGGACTGCAGGCGCAAAACAAGCTTTCTTCGAATAAACTCAGCAGACATTTTGAATAAGATAGTAATGTAAATAATGATTAACTCGGACATCATGGCTAGTGGAGAGTTGAGAGTGGAGAGTTGAGAGTGAAAAAACTTGAAAAACGTTGTTTTTAGCGAATTTAAGCGTTATATGTTAAAATTAACTCTCAACTCTCAATTTTTAACTCTCAACTAAGAAGAGTAATTCAGCATTTTCTAAATTCCCTTCATGGATTCTTTGCCTTTAAAGGACATATTTTTTTACATAACAGCCATTTTCATGGTTGCCGGAGCGTTGCTTACGGTTTGGGTAAAAAATGTTCTGCATAGCGCGATTGCTCTTATAGGCACGTTTTTTGGGTCTGCTGTTCTTTATTTTTTGCTCTCTGCGGAATTTGTGGCCGTGGCTCAAGTGATGGTTTACATAGGCGGAGTGGTTGTTTTTATTGTGTTTGCAATTCTTTTAACAAGCAAACTTGGTGAAAAAAATCTTGAAACAAGCGGTTTGCGAAAAGCGGTTGCGGCGTTTTTTGCGCTGGCTATAACTGTTTTGGCAGTAATAATCCTTAGAGGAGCAGGCTCCGAAGGGCAAACAGAGCAAAAGGATTTTGCGTCACTGGCCGCCATAGGCGAAAAATTGCTTTCTCCGGGCAACAATGGATTTTTGCTATCGTTTGAAGCTATTAGCTTGCTCCTTCTGATCTCTTTAATCGGAGCTATAACAATAGCCCGTACGCATAAAGAAGACAAAAGCACGGAGGAAAAATGACTTTGCAAGCCTGTTTGCTGCTCGCTTTTTTGCTGTTTGCGATTGGAGTTTACGGCATGTTAACCCGCCGCAACGCAATAGGCATTTTAATCAGCATGGAACTCATGCTAAACGCCGCAAACATAAATTTTATAGCGTT
>WQTK01000103.1 GCA_009786285.1 Candidatus Fibrimonadales bacterium | reverse complement strand
AATTTGAACAAGTTTCAGTGTTTCTTCTACTAGCCACTCCCCACTAGCTACTAGCCAAGCAACGAAATTCGAGTTAATCATTGCTTACTATAGCAATTTTCTACATTCTTCCCATGTTGGAAATACGCAATGTAGCTATAATAGCCCACGTTGACCATGGAAAAACGACGTTGGTTGACCAGATTTTAAAGCAGTGCGGCGCGTTCCGAGAAACCGAAGATGTTGCAGAAAGAGTTATGGATTCGGGCGATTTGGAGCGTGAGCGCGGAATTACCATTTTATCCAAAAACGCAAGCGTTTTTTACAAAGAACATCGCATAAACATTGTGGATACGCCGGGTCACGCAGATTTTGGCGGGCAGGTGGAGAGGGTTTTGGGAACGGTGGACGGCGTGCTGCTAGTTGTGGATGCCTTTGAAGGGCCAATGGCGCAGACTCGGTTTGTGACGCAAAAAGCGCTTGAGCTTGGGCTGATGCCTATAGTTGTTATCAATAAAATAGACAGGGATGGCTGCAACCCCGGCGGCGCTTTGAACAAGGTTTTTGATTTGTTCTGCGATTTGAACGCTACCGAAGAGCAACTGGATTTCGGAACTGTTTTCGCTAGCGGGCGCAAGGGAACTTGCCGTTTGAATATGAGCGATCCGGATACGGATTTGCGCCCCTTGATGGACATGATTTTAGAGCGGATTCCGGCCCCAAAAGGCGATTCTGCTGGAGGGCCGCTTTTGCAAATAGCGTCTCTTGAATATTCATCCTTTTTGGGCAGGCTCGCTGTTGGCAGAATACAAAGAGGAACCTGGAAGTCAGGGTTGACTGTTGCCCAGTCAAGGCCGGACGGCAAATTCAAAAACATACGCATTCAAAAAGTTTTGCGCTATGAAGGCATAACTCCGCAGCCCGCTGAAAACACAGGCCCAGGCGATATAGTTCTGCTTTCGGGCCTGGAATCTTTTGACATAGGCGATACCCTTTCGGATGCGGCTTCGCCGGAGTCCCTGCCACGCATTCATCTTGACCCGCCCACAATCTCAATGCTGTTCACTGTGAATACATCGCCTCTTGCGGGCAAGGGTGGCGGCAAATTTTTAACGGGCAACCATCTTTTGGAGCGTTTGGAGCGAGCCCGCATGGCAGACCCTGCGCTCCTGGTTGAAAAAACGGATGGCGCGAGCGCGTTCAAAGTTAGCGGGCGAGGCGTTATGCACTTAACCATTCTTATTGAAAATATGCGGAGAGAAGGTTATGAATTTACAATAGGAAGCCCGCAGGTTATTTTTCAGAAAGAAGATGACGGGAAAGTTTTTGAGCCTATTGAGCAGTTCAAAGTTGAAGTTCCCGCAGAGTTCAGCGGTGCGATTATTGAGGAGCTTGGCAAGCGCAAAGGCGAGATGGTGAATATGCTTCAAGACGATAACAATCGTGTTTTTTTGGAATACAACGTGCCGAGCCGTGGCTTGATAGGCATCAGAAGCATTTTGCTTTCTCTTTCAAAAGGCTATGCGGTTTCGCAGTCTCTGTTTTTGGAATACCAGCCTTATAAAGGAGAAATTCCAAGCCGCATAAACGGAGTGTTGATAGTGAAAGATCCGGGTGTTGCAAGTGCTTACGCATTGTGGAAGCTGGAAGACAGAGGCTACATGATTATTCCGCCGGGCGCAGACGTTTATGCCGGAATGATTGTTGGCGAGCACAACAGAGATGTGGATATTATTGTGAATGTGACTAAATCCAAGCATTTAACGAATATGCGTGCTTCCGGCAGCGATGATAATATTTTGCTAACGCCTTATCGCAGAATGAGTTTGGAGGAATGCGTCACATTTATAAATGAGGACGAGTGTGTTGAGGTTACGCCGAACATTTTGCGGGTGAGAAAGAGCGAGCTGGATGAGCACAGGCGCAAGGTTGCCGCAAAGGTTGAGTAGCTAGGCTAGTCTAAGCCAAGAAATCAGCGTTCCCTAAAACGTTAGAATCAGAATTGGCCAGAATTAAAAAATTTTCAGGATTTCAGAAAAGTGTGCAAATGCATAAGTGTGACTTTGTGAAATGTACACTTTTGGCTAGTGGCTAGCAATGCCAAAACAGCGAATTTGAGCGAATTTATATATTTCCCATTTTTCTATATTTACCCAATGAGTTTCATGAAAAGAAGAAACATTTTAAAGCAAATAGCTATAAGAAAGCCGGTTGATGTTTCGCCGGACAAATCTCTTTGCGAGATTTGGGCTATTGACGTGTTTGATTTGGCAAAAATGAGAAGCGCGCTTCCCAAACAGATTGTTAGATCCTTGGAAAAAACCTTTGAAATCGGGGTTCCACTGGAAAAAGGCATGGCAGACGAAATCGCCACAGCAATGCGCAACTGGGCCATCAGCCACGGAGCAAAATATTATTCGCACGTGTTCCAGCCACTGACAGGAGCTACCGCAGAAAAACACGACGGCTTTATAGCTATCAACCGAGAAGGCGAAGTTCTAACCGAGTTTTCCAGCAAACAACTGATACAAGGCGAACCGGACGCAAGCTCATTTCCAAACGGAGGCATCAGATCGACCTTTGAGGCCAGGGGCTACACCGCATGGGATGTTACAAGCCCAGCGTATATAATGGAAACCGCAAACGGCAAAACACTCTGCATACCAACCGTCTTCGTATCCTGGACCGGAGAAGCCCTTGACAAAAAAACACCGCTGCTCCGCTCAAACATGGCCATCAACCGTAGCGCAAACAGAATTTTAAAACTCTTCGGCAATTCGGACGCAAGCATAAGCACAAGCGCAGGTCCTGAACAGGAATACTTTCTAATAGACAGCGCATTCGCCACCGCTCGCCCGGATTTACTCCTCGCAGGCAGGACCCTCTTTGGCAGGCCCGGCGCAAAAGGGCAAGAATTCGGAGACCACTATCTCGGAGCCATACCAGAAAGAGTTCAACTGTTTATGAACGACGTGGCAGAAAAATTCTACCGCCTCGGAATACCTGCAAAAACCCACCACAACGAAGCAGCGCCCGCTCAATTTGAACTGGCTCCCCTTTACGAGAATTCAAATATTTCAAGCGACCACCAGCAGCTCACCATGACAATACTGAAATCCACTGCGAAAAAGCACGGATTTTTATGCCTCTTGCACGAAAAACCTTTCAACGGAGTTAACGGCAGCGGCAAACACGTAAACTGGTCAGTAAGAAGCTCAACACTTGGCAATCTTTTGGATCCCGGCGATACGCCTCATGCTAATATGCAGTTCCTTTTGTTCTGCGCTGCGGTGATTCGCGGAGTCCATAAATACGGGCACCTGCTGAGAACAGTTGTGGCAAGCGCAGGCAACGACCATCGCCTTGGCCAGAACGAAGCGCCGCCTTCGATTATAAGCATTTACATGGGCGCTCAATTGACAGACGTGTTTGAGCAAATCAGAACAGGCAGCAAGGATACAAAATCTTGTGCCCCTACCGCCGAATCCGGTTTTATGAACCTAGGCGTTGACTCATTGCCTCCCCTGCCAAAAGACCCCGGCGACCGCAACCGCACATCTCCGTTCGCATTCACGGGAAACCGCTTTGAATTCCGGGCGGTAGGCGCAAGCCAGTCGATAAGCGACTCTCTCGTTGCCATAAACACCATTGCGGCAGATTCTCTGGACTTTATCGCAGACAAACTGGAAGCCTATATCAGCGAAGGAAAAAAACTTGAAGAGGCTTGTTCCAATGTTCTGAAAGAAATTATTGAAAACCACAGCGCAGTGATTTTCAACGGAAACAACTATTCAAAAGAATGGCTAAAAGAAGCGGAAAGCAGAGGCCTTCGCAATTTAAAAACAAGCGCAGAGGCTTTGCCCGTTCTAAAGGAGCAGGAAATAATTTCTCTTTTTGAAAGCCAAAAAACAATGTCTCCGGTTGAGCTTGCCGCCCGTTTTGAAATTTCAGCGGAACAGTACATAAAAACCATAGATGTTGAAGCAAAGCTTGTTTTGGAAATAGCGAAAACCAAAATATTGCCGTCAGTCATAGCCTACTTGGCAGAGCAAGTGAAATGCTTTGACTCTCTCAGCAAATTCTCGCTTAGCCGCTCAAACATCAACTATGTAGCAGAATACCTCAAAGAATTGCAGAATGCCACAGCAAAACTGCAAAAGGATTTTAGTGTAGGTCACAGCGGCAATTTGGAAGAACAGTTGAAGTTCTATTCCCAAACCATACTCGCAGACATGGATGCGGTGCGTGCCGCCGCCGATGCTCTTGAAGGCGAGGTTTCAGATGAATACTGGCCGCTTCCTAGCTATATGGAAATGCTGTTTGTAAGGTAATAAAAATGCAGACGGCAGGACTCGAACCTGCAATCTTCTGGTTCGTAGCCAGATGCCTTAATCCAATTTGGCCACGCCTGCAAGCTTGGAATTAAAAAGAAAGAACCTCGGCGGCGACCTACTCTCCCGCATCATGACGATGAGGTACCATTGGCGACGGACGGCTTAACTTCCGTGTTCGGGATGGGAACGGGTGTTTCCCGCCGCCT
>WQTK01000102.1 GCA_009786285.1 Candidatus Fibrimonadales bacterium | reverse complement strand
GATGAGGTGGCGGAGCTTTCGCCTGAAATTCAGAAAAGCCTTTTGCGCACTTTGCAGGAGAGAACGGTTATGCCGGTTGGCAGCCAGAGGGAGATTCGGGTTGATTTCAGGCTTGTTTGCGCAACCCACAGGGATTTGCCGTTTTTGGTTGAAAAAGGGCTTTTTAGGCATGATTTATACTTTAGGCTGGCTGCTTTGCCCATAAAAATCCCGCCTTTGAGGGAGCGGAGCGATTTACAAAGCATTGCCGAGTCTATTTGGCAGGGCCCAGAGCCTTTGGAAAAGAGGGATTTCAATATTTTGCGAGGTTATTCGTGGCCGGGGAATATAAGGCAGCTTAAAAATGTTTTGGAGCGTTATGCGCTTTTCAAGGAGCATGGTTATAAGCTGGAATCGCTGCTGATGGCTGAATGCGGGCAATTGAATGAGCCTCCTGCGCAATATAAGCCGGACAACGATGAAATTGCGGAAAAAATAGAGGTTTGCAGGGGAAACAAGAGCCGTGCCGCAAAAAAACTGGGAATAAGCCGTGGCCTCCTGTATTATTACATGGGAAAGAGGGCACCTAGCAATACATAATTGTTTAACGGACAACAGCGGCGTTTTCTATATTTACCCCCAAGGAGAATTGTATGTTAGAAACTGATATTAAAGAGCTAAGGACGCAAGTGGACTTTAAGTTCAACAATGCGCAGGATTTAGAGCTACAGTGGGAAGCTAAAGCTTATGCTGATTGTTTAAAATTGCTCGACGAAGTTATTGCGAAAAACGGCTTATAGAGCTGCAAGCCCCTTCTATATCTTCATAATCGCTTAAGGCCTTGATTTTCGGATTTTTTCCGCAAACAGGGCAGTTTTCGTCTTTTTGAATTTTGACTTCGTCAAAGCTCATGCCCCAAGCATTGAACAAAAGCAAACGGCCAAGCATTGCGCTTTGCGTTACTATAAATCTCAAAATTTCGCTTGCCATAATGCAACCGATAACTCCAGGCAAAACACCAAGCACGCCGCTGGCAAGGCAGCTTGGAGCCTGAGGCGGAGGCTCTGGGTACAAGCAGCGGTAGCAAGGTCCTTCTTTGGCAGAAAAGAAACTGGCTTGCCCCTTTAGCCCGGATGCCGAGCCGTAAACATAAGGCACGCCGGAAAAAACACAGGAATCGTTTAACAAATAACGGGTTTGAAAATTGTCCGAGCAATCCGCTGCTATTTGATAGTCTTTTATAATGTCCAAAGCATTTTTCGCTGTTAGCGCTGTATTATATGTTATTATGTTTGCAAGCGGGTTCATTTCTTTTAAAAGATTGCTTATAGTCTCGGCTTTCTGCCTGCCAATATCCCCGGTCTTGTAAGCAATTTGCCTTTGCAGATTGGATAAATCCACTTGGTCAAAATCCGCTATGCCTATGGTTCCTGCTCCCGCCGCAGCCAAGTACATTGCAACAGGAGAGCCTAGCCCTCCGGCTCCCACAATCAGCACCCTTGCGTTTTTCAACCTTTCTTGCCCGCCAACACCGAACTCCGGCAGCAGCAACTGACGGCTGTAGCGAGCCATTTCTTCGGGGCTCATGCCTTTCCTAGCTTGTTCTGCGCATCCGTTAAATGCAAAGCGTCTATAATGGACTGCAAATCGCCCTGAACTATTTTCTCCAAGTTGTAAAGAGTCAAATTTATGCGGTGGTCTGTCACTCTGTTCTGCGGAAAATTGTAAGTGCGAATTTTATCGCTGCGATCGCCTGTTCCAACAAGGCTCTTTCTTTCTGCCGCTTCTTTTTTTTGCTTTTCGGAAATAGCGTGGTCAAACAAGCGAGAGCGCAAAAGCTCCATAGCTTTTGAGCGGTTTTGAATTTGGCTTCTCTCGGTTTGGCAAGCCACCACAACGCCGCTTGGAACATGCGTTATGCGAACCGCCGAATCAGTTTTGTTTATATATTGGCCGCCTGCGCCGCTCGCTCTGTACACATCAACCTTTAAATCTTCGTTTCTAATTTCAACATCAACTTCTTCCGCTTCCGGCATAACCGCAACCGTTGCCGCAGACGTGTGCACTCTCCCTTGAGACTCGGTTTCCGGAACTCGCTGAACCCTGTGCGCTCCGCTTTCAAACTTCAAAACGCCGTAAGCGCCGTCTCCTCGAACAAAAAGGCAAATTTCCTTAAAGCCTCCAACAGTCCCTTCGCTTATGTCTGTTATCTCAACCTTAAAGCCTCTGTTTTCCAAATACGCTCTATACATTTTGAACAAATCGCCTGCGAAAAGGGAAGATTCATCGCCGCCTGTCCCAGCTCTTATTTCCAAAATAGCATTGCGATTGTCAAACGGGTCCGGAGGAACCATCAAAATTTGCAGAGAGCTTTCCATTCCCTCAATCTGGTTTTCCAAAGGCCCAATTTCCGCCTTAGCCGCCGTAGCAAGCTCCGCATCGCTGCCTTCAAGAGCTTCTTTCCACTCCCTAAGGTCATTGCAAAGCCGCATATACTCGGAACCGACCGCATATGTTTTTTCCAAGGCCTTGAAGCTTTTGTGCAACTTTGAGAATTTCTCCGGGTCTGCGGCAACATCGGGCTGGGAAAGCTCCTGCTCAAGTTCTTCATACCTCTCTAAAAATTTTCGGACTTTTTCTTGCATATGAATTAAGTTTTTAAAATTTTATCCTCTGGTAAATAACAGATTTTTTATTTAAATAGGGTTGCAATGAGCTCCAAGACAAAAATATAGTTTGCTCGCCTGCGGAAGAAGGGGCTATTTTATATGCGGGATAAACAAAATCCAAGCCGCCGTATTCGCTAATTTTCGCATTCACCGGAAAGAAATCGTTTTCTTTTTGGGTGTAATCATAATCAGCCAGCGAGTGAAGGTTTTGCGAGAATAAAAACTCTTTTATTATAAGCTTAATAACTTCCTTTTCCCAATTTTTCTCGAAAATGCTCGCAAGCTCTATTTTTTTTCCATCTGAGATTGTGTAAATGCCGGTATTGGAACCATTAAACCCATTAATCCCGTATACCCCGTTATGCTGCTCATAATAAGATGTCACAAACTGCACGATTCCCGGCAGCGGAAAAGACACAGCGTCCGACAAATATTCCAATTCTTCGTTTTGGTCTTTATAAAGATTCAAGGCTGCCGCCGGCCCTTGCCCTAAATATTTTTCCCCGAATTTCTGCTTTATAAAATTCTTCTGCAGTTCCGCCAAAGCATTTTTGCTTGGCAAAGCTGCCGGGTAAGTGAAGGAATATCTCCCGGTGGAATCCAAAAAAACCGTGATAAAAGATACAATGCCATCTGCGCGCGCCGTTGCGACGAACACCAAAATTAACAATAGGAGCAGAAATTTGCTCATAAGCGGTAATATAGTAAAGTCTCTGCGAGTTAACCGGAATTTTTTCTACATTACCTCCGTGCGTTTAACTTTATTTTTTGCGATTTTTTTTGCTGTTGGCACTGGCTTTGCCGCCTCGCTCATTGGAACAGATGCTTTGGGCATGGAACAGGCGCCTAAAAACGCTGCTATGGCAAGAACCGGATTTATCTCGCAAAATCCGGCAGTGCATGCCTTTGAAAACAAAACCAAATTCGGAACCACAATCCTGTTCGAATACACAGAAGCTCAAAAAGGCAGCAATTCCACAACAATGAATTCATTTACCGTGCCTTCAATCTCAATGGTCTTGCCGCTCGGATTTTTAGGCACATTCAGCATTGGCCTTGAGCAAAAATATTTTGCGAGCAACAGGCTGGAGCTTATAGACACGGCTCTAAACGCAAATATATTGCTCACTTCAAGAGTTGGCATTTACGAACTTTTGCCAAGCTACTCTGTAAGGCTTCCCTTCTTTTTAAGCGACTTTGCCGTTGGAGCCTCTTACAGAATTTTCTTTGGAAATTCCTACTCTGCAATAGAGAGAGGCTACGGGAACGAGTGGGGAGAAGACTCATGGATGGCTAGGAACAGCTTTATAACAAAAAAGGAAACGAGTACTTTTGAATCCAGCTCTGACTGGTGGCGAAATTTTGGATACAGCCTGCACATGCACAGAAAAACAGTTGATTACTTCTTCTCTTATTTTCCCTCTGTTCAAATGGAAAAAAACATAAAAGAAAATGTTCAATTCATAGTCACAGACACTCTGCAATCGAACAGAAGAACCGAGGTTATCGATTTGCCCAAGCGCTTTGCCGGCGGTCTTCACCTTCGCTTTTGGCAAAACCAGAATTTGAGCCTTGTATATGAACAGCAAAATTTTGAAGAAAGCGTTTCCTCTTATTTTATGGAATATAGAATCAACGGCACAGGGCTTCATTACAGTTCTTTTTTCCAAAGAAACGATTTTGGCATAAACGCTTGGTATGCGGAAAAATATTTAAAAGATGTCAATGAATACGGAGCCTCTCTGTTTTCCGATTTATTGCTTGGACGCAGAGGAACCCTTGTTGGCATTGCTTTGTTTGGCGGCTACAGGCAGGCGAAAGAGCCATATTGGGACGAGCCGTTTTTTGGTTTTAAACTGAGCCTC
>WQTK01000101.1 GCA_009786285.1 Candidatus Fibrimonadales bacterium | reverse complement strand
CTCTCCCCTTGCCTCTCCTTCATTTTCTTGAAAATAATGTCATTCACAAAATCACCCGCCATAAAAGCCGTAAGGCTTGCTAACAAAATTCGCCACGTTCCGTCCAAGGTCGCCTCAAAAGCCCTCTGGGCTTCCTCGCTCCAAAAAGGCGCGCCGGGCATTAAAATGGCAATTTTAAAGAAAACCACCATAAGCAGGTTCGCGCCAAAAGCATACCACGCCGTAACACGGCTTGCCTTGTACCCGTAAATCTCGCTGAAAACATCGGATAAAATATAAGTTATGGGAAAAACAAGCACCGCCGCCGGAACCACCAAAGGCCCCAAGCTAACCATTTTAGCCGCTATTATATTGCTAAGCAACATAGCCGTTACATACAGCACGCACAATTTGACAAAAAGAGGGGAATGCATTGCAGAGCGAAATTTAGAAAAAATTTTTCTATATTTCAAATACGATGTCTCCTTT
Source organism: Candidatus Fibrimonadales bacterium (assembly GCA_009786285.1). GTDB lineage: Bacteria > Fibrobacterota > Fibrobacteria > Fibrobacterales > Fibrobacteraceae > Fibrimonas. Next base: position 4,041 of record WQTK01000101.1, on the reverse strand, counting down.
GCCTTTTGCTAAGAAATTACGATGGTCTTATATGCGCTTGCGCTCGGCGCAGGGGATTAGGCATTGGTTTGAGAAAAAAAGCGGCGGCGAAAATGAAATGTTCCAGTACAAACCTGATATTTCAAGCTGCAAAAGAATAATCCTGTTTTTGCCGGCAGAGCAGGACAAGCTTTTTGTTGTTTTGCCGTTTGTAATAGCACTCTCGGAAAATCGCAGCCCCGATGATTTTGCGATCGTAACTGAAGAGAGCAACCGCCATATCCTAAAAGCCTTGAGCGTGGAAAGACTGTCTCTCTTTTACAACAGTGCCGCAATGCTCTACGGCGAAGCGGATTTTTTTGAAATGGAAACAAGAATACAGGAAAGAAAATGGGATTTGTGCGTTTTTTTGCAAGAAAACGCAGACTTGCCCTTCCTTTACCTTGCCAGAATAACCCATGCGCCATATCGCTTGGGAATAAAGCAGGAATTTCCGTTCTTAAACATAGCCTTGCAAAGCTCTTCAAAAAACGAAAACATCTACGCAAACAGAAAATTTCTTTATAAAACGTTCTCCATAGATACTAAAAAAGCCGAAAAAGAGAGCATTCGCATTACGCAAAAAAATGAAAAGCTCAGCTTCAATTCCAAGCTTTCCACATCAAGCACCATATTGCTGAATTTGGAACCTCCCATAAACGGCAAACCCTGGTCCGAAAGCGAAGTCAATACAATTTGCAAATCATTTCAGCCCGGATGGCGTTTAATAACCATAGCCGCGACTACCCAGCAACTTGAGCCTTATGCCAAAGTCATGGATGAACTGGAAATGAGAAGCAACCCCGTTCTTTTGCATTCCGAATCCATATTCAGCGTGCTAAGGCAATACCCGGCCATAATAACCCTCAACTCCTTGCATTCCCATCTGTTTTTGAATTTGAGCAGCATAAAGATTCTGATGCTCGAGCAAAGCAATGATTATGAAATCCCGAACAATCAAAAAATGTTGAAATTCGGCAGGGAAGGAAATTATTATTCATTGGCCAAATTAGCGGCAGAATTCTTGAAACTACCAAAATGAAGTGTATTTTAGCAAGGCCAAGAGGTTTTTGCGCCGGTGTTGAACGTGCTATTTTAATGGTTGAAAAAGCAATAGAGAAATTCGGAAGCCCGGTTTACGTGCGGCACGAGATTGTGCACAACCGCTTTGTGGTGGACAGCCTGCGGAAAATCGGCGCCATATTTGTTGAAGAACTATCGGAAGTTCCGGAAGGGGCAGTTGTTATATTTTCTGCGCACGGCGTAAGCAGAGATATTTACGAAAGCGCGAAAAGCCTGTACCTCAAAGTCATAGACGCAACTTGCCCCATTGTGAAATCAGTCCACAGGAGCGCGATAAGATACGCAAATTCAGGTTGTTCAATCATTTTGATAGGCCATCAGGGGCATGCGGAAATTGACGGCACTCTGGGGCAGCTTCCGCCCGGCAAAATATACCTCATAAGTTCCGCAAAAGAAGTTCATAAACTGCCGGCAATGAAAAAAGGCGTTGCGTACTTGACGCAAACCACTCTCTCCACCGAAGAAACCTCAGATATAATATCTGAATTAAAAGAAAAGTACCCTAATATACAAGGTACAAAAACAGGCAATGTTTGCTACGCCACCACCAACAGGCAAAGCGCGGTTCGCTCAATATGCAAAGAGGTGGATTTGCTTCTAATAGTAGGTTCTAAAAACTCCAGCAACTCAAACCGCCTTAGGGAGCTTGGAGATGAGCAAGGGGTTAGGAGCATTTTAATAGACTCCGTGGAAGACTTGCGCAAAAATATGTTCAAAGGCGTTAAATCCGTTGGAATATCAAGCGGAGCGAGCGCGCCGGAGCATTTGGTTCTTGAGATTATAGAATGGCTAAAAAAGCATTTTAGCCTTGAAGAAATTATAGAAGAACAAACCGTAAAAGAAGTGACAAAATTTCCGCTGCCATTGGATCTCGCTCTCACTTAACCCAAATAATCTCATTCATCCTTATATCCGTAGCATTTTGCAAAAGCGAACTTCTCATTTGCGCAGAATATGCTATTCCCAGCTTTGGAACAGTTTTGAAATTTGCCAAAAAGCGATCGTAATAACCTGCGCCGTGTCCTATGCGGCTGCCGTCTTTGCCAAAAACTATGCCGGGAACAAGGAATGCGGCAGGGGCTCCTTCAAATGCGGGCAAACCGGGCTTTGGTTCCATTATTCCAAAAGCTCCGGGTTGAAGGTCTTCCTCAATGTTTCGCACTTGAACAAACTCTAAATTCTGCTTGTCCAAAACTCTTGGCAAAAGCAGCCTTCCCTCATCTGCAAGCTCTTTCAAAAAGGGAACAATTTGTGGTTCAATCTCGGTAGGATAAAACGCAGCTACAAAACCGCTGTCCAAAGCTGGGCGTATTGAAAGCCCTTGGAGCAATTTTTCGGATTCCTTCGCCTTGCACTCCGGGCTCATTGCCAAAAGCCTCTCCTTTGCCCAGGCCCTAAGCTCATTTGTAGTCTGGGGCAAAACCGCCTTTTCAACCAAATCCCTCCAAATTTCGCGCTGCCAGTTCATAAGTTCGGCAGCTTTGAATTTTTCCTCCCAAGAACCGTTCAAAGCGTCTGCAAGCGAGTTCAACTGGCTTTGCTTTGCCAAAAGCCCGGAATCTATTTTCAACTGCGCAGCCTTTTCGTTTCTGAGTTCGCGCAGTTTTTCACGCAGGTCTTCGTTTATGGCGGTGCGAGGCGAGGCTTTGCGAATGACAGGCGATGGAAATTTGCTTGCCGGAGCTTTAGCCGCTGCGTTTAAATCTTCCATAAATGACTGAAGCAGCCTGCCTTTCAAGTTTCTCGGCAATTTTGGCAAGTCATTTTCGCCTATTTTTCTTTTTACTTTGGCTGCGGCCTTGGCTACCGCAAGCAAAAAATAAGGGCTCAAAACTCTGTATGCGGCGCAGTCTCTTCGCTTCGCTTCACGGTCTCGCCACTGCCAAATAGCTCTCAGAAGTTGCATCTCCAAAGGTTTGAATGCATTTGAACCCTTCAGCCTCCACCCCTCTTTTTCCTCTTCTTCGCCTTCCAAAGCGTCATTTTTATTTCGCTTTGAATTTATGAGCAAGTTTTCGCAAGACTCACGCAACCAGTCCATTCTTCCAAGTTGTTCAAGTTGTTCGCATTGAAGCTCTTTTATGGCATCCAAAAAAATAGTATCCAGCACCGCATAGCGGCACATTTCCGGCGAGAGCGGCCTTTTTGTCCAGTCTGCCCTTTGGTTATCCTTGTCCAGTTTTATTCCAAAATATTTATCTACCAATGCAGCCAGCCCCGTTTGTTTTTCGCCTAAAAGCTTTGCCGCTACGGAAGTATCGTAAATATGCTCAGGGTAAAATTCATGAAACCTGGCGAGAAGGCGCAAATCATAGTCGCAGGCATGGAATGTTATTTGCTTAAAAGCCTTGCATTTCCAGAGAGCTTTCATATTAAGCCCGCAGAGCGGGTCTAAAAGCCAGTGGTATTTTCCAACGCTTATTTGAATAAGGCTCAGTTTTTCCTGATAGTGGTGCATGGAATCTGCTTCGGTATCCATAACGCAAGAAGAGGCTTTGGACAAAACGGAAAGCATTTTTTTGAACGAACTTTTGTTATTTACCAGAATATGTTCCGGATTTTTGTCTATAAAACCCGCCACCTCTTCCTTGTACTTAGGAGAAAGCAGCTTTGCCAGCAGGGATTTAATAAACATTTAGGGAAGGTAGAAAAAACGAAGCAATTAAATTTCTAAATTCCCCATATGTCTTGGAGCACTATTCCGCAGCATTTAAGCCCAACTGCTTTTACCGTTTTTGGTTTTGAAGTTAGATGGTATGGGCTTATGTATCTCGTAGCTTTCTTTTTGGGCTACCATTTGATTCGGTATTTTACAAACAAGTATAAAATACAACCGATGAAACGCGAACAACTGGACAGCGTTATAACTTGGCTAATTGTGGGGGTTTTGCTTGGCGCACGGCTTGGCTACGTGTTTTTTTACGACTTTAGCTATTTTAT
>WQTK01000100.1 GCA_009786285.1 Candidatus Fibrimonadales bacterium | reverse complement strand
CACTTGCGCAGAAGCCACTCCAATTCCAACCACTCCCCACTCCCCACTAGCCACTAGCCACTTACCAAAATACTACACCCTCAAAGGCACGTTCCTAGGCACAGCCAAACCCACTGCGCCCGGAATCTACATAGAAGTCACCAGCGTAAGGGCTGAAAATTTTCAGCCCCAACAACGAGCAAAAAAGCTCATTGTGAGGTGAAAATCACAACCAAATCTATATCACTGTCTTCCGTGGCTGTTCCTTTAGCATAAGAGCCGAATAGAATAACCTTATAGACATTCAAGCCCATAAGGCATTGAACTATTCTGGATATTACATCAGCAGACAGAGACATATTAGAGAATATTGCAAATCAGAAATTTTCTATATTAAAACAATGGCAGAAGGGATTAACATGATTGCGAACACGTAGAGACACAATGCTTGCGTCTCTTTGCATTGCGTCTCTACAAAATCGGGAAAATTTCTATATTTGCCATATACCTTGAAGGAGAGGATTTAGAAATGAACCATGATTTTTTTGATAAAGTTGCTTTCATTATAGAAAAAGCACGAGCGTATGTCGGACGTACTGCCGATTTAACTATGTGCGTTACTTACTTTGAGGTAGGACGCATGATTGTTGAAAATGAACAGAGAGGCAAAACTCGTGCTAAATATGGGCAAGAATTATTGAAAGAACTGTCTGCCTATTTGACCGAAAGGCTCGGAAGGGGGTTTTCGCTTACGAATCTGAAAAATGCCAAAAAATTCTATCTGACTTATTTGCCGTCAATTCAGCAGTCATTGACTGCGAAATTTGAAAAAGGTCAGTTATTAACTGACCTTTTCATAAAACCGCAAAAAAGCCAGTCGTTAACTGACCTTTTTAAAGTAAGTTGGACGCATTATGTGGTTCTAATGAGAATTGAAAATGCAGAGGAACGTAGCTTTTATGAGCTTGAAGCTGCAAATAACCAATGGACAGTTGATGACCTTAAACGGCAATACGGTAGCAGCCTCTATGAACGATTAGCTTTGTCCCGTGATAAAAATGAGGTTATGCGCCTTGCAAAAGAAGGTCAGATTATAGAAAAGCCTCGCGATATGCTGAAAAATCCGCTTGTACTTGAGTTTCTCAATATGGCAGAAGATTCGGCATACAGTGAAACTGATTTGGAGTCGGCTATTATAGCTAAACTGCAAAAATTCTTGCTTGAGCTTGGAAAAGGATTTCTTTTTGAAGCTCGTCAAAAACGGTTCAGTTTTGAAGAAAAATCATTTTTTGTGGATATTGTGTTTTACAATCGTCTGTTACAGTGTTATGTTCTGATTGACCTCAAAACATCGGATTTGAAACACCAAGATTTAGGCCAAATGCTGATGTATGTCAACTATTTTGACCGTTATGTAAAAAAAGAATTTGAGAAGCCAACAGTTGGCATATTGCTTTGCCGAGAAAAAGATGATAGCATTGTAGAGCTCACGCTCCCGGAAGATTCAAACATCTATGCATCTGCATACAGCTTGTATTTGCCAGACAAGAATTTGCTGCAGCAAAAGTTGTCCGAATGGATTTCGGAATTCGAAGAAACCCAAAGTTTGCTAACCACTAGCTACTAACCTATAGAAGTAGCTCTCAATACAGTTAAGGGATTAACATGATTGCAAACACTTAGAGACGCAATGCTTGCGTCTCTTTGCATTACATCTTTACAAAATCAGGAAAATCGTATAATCGTGGAGCCATTTTCTATACCTCTCACCAAGAGAGGTAAAAATATGGCAACAACGGTAATGGCAAATGAGACGGAGATAACGAACGCTGAGAAAATTGCAATTGATCGGGCATTAGCAAAAAGCATAACACAAGCAGACAGGGGCGAGAAAATGCCTATAAAAGAAGCGGAAAGAATAATGAGAGAAAGGTTTGCAAGCGGCTATTATGACAAAAAATAATTTACCTAGGAAACCAGCAACTATAACCGACGATTGCTTTGCCATGCTAGATAAGGCAGGGAGCTGAAAGCATCAACCTGCATTGCTGGCTTCCAACTCAGATTTAATAATGCCAGCCACTTTTTTGGCGAAATCGAGATAGCTTTTAGCTTCTTCCAAAGTAGGCAAAGAACCTTCTTCTAAAAAACCGACATTACAAGGATAGCGAGATTCCACATATAAACCTTTTAAATCCTGCAACATACCTTCATCCAAATCACAATCCTTTATTTTTGTCACTTCGGAATACAAATCTGTTAAATCGTGAGTTTTCTTGATAAAAATCTTATGCTTCGCTAAAAATGCTTTAAAGTATTTTTCAACAGCCTGCTGAGAAAGAAAGACTACTTCACCGGAAAGATCCACTTTATCAATAAGCGTTTCTGCCGCTAATAAAGATCTATCCGCAAAAAACATCCATGCGTTCGGATTTGCAGTACTATTTTCATTATTTCCCATATAGTTCCTTTCCCGTTTCTTCAATTTCTTGCACAAAAAAATCTTCTTTGTGTTTAAGATAATTAAACTCGGCCTTAGTATAAACTATAATATCCATAGAATATTGCCTATTAATTTCCAACAGCGCTCTGGATACAGGCCTTCTTCTAGCCATTCGGTCTTTAAATAATTGGCTCATCTCATTAGAATCCAAAATCACAACCAAATCTATATCACTGTCTTCCGTGGCTGTTCCTTTAGCGTAAGAGCCGAATAAAATAACCTTATAGACATTCAAGCCCATAAGGCATTGAACTATTCTGGATATTACATCAGCAGACAAGGACATATTAGAGAATATAGCAAATCAAAAATTTTCTACATTATAACAATGGCAGAAGCTAAAAGATCGGCTCTTGGGGGGGCTGAAATCATCAGCCTGTTCATTTTCCTATTTTTTAGCTCAATATTTGCCCAAAGTCCCGTTTGGAATGGCAATATTGATACCACTTGGTACACAGAAGGCTCAACTTCTTACACAATTTACACGGCAGAAGAGCTTGCGGGGCTGGCTAAAATTGTAAATAATGGCACAGATGATTTTGATGGCAAAACAATTAAACTTGGCGCAGATATTTTGCTTAATGATATAACGGCGAATGGTGGCTGGGAATCTTGGGGGAACTCTAAAGGTAGCTTAAAAGAATGGATACCTATAGGCAGTTCAACTACAATTTTTTTCAAAGGAATTTTTGACGGCAATGGGTATATAATCAGCGGAATGTATATACCTTATGGCGATGGTGGTAACAATTTAGGTTTGTTTAGTTATTTTGGCGGAGAAATGAAAAATTTGGGTTTAAATGCCTTTTATATTGCCGGATTTCAGCAAATTGGCGGGCTTATAGGCTATACAATTGAAAATGCAGTTATAAGTAATGTTTTTACAAATGGCAAGGTATCTGCAACTGAGCAAAGAGTAGGTGGGTTTGTTGGCGTTGTTAGAGGAAATGTGACCATTAGCAATAGTTATGCACTTGGAAGCGTTTCAGCTCCCAATGATTTAGGTGGGCTTGTTGGCGTTATGTTTGGTAGTGATATTTTAACCATAACTAATAGTTATTCAACTTCAAAATTAGACTTGGTAGGTTGTACTTTTGGCACACAAACCATAGAAAACAGCTACGATGGCTATGCTTTAGACGCTGCGCCATTTACCGGTTGGGATCCTGCCATTTGGGTGCTAGATGACGAACCTCCTTCTTTACGGTGGCAAATTCCGTGGGATATTGAAGCGAATATTGACTCGGAATATAAATATACCAGCGAGCAAATCAAGCCTACTCTCAATGTAACGAAAGATGGAAATCCGTTAACGGAAGAAGTTGATTTTACCTATGAATATGCTGAAAATCTAAATGTGGGAAATGGCGTGGTTACCATAGTTGGGCAGGGAACTTATTCTGGTCTTAAAAAAACATTCTTTTTTGAAATTGTTCCTAGCGATGAGGTGCCTCCGGCATTCATTCCTATTTCCATAGGCATAGCTATCAAAGATGGCATGACTCTTGCTGATATATCTTTGCCTAGCGGCTATTCTTGGAAATACAAAACAACGCCGCTTGAACTTGTAGATTCTATGTCGTATCCTGCGGTTTACTTAGATGTCGTAGAAGGCATTATTCGGGTATATAAGATGAATAATATTGCGATAGACATCGACTGGTACACAGATAATAAAACGGGAACGGAATTTACAATAACCACATCTCAACAACTAGCTGGGCTGGCTTGGATTGTAAATAATTGCACAGATGATTTTGATGGCAAAACCGTAAAACTTGGCGCAGATATTTTGCTTAATGATATAACAAATTGGAGTAATTGGGGTGAAGAGCCGCCGCAATATCTTTGGATTCCCATAGGAACATATCCTGATTTTGAAAACAGCAGGTCATTCAATGGAACATTTGATGGCAACGGCTATATTATCAGCGGAGTTTATGCTTATAATCCGGATAGCAGCGGTTATGGCTTGTTCGGATATATAAGCTACGGCAAAGTTACAAATCTTGGGGTAGTAGCTTCG
>WQTK01000099.1 GCA_009786285.1 Candidatus Fibrimonadales bacterium | reverse complement strand
TTAAGCGGGAAAGGAGACTCGAACCCCCGACCCTAACCTTGGCAAGGTTTCATAAAGTTTTTTGTAACGCTTTGTAATATAAGGAGTTGTAACTAATTATTGAATAAAATTGTGCAAAAATTGTGAAAAAATAATTCTAGCCTCTATTGATGGCTTGCGGACTTTTTCTATATTTATATGCGTAAAATTATGTTTAGGCGCGTACGCTGGAATATCACTTCTTATCGGGGGGAAGTATCTCGCGGTATTTCCTCTCATTTAGCGTATCCTAATATTCATATCCACTTTAAACCCTACAAAAGGAGTTCACTATGGCTATAAAAATGGCTGCAGACGGCATTTTAACCGCAGAGGAAGAAGCTGCATTAGATGAGGCTTGCGAAAGCTTCAGCAAGAGAGAGTATACGCAACATAATAGTCGGATAAGGCCGGAAGGAGTTAGCGTATTTGACTGGTTATCTTCAAAAGAAAACGCTCAGGCATTTCATGAAGGTGAGAAAGTAATGGCACTTTTGGAGGAATCCGATGCCTAATATAATTCCAAGGGAGGCGTTCGCCTCCGAAACAAAATATTTTCCACCATACAGACTGAATGATACTAATTTTCTGAAAGAGCAGGCAAAAAAGCTGATAAAATGGCTATGGAATGGTAATATTAACCATGTCCTACGAGGAGAGATAATTCCCGATTTTAAATGTATTGTGGATATTGTAGATATGGTAGAACGAAGGCGTATATACTACCATATTTTTCATGAAAAAATGCAAATGAGTGAAAGTAAAGAAATCGCTCTCTACTGTTACTGGATATTGAAACTCCAGCCTTTTCTCCTATACAAGAACGGCAAACATCACAAGAAGCAAGGTAATGAAGTAAATGCTATTATTACATATAGACTATTGTTGAATATGGTTAGAGCAATAAATAAGCGACTGCCAGAGAACTCCATGAATCCTATACTTCACGGATTCCGCTACCATGATTTAAGCAAAGAATCTATTATAGCGATGTGCGAGTGTTTATTTCAGGAAGATTTAAAAGGACTTATACAAACCCCTTAAAATTTCCCCACCCACGATCACAAGGTCGTGTTTTGTTTCCGTTCCCGACCTTGTACCAAAAGCCCGATCCTCATTCGCAAGCATTAGCGTGAAAATTGGCTACTTATCCCCTGCCTTCAAATAGCCTTCTGTCATTTGCTTGGCTGGCTATTCAAGGTATTCGTCTAAAGGTTCCAAAGTTGCATCTATGTCCTTTTTGAGAGCTTCCCTAAGCTCCGTGTTCTTGGTTTCATCAAGTGTTTTTTGCAGTCTCATAACCTTGTCTGTAGCGGCTACAGCTTTAGCGTAAGCGGTCATGTGCTCTATATTTTCCTCTTTGAAATCATCTCTTGCATCTGCTCTAAGTTCTTTTAATGCCTCATATAGCTTTATACGGCCATAATCCCTATCCAATAGCTTTTCGGCAATTTCCGCATCATTTTCGCCATCGCCGTTGTCTCTTATATCCCATCTTTTGTAATAGCCGGAAGTTTCTTTTATCGTTCTGTTCACCTCTACCCTGTTCGCTGCGGGGTTTATGCTTTTGAGGAAAATATCAGCGAATGGCTTTTGGTTCCAATCCAGAGTTTTTCTCTCATCGCTCATTTGCGCCGTTCCCTGCAATATCAAGGTTCCCATGCCTCCTGCGTAGCTTCTTATCAGATGCTCGAAGTTGTGCGGGTTAAAGTCTATGCTGCCTTTTATATGTTCGTCGCCACCGGTCAATCTGTTTAGTCCTTGCGCCATCTTTCTTACCCACGGCGTTACTCTCTTGTTATAGACTAAGTGGGAATCAGGGGTATTTGAGTCTGGGTTACTATCTTCTGGGTGTATCTGCCTTCCTGCGAAATCCTCATTTACATAAATGTCCATGATAGGCTTGAAGAATGCAGGATTTACATTTCTCGTGAATGATTTGTCCGGATTGGCAACATCTATATCTGAACCGAATGGATTGTAATTATCTAAGAAATCTGCTATTGTGGCTCCGGCAAACATCATGGCCGTGAAATCTTCATGCAGCATCTTTCTTGCGGTTCTTGCGCCCAGGTTGGCAAAAAATGCAAATTCCCTTGACATAGGGATAGTAATGTAATTACCGTTTTTCACTGGTGATACAAAATTGGATTTTCTTACATGATCGGGTACATTTAATTGCCCGTTTCTTTTATTTTCGCCATCATCGGACAATGCGTAGTCTATGCCGTAAAGACCTGCTCCAAATGCCATAATCCACACGGCATCTGCTTGCAATTGCCTTTTGCGTATAGCTGGGTCAAACCTGCGATCAGCCGGGTTTATTCCAGCGTGTCCGATTAAAGAGCCGTATATGCCCTGAACAGCGGCATTGTAGAACATGAATATTTTATTAAATTCCCTTCCTTTTGAACCCGCTTGGTTGAAATTGGTGCTTATGTGCTTTGCTGCAACGGCTGCCTTTCGGTCACTCATGCCTTTTTCAACAAGGATTTTGAACAATGTTATTCTCGTGTTGTTTTCAATGACGGAATTAACGCCCTCTATGCCAGCTATGACTTTGTGAATGATTTTGATGGGGTTAGCTTTGCTTCTTTGCATATCCTCTACCGTTTTAAGAAGCTCGGTAACTTTGTCGTTGAAACTCAATGTTTCCACCAATGATATTTCGCCTCCTGCCGCGCTGAATCTGTCTGCCCATTTGCCCATCTCGTTTGGAACCGCTTTGTTCGCCGATAGCTTTATCAGGTTTATAGGAATGTCTTTGAGCATTTTGGCCGCTACATCGCCGCCGTATCTTATGTAGGCTTGCGTTGATGCTGTTTGGTAGTCTCTTATGGCGTTCTTTGCAACGAACTTTGGGCTATATGACGTTACGACTTTGGATATGAACCGGTTCATTTTTCCAAGCCATCCTATTATATCCCCGGCAATGCTTTTGTCAAGCCCTTTTATGTGGTTTGCTATGCGCATCCCATCTTCTGTGTAGAATTTTAGGTAGTTCGCCTTGCCGTCTATGTAAACTTTCATTACATTCTCTTGGGTGCTTGCGTTCGCATCGTAGTGTTTTTCTCCGAATCTTGTATCGTTTATCTCCGGGTTCTGCTCCCAGTATTTCTTGTTCGGGTTTTTGGTCGCTCCGTCCCATATTTCACGAATAGCCATATTTCTTTCTGCGTTTATTATGGCATTCTGCGCCAATGCGATATTCTGCATCAACACATCTTCCGCTGCGCTTTTCCTTCCGTAGGCTCTTTTGTTGTCCTGCGCCGCTAATAGCCCTTTCGCAACTCCAAAGCTGCTATTGTTCATCATGTCGTTTATGTCTTTTGGCAATCCTCTTAGAGGCACGTAATTAGGATATATCTTTTTGAGGTTGTTTGCAGTCTCTTGCGACATGAGGCCGCTTTCAACAAGCAATCTCATTTTCAGGTTGTTAAGCTCTATGTTCTTTCCGGCAATAGCTTTCAAACCATCTTTTTTGCTTGCTGGCAGTTTATCGAATTCAGCAAGTATATCATCAGCCCATTTGTCTGTGTGGCCGGAGCCGTCATCTACTTTTCTTTCGCTCTTGTCCCTTATATATTTGTTCCTGTCTTTTGCTTGCAGGGCATATAGGTAGTTATCTACTATTTCATAGTCAAATTCATGATTTTTTATAATCTCCAATATAGGGTCTAGGAAATTCTTTTTAAGATTGCTTATGCCATGCTTTATCCTGCCGGGCGCAACTTCTATAGCATCATCAAAATCTAAGTTCAATGCAACGCCTAGGTCTTTTAAGTCTATACGATCGGTTATTTGTTCCCTGACTATTTTGCGGAAAAATCCCTCTTTTTGAACACGGCCCTTGTGCCATGTTGGGAGTTCCTGCAACTTTTTCTGCGCGCTCTCGCTTTTTTCCGCCGCTTCCTCCTGTGTCGCCGCCTTGCCTTCTTCCGACTGTTCCCACGCTTCCCTTTCTTCCCGCAACGCCGCATCTTCGCTGTTTTCCTTCCTGCCAAGCTTTCTATTTCGCTCGTAATCCAATGCCATTTCAAGCATTTTGTCACCGTCAAGTTCCCTGTTGGTTTGTATCATGTGCGCGATTTCTTCATTGTCGCTTGCGAAACGCTCTGCCATTTTGTCTATATCTTCGTAGTTTTTGCCTTCTGCTCCTCCGGTTTTCTTCCATTTGTTTATAGCCTCGCCATGCCTTTCCACCTTTGTAGGCAAGCTTCCACGTATGCCTTGGTTGTCGAAGAAGTTGTATGCGGCTCTGTATATCTTCCATTGCGAGGTTTCTTTCTCCGCTTTTGTGGGACTCAAGCTATACCGTATATCCGGGCTGCTTCCGTCAAACGTGCCTGCGTTGTCTGTTGCGGATTTGATTTGGGTGGGTTCAAAAGCAATGATATTAATACTGCCATCAGTTCCGTAAACTATAATTCCGTTGCTGCCGTCTTCTTTGGCTCTATCATAAATCTCT
>WQTK01000098.1 GCA_009786285.1 Candidatus Fibrimonadales bacterium | reverse complement strand
AATTTGAACAAGTTTCAGTGTTTCTTCTACTAGCCACTCCCCACTAGCTACTAGCCAAGCAACGAAATTCGAGTTAATCATTGCTTACTATAGAAAATCACACTGTTAAGTTCACTCCATCTCAGTCAGTCTTTTCCAATACTTCACCGGCAAGCACCTCCTCTGCAACCTCGGATTCTTTCTCTCCTTTATGGTGGCAGACTTGTAATATCCCTTCCACAATGCGGCAAATTCGTCGCTTATTTGCGGAACTTCCCCGGCGGTGGCGCTTATTTCGTAAACGTCCATGCAATCGTAGTGAATGCCTCTCTCCCTTTTTGCATCTACAATCATCCATTGCATATTCGGGAATCTTTTTGCGAAGTGGTCTGCCAGCAGATTTACAACGTTGTAGGTTGGCTCTATTATCGCTACCATTAAATCGTTCTCAGCTTTTTGAAAACGGACAAAACCTTTTATATTGTGAGATTCCGCTTTTACCTTGTTTGCTGTTTGGAAAACCGTGTGAGTGTTGGGGTCAAGCGTGTTTTGCGCATTCTCTGGATTTGTGAAAATTCCTTTTACATATTCCCAAAGCGCCGTTTCCATTTCAGGAAGCTCGGAGAGATACGCAGCTTGTACCATAAAGGCTATGTTTGCGCCCGCTATTTTTTGCATTCCTTTATACACACGCTCTGCACTCTCGTAATTAGTCGTTATATTGTGAGTGTCTTCAAACAATTGAGGGGTGTAAAGATTTTCTGCGACTATTCTGCTAACAGGGAGCTTTAGCCTGAACGCTTCAAAAACTGCGCACAGGAATGCTTCAAAAGACAGGTCGGTGAGCAGGGTCATGACGGTTGATTAGTGGATTTTCGCTTTAAGTAAGTATTTGCTAAGAGCAAGGGAAAAGCTACCAGCAGCCCGGCTTGTGTTGTCAGCAGAGCTTCTGATATGCCGTCTGCGAGCAGCACGGGGTTGCCAAAGCCAAAGCTTTGAATTGTTTCAAAAGTGTGAACCATGCCCATAACGGTGCCTAAAAGCCCAAGCAACGGCGCAATGGCGGCTAGAGTTGCCACATTTTTGCAATGTTCTTTGTTTCCGGTCAAAACCAGAATCCAGGCCAGCCAGCCCACAGCAAAAATAATAGGCATAATTATCCCGCCCTTGCGGAGCAAATCAAAAACCTGTTCATAAATATGCATTAAGTTCACAGGTATAAGTTAGAAAATGGACTTTTCTATAGTAAACGCTGATTTGCTCCTCTTAGTTGAGAGTTGAGAATTGAGAGTTATTTTTAGCATATAATGCTTAAATTCGCTAAAAACAATGTTTTCCAAGTTTTTTCACTCTCCACTCTCCACTCTCAACTCTCCACTAGCCATGATGTCCGAGTTAATCGTTTACTATATTTCCCCTATGGAAAAAGCAAAATTCATAGTGCCCAATGCTTTTACTAGCATAAGCTTTTTACTCGGCGCAGCCTCCATATGCTGGTCGGTAGGCTTGTTTTCCGCAGAAGACGCTATTCGCACGGGCGCGCATTTCATAATTATCTGCACACTGCTGGATAAACTGGATGGTTTTGCAGCGAGAGCCTTTAACGCAAGCTCGGATTTCGGAGCGCAATTCGATAGCCTCGCAGATTTAATCGCATTTGGCATAGCCCCGGCCTTTATGCTCCTGTTCGCCTATAAAAACATGGCTACGGACTGGTATGAATTTCACAAAGTCGCCATTTTCGCAGGGGCCGCCGTTTATATGGTATGCGCCGCCATGAGGCTTGCAAAATACAATGCCATGGATAGCGACTCTTACCCGGACTACTTCTCCGGAATGCCATCAACTTTTGCCGGTGTAACAAATGCGGTGTTAATGATTTTGCTCTACGATTACAACTTTTTCAGCATGTCTTCAAACGCGCTTTATTTTCCGCTTGTAGTCATGGTAGCAACCGGAATTTTGATGGTTAGCCCGCTCTTTCTATCAAAGCTCAAAAAGCGCAAAAGCCGCTTTATAAACATATTTCAGTTGGTGAATATAGCGATTGTTTACGTAGCTGGCTTTGCCTTGGTTATTGTGGAATATCTGATGTTTTTGATATTGCTTTACTTTGTAGTTGGCTTTGGATATGGCATAATAAATCGAGAAAAAATAGTGAACGATCAAGGCTTCAAAAGCTCTAAATCGTAGCGGAGGCTTCAATGGAAACTCAGTCCACAAGCGATCTTCTGTATTATATATGGTTTATAGTCCTTATATTTTTCTTGGTTGTTTTGTTTGTGGCAAAGCTTAGGTTTGACAAAGTTTTTGAAAAAAGAGAGGAGAGGCGCAGAATGCTGTCTTATTCAAAGGCAAAGCTTGCGCCAACAGAAGAAGGGCAGTCCAGGTCTTTAAAAATAAAAAGAGTGCAATAAATGCTAAGTTTCTTTGCGCCGGCAAAAGTCAATCTATTTTTGTCTGTTATAAAAAAAAGGGACGATGGCTATCACGACATTGGCACGTTGTTCCACACAATTTCTTGTGGAGATGTCCTTTTTGGCGAACTTGACAAAAGCGGCAAAATATCCATATTCTACAACAGTCCGCAGGAATATCCCCCTGAAAAGGATTTGGTTTGCAAGGCTGCCGCCAAGTTAAAAGAAGCATACAGTGTTTCCGGCGGGGTTAATTTTTATTTGGAAAAAAATTTGCCATTAGGCGCGGGTCTTGGCGGAGGAAGCTCGGATGCGGCTGCGGCTCTTAAGCTTTTGAATAAATTGTGGGGGCTGGGCGCGAGCTTGGAAGAGTTGGAGCGTATAGGCGCAGGCTTGGGAGCAGACATAGCGTTTTTTGTGCGTGGGGGAGCAGCGCTTGCAGAAGGCATTGGCGATGTTTTAACGCCGTTAAACACGATTTTTGGCGATGGCTGCGCAATTGTTGTAGCTACTCCGCAGTGCGCAGTTCCCACGGCAGATGCGTATAAGGACATTGTTCCTGCTGGCGATGGGCGTTGGCAAAAATTCAAGAACAGCGTGATAACAAACCCGCTGAACAGTTCGTTTGATTTATACAATCATTTTGAAGAATCGGTGCTTATAAAATATCCTCTTATAAATTCGCTCAAGCAAAAGTTGAGTGCTTGTGGTGGCAAGTCTTTGCTTTCCGGCAGCGGCGCAAGTGTTTTTTCCCTGTTTTCGTCTTTGGAAGCAGCGGCAAGCGCCTGCGAAGCGGTAAAAAAAGAATGCAGATTTCTGAGAATTTGCGAAAAATATATCTAAATTCCACTGGCATGGCAATGAAACCTGGGTTAATGGCTGCTAAATTGCTTCAAAAATCGCTTCATTGTACAAAAATAAACCAAAATTGAATCAAAATTCCGAAATGTAAAAAAAATGTCACACTTCTTGAAAAAAAATTATATATTTAAAGTAAGATGTTTTTTATTGGAGTTTTTATATGAACAAGTCAACCCCAAAAATAATAGCAGTATTTTTCGCTATTATTTGCTTCTTTTCAGCGGTACAGGCTCAGGAGCCTGTGCCTTACATAATCACTGGCAACGTTACTGACAGGTTTACAGCCACACAAAGCGGCTCTGTTGTTGGAGAAGCGGATACGTCAATTGCGTATATAATAGCCTCCATCCAAGGCTCTTGTGGCAGTGGCACCGACTGTACAATACAGTTTGGCAACGGCACAAGCGTATTGGACATTGGCGCAGATAGCGCATACTTTGGCGGCACTTGGGGCATAATCAACCTTACCGGCAAAATAACCTCTGCAAATAATAACTCAAATTTCGGAACAATACATATAACTCTCGCATCCGTAACCGACGTTGCGGTAAATATCAACGCAGATATTGAAAATACCGGCAGCGCAGGCAGAGCGGTTTATTTGGCGAGCACCCGTGCGGTGAATGTTACCGGCGGCAAAATTGAAGCTAAAGGAACAGGAGCAAGCAGAGCGATTCATAGCAATAGTACGGCTGTTCTTACCATATCCGGAAGCGCAGAAATCATTTCTGCAGGTACCGGTAATGCTATTAACCAAACCTCCGGCACAACAAATATAATTGGCGGCACAATTTCTACTATAGGAAGTGGCAACGCCTTTCAACAAACCTCCGGCACAACAAATGTAAATGGCGGCACAATTTCTACTATAGGAAATGGCAACGCCATTTACCAAACCAACGGTACAATAAATGTCAATGGCGGCACGGTTTCTGCGACAGGTACCGGTTATGCCATTTACCAAACCTCCGTCGGCACAATAAATGTAAATGGCGGCACGGTTTCTACGGCATCTGGCTATACAATCCACAATGATGCTAACGCCGGCGGCACCGTAAGCATCAAAGGCGGAACCGTAGAAAATAAAACAGCAAATAGCTACGCCATTTTCAATGGCTCCACCGGTCTCGTAGTTCTCAGCGGAGATCCAACTGTAACCGGCGTGATAAGAGCTGCGTTTGGAAAGTTAAGCGCAGACGCAACTTTTGCTCCGGGCGCGTTAAAAA
>WQTK01000097.1 GCA_009786285.1 Candidatus Fibrimonadales bacterium | reverse complement strand
TGCCGGATGTTTCACCGCTCACTACGCATTGCTTGCCCAGCCAGCCCGTTGTGAAGCCTCGGCTGAACACGCCTTCCATTGAATTTGCTTTTTTTCGATACGCAGCCACCGTGCTTGCAACGTATTCGGGACTTTTTAACCGGCCTTCTATTTTCAAGGAATCTATTTTGCAAGCGATTAGTTCGTCTAAAACCGGCAATGCGCACAGGTCGTTTGTACTCAGCAAATACTGCTTTGCGCTTTCTTGGACTTTGCCGTCAATTACGAATTTATACGGCAGCCTGCAAGGTTGGGCGCACTGCCCGCGATTTGCGCTGCGACCGCCAAAATACTCGCTGGCAAAGCACTGGCCGCTATATGACAGGCACAATGCGCCGTGAACAAAAACCTCCAGTTCCATGTCCGGGCAATTTTTTCTTATAGATTTTATCTGCTCAATGGAAAGCTCCCTTGCCAAAACGCATCTGCTTATTCCCATTTCTTTTGCCATTTGAACCGCCGCAGTGCTAGCTATGGTCATTTGCGTGGAAGCATGAATGGGCAGCCACGGCGCAACCTCCCTGAACCACCGCACAAGCCCAATATCCTGAACAATAACAGCGTCCGGGCAAAGCTCCAAATAAGGCTCTATTACCGCTTCAAAATTCGCCAGTTCCTCATCTGAAACCAGAATATTGCACGCAAAATAAACCTTGACTCCGTATAAACGGCAATAATATGTTATGTTTTTTATATCCGCGAAAGTAAGGGCGTAATGCATTACGCCCCTACTTTCACGATTGCGCGCGTTAAATCCTGGAATTCCCACATATATGGCATCCGCTCCGTTTTGAACTGCGGCATGGCACATTTCTTCGTTGCCCACCGGCGCAAGGAGTTCCGGGAACATAGCTAGTGCGTTCGCTCAATAATCAACGCAGCGATATTCCGCAATATATTGGTACTTTTGCCTTGAAGTTTTTCCAAATGCGAAAGGGATTCGCTGTAAAGCTCCATCGCTTTTTGCTTTGAAGCTTCAAGGCCCAAAATCGCTGGGTAAGTAGCCTTTCCTTTTTTAATATCAGAGCCAACGCTTTTGCCAAGCGTCTCGGTTGAGCTTTCTATGTCTAAAATATCATCCACTATTTGAAAAACAAGCCCAATTCCCTTGCCAAATTCCCTTATGCGCTCCAAATCCTCTTTTTTTGCATTCGCAAGCAAGGCTCCTATAACCAAAGAAGCCTCTATCAAAGCAGCCGTTTTGTGATAATGTATATAATCCACCGTTGCCAAATCAACCGTTTTCCCCTCAGACTCAACATCTATAACTTGGCCGCCAATCATGCCTCTGGTGCCAAGAGAATGCGCAAGCTCCTCAACAACTGCGGCATTTCCCGTGCGGGCAATCAACTCAAACGCAAAAATACAAAGCGCATCCCCGGCCAAAACTGCTATGGCTTCGCCGTAAACCTTATGCGTAGATGGTTTTCCACGGCGAAAATCATCGTCGTCCATGCATGGCAAGTCATCGTGGATTAAAGAAAAAGTATGCAGCATTTCCAAAGCGCACATTGCCAAGCGGATGGATTCGGATGGCTTTCCTCCAAAAAGTTCATATGCAGCCATTGCCAAAGCCGGGCGAAGCCTTTTGCCGCCTATTAAAAGCGCATAGCGCATTGCGGAGTGCAAAGTGCCGGGAATTTCGCTATCTGCGGGAATGTAATTTCTCAGACTCTCTTCGGTTAATTTGCCAGCAGACTCTAAATATGCTTCCGCTTCTTTTGCCATGCCTGCCATACTGTTTATCACGTTCTCTTTTCTCCCTTGTTAAACACATTGTTTCCCAAATCTTCGTCGTCGGGCCTGGTTCTTTCCGCTTCTATGTAAGCCTGGTCTATGGTGGGCATTGGGGTAATATCCTTTTTTATTTGCCTTCTAAAGTAAATATTAAAGTACAATATGGCGCCTATAATTATAATAGCCGGCAAAAGTATTAAAAGAATAATCCAAACCATATTGCTCCGCTAGCTAATCCCAAATATCATCCAAGCCGCCCTTGCACTTTTCCCACGTAGGCTCGCTCGTGCTCATAATGTTTAAAATATTGTTATAAACATCAGAGTTCGTGAATCCTTTCCAAATGCGTCTTTCAACTGTTTCTCCGGTTTCGTTGTCTATAACCCTCAAAACATCAAAGAATTTCGAATTGTCTTTGTATTCCGATACGATTATTTTGGAAAGAGTGCCGTCTAAAATTCTCTTTATAAACCGAACAATAGAGCTGTTGAACTCGTTTTCATTGTCTTGCAAAGTTTGGAAATCCCGGAATGGCCTGCCGTAATGCAGCCAGTAACGAAGCGCTAATGCTATAGCAACGTCGCGAATCGCGGAGCGGAACGCAAATTTATCTTCCAGTTTGCCGCCGTGCCATGAAATCAAAGTCAGGGGATTGTCTTTGTTTGGCTCTATGCGGGTGCCCTGCCCCGGGGTTACCGCCTTTATTTTCAGCGGAAGCCTGCCCAAAAGCTGCCATGCCTTTGTGTAAATTATGCAAAGACGGACAAATGGGCTTTCGTGCTCGGTGGTTTGCCTGTAAAATGCGCCAAAACAGCGCTGGTAAAAGCTTTCCTGGTCAAAAACTTGGTCGCTCGCACGGCTTTCCGTGATTTTCGCGTCTAAAAGAAGCATTGTTTTGGAGAGTTCCGGGCGCATGCGAACTTCAAGCTTGCGGGTGCGAGTTTTTGGGCGAACGCCTTCCTTATATATATAGTAAAAGCCTTCTGCCTGCATTTTTTGCCAAATGAAGAACTGCAAATCGTCTGCGGCTCTCAAATGGTAGCTGAATACCGGGTTTTGGCGGTTGTTTGCCATTGTCACAAGGCGGACAAAGTTCCCGGACTCGTGTTCCTCGTTTTCAGAGGGATACGGAATGACAACTTTTACCAAAACCAAGGGGTTTACCGGCTCATCTTCCCGGCTCGCATACTGTTCATAGGTGAAAAGGCTTTGCGCTCCGTTTATTATTTTCGGGTGGTCAATGGACAAATACCATTTGCCGTCTATCTGTTCCGGGCGCAAATTATCGCCGGTCAAGGTCATTCCGTTGTGCAAAAACGGGAATTCTTCTATTGTTCCGTTTTTTCTCATGCCCAAAAAGGCATCTAAAAGGCTTGCGTTTGTGTATGTTTGGCTGCCCAAATAGGTACGTATGTTCGAGCTGACTATCATCATATTGTGCTTTGCCTTGTGGCGGCGGCCAAGTTCCAAATGGTAGCTGTAAATTTCCATAATCGGCACAAAACCTACGAACAGCTCCCCTCTTTTGCTTTTTATGCGAAGCGGGGAGTTTTCCAGAGAAAGCCTGAGAATCGCGTCTTCGGCTTCGTTATCGTCCATATCGTCAAATTCTGCGCTTATGTCTGCTATTATGTGCAGTTCTTCTTTCCATGATTTAAGCCTTTTTCTCAGGTCTTTCAGGGTGCGGCGCATTTCGTAGTCGGTAATGTCTTTGCCTGCGTCTGTGCGCATCACTGTGATTTCCAGTTTTTGCTCGCACATGCTATCATCGCTGCAGTCATCTTCGTTGTCCATATCCGAGTCTGAGGTGTCAATAACGGCTGCCATGTGCCAAGTTGGAACTTCTTCCCTTATTGCCAAAAAGAACGGGTTTGTAGGGTTTGCGGTGCGCAAAAGCACGTCGCCAAGGTTTTTCAGGTCTGAAGAGAGGTAAGAAAGAGACGTTTCTATGCTGTTTTCTTCATCGAGGAAAATGAACAGTTCCAAGATTTTATTTGTATATTGAAATGCGTGAAAACAGCCTCTTTGCTGGTTCAAGTAGTGCAAGGCTTTCTTTTTCTCCAAAGGAACTCTTTTATCCAAACTGCGATATTTGGCTATAAAATCCAGTCTCCTGTCGAATGCTTTATTCCATTCCATAGAAATCTCCAAAAAAATTTCGGTACAATAATATAGTAAATTAAAAAGCGATTTTACAGTTTTTTTTAAGTTTTTTTATTTTTTTGCAGTTCAATTCACCTAAGTGCTTGAAATGCTTGGAGTTAGCGTTTTCTATACTACTTCACCGTAAACATGGCCTCTGGGACGTTTTCGAGCTTTTGGGCTGAGATTATTTCCAGCGACACTTTTGCGGCGACCCGTCCGTCAATCCATGTTTCTATTTCTATTGAGGCTGGCGTTCCGGGAAGCTCGCATTCCTTTCCGCAGTATTTTATGCTGGTTTCGCTCTGTACTCCGGGCTGGATGTTCTGCCTCATTTTCACGACTCTTTTCTGCTCCTCGGAATAGAACAGCGTAGTTCCAGCCGGGTCTTTAGGCGATAGTTTCCACAAGTTCCCTTCCTTGACCGGGGCAATGTAGTCTTCGGGCTTTCCCAAGTCTTGCTCAAGGCTGCCTGTACCTGCCTGCGCCGCCATTTGCGAGGGCAGCGAAGAGCCTGTTTTCAAGTCCGTGACTTTGACATTGTCTCCGTTGCGGACAATTT
>WQTK01000096.1 GCA_009786285.1 Candidatus Fibrimonadales bacterium | reverse complement strand
CGGAGAAATTTTTGCCCTTATGGGAGAATCCGGTTGCGGAAAAAGCGTAACCGCTATGGCAATTCCCAGCCTTTTACCATGCCCCAGCGCAAAAATCGTAAATGGAGAAATTATTTTTGAAGGGAAAAAACTTCCGAAAAACATGAGCGAAATTCGGGGGAAAAAAATAGGCTGCGTTTTTCAGGAACCTATGCAGGCGCTCAATCCTGTAGTTGGCATAGGAACGCAGCTTTTGGAATCCGTTCGTTTTATGCCAAAAGAAAACAGGTTAAAAAGAATAAAGGAACTTCTCATAAAAGCCGAGTTCAAAGACCCTGAGCGAATTTTAAAAAGCTACCCGCATGAAATGAGCGGCGGCATGCTTCAAAGAATTGTGATTTGCATGGCACTTGCGCCAAAGCCAGCGCTTGTGATAGCAGACGAGCCTACCACCGCCCTTGACGCAAACATACAAGCCGCTGTTATGGATGTGCTGAAAAACCTGTGCAAAAGCGAAGGTGCGGCAATGCTATTGATAACGCACAATGCGAGTCTTGCCGCAGAATATTCAGACCATTTAGCCGTGATGTACGCAGGCCGCATAGCCGAATGCGGCAAAACCGCCGATGTGCTAAACGCTCCAAAGCACCCATACACCAAAGCTCTGCTAAACGTTGTTCCGTCTAAAGGAAAAACCTTGGCAGATTTAAAGCCTATACCCGGTTCTGTTCCAAGTCCAAAAGACTTTGACGATGGCTGCAGGTTCCGATTCCGGTGCGAATTTGCAAAAGATAAATGTATAACAGAGAGTGCGTGTCCTTATGTGTAAAGTTCTAAACATTCAAAATCTCTCAGTTACATTTCGCTCCAAGGGCGGCGTGGTTCATGCGCTTAAAAACATTTCCTTTTCGCTTGACAAAGGCGATGTTTTGGCTCTCGCCGGAGAATCCGGCAGCGGAAAGAGCACAATCGCAAATGCGCTGGTTGGGCTTGTGCCTTGGGAAAAGGGCGGAACCTACGAGCTTTTTGGCGAAAAAATAAACCCTTATAAAAAGAAATCTTTTGCCATTGTACGCAGCAAAATGCAAATGGCTTTTCAAGACCCGTATTCTTCGCTAAATCCCAGAAACACAGTTTTGGAAATTGTTGCTGTGCCTCTGCTGGCAAGAGGAGTTTCAAAAAGCAAGGCTATTGAAAAATCAAAAAAAATGCTGGATATGGTTGGGCTTTCAACCGCAGATGTAAATAAATTTCCGCACGCTTTTTCCGGCGGTCAAAGGCAGCGCATAGGACTGGCGCGCGCGCTCGTCCTGGAGCCGCAAATTTTAATTTGCGATGAAATAACCTCTGCGCTGGATGTTAGCGTACAGGCTCAAATTCTGCATTTGCTAAACGATCTGCGCAAAGAATTAAATCTTTCTTTGATTTTTATCTCACACGATATTGCTGTTATGGAAATAATCGCAAACAGGATTTTAAGGCTAAAAAGCGGCGAAATCATTCATAACGTTCATTGACATAGCATACCAAAGTGTAACCAAGTGAAAAAATGATGCAGAATACGCCTGCGAAAAGCCCTATGAGACCTATTTTGCTGGTTTCAGCTAAACCAGCGAGTATGTTGTTCTTCTTCATAGGGGTAAATATAGAAAAATTCCCAAACAATGCTCCAGCACCGGTCTTTAATTCGCGCTCATCTTTTTTATTCTGTTTAAGAAATATGTCTTTGAGCGTTCGTTTTCAGATATCCTGTAGCAAAGGGCGTTTCCAAAAAGCACAATGCACCAAAAACCGAAAAGCAAAAGCATAATCATTGGAAAAACAGCCAAAGAGCCGTAAAAAAGCGACCACCTGGCAATCATGTTGGCTTGCAAAATTCCCATCGCAATAATAAAAATAGACACGGCAACAAGAGTAAAAACAGCAGATATCAAAGCTGCCAGCCACCTTTTCTTCGTTTTTTTAACAAAAGCTTTCCAAAAACCGCTATCATCGGGAACATATGGCATATAGCAATACAAAATCCACAAAGCCACCAACACAATGGACACCAAAACCGCAAGAATGCTCATATCACCCAAAATATTGCCAAGTTTTCCAAAACTTAAAAAACTCTTTAAAACTTCTTGCATATAGCTCAAAAATATATAAAGAATGCCAATGCCAATGGCAAACAATATCAAAAACGGAATGAATATTATCACTTTTTGAAAATAACTGCGGGAATCATTAACGCCCCAAACCGTATTCATATTGGTCTCTATATTGTCCACTGCTAAAATAAAAACCATCAGCAATCCAATGCCGCCTATTATTCCAAGAGAATCAAGCCTTATTCCCTGGGCTTTAACCAAAAACGGCATAATGTTTTCTAAAATCGTGTCTGTCAAATAGTTCAAGTCAATAGTATTTCCGGGAAAAAACAAAAGCAAAAAATTGCTTATGCGAGGCATCAATTTCTCCAAAATTCCCGGCAAATGGGTTATGAACAAATCTGCCACGCCAAGATACAGGCTTATTGAAGTGAGCAAAATCAAAAGCGGCACAACAGCAAGGAGCGAGGTGTATGCAAGAGCGGTGGCTCGTATTGTGCAATGTTTTATTAAAAATATGCGCAGGCTATCATAGATCACGCGAAATGGCAAACGCAATTCGTTGCTGATAAAAATATCAAGTTTTAGCCAAGTAATATCCTGTAGTTTGTGTTTCCAGTCCGCAAGCCTTCCCCAGAAGCTGTTTTTTTCCTCATTGTGAGTCATCTTAATACGACTGCCCCTTTATGGCGGCTTGTATTTTACTGAAACCGGCGAACTGCATATTATAATTGTGCTGAATCTGGTTTTCTGCCATTTTCGCATTTTCAATATCTATGTCAACATTGTTTACTTCGCCGGGGTTTGTAGGGTCATTCGGGCGAAAAACATATGGCTCAACTTTTTTCAAAGAAGCTTTGCGGCCTATTTCCATATGCTGGTCATCGGTTGTTTTGCCCTCAACCTGTTTTCTCATGGCCTCGCGCACCTGCTCCTCAAAATTAACCTCAACACGGTTGTATCCGGGAGTTTGGGCATTGGCTATGTTCTGGGCAATGGCACGGCCACGCATTGCATTGGCATCCAAGCTTTTGTAAACCAGCATGCGAGTGTCTGTTTTAAAGAGCCTGTCACGAGTAGCAGAAACGATATTATCCAACATACTTTCTTATAATGCAAAAAGCATGCCAGATTTATAGCCCAGCCAGCTCTTCCTTGCACCAACCCGTTACTTTTGATATAGCGTCAACGCTCATGCCCTGTGCTTTCATCAGCAACACGGTCTGCCAAATGCCAAGAGCCACACCTATAAGCTCGCCTTCGGCCATGCCTTCCGCCTTGCCCTTCTCAATTCCACGAGCTTCGCCTATAAGCTCGCCTTCGGCTATGCCTTCAGCCTTGCCTTTTTCAATTCCACGAGCCTCGCCTATAAGTTCACCCTCGGCTATGCCCTCAATTTTGCCATCATCAAAAGCGTCAACTATGTAAGTCCGCTGCGTTTTTATGGCATCCCTGAACCTGTCATACGTTAGCAACTGCGCTTTGGTGTAAGCACTCTCCCTGAGATACTGAACCGCCTCCCTTACCTCTTTCTTCTTCACCAAATCCTCGCAAACTTCCTTGGTATCTTCATTTATCTCCGTCATAAAGCGAAGCCACGAATCAAAATAATCCTGAGCCTCTTGATTTGAAGGCTTGTACTTGGGCAATTCTATGAAAACAAACTCCAAACCCTTTATCTGCTTGTTCGTGTTCTCTATGTTCACTATCTTGTAATAATGATAGAACTTGTCTTTCATGTCTTCGCCAGTCTCAAATATCTCATTTACCAAATTCAAGGAATAAACCGGCTGGGCAAGCTTGTAATCCATTCCTGCGTCAAGCTGCTTCACAAACGCCTTGCTTGCGTTCAGCAAAACCCTAGTACGGAAAGAGTTGCTCCACAAAAGCTGCATTTCAACAATAAACTGCCTGCCGTCTTTGGCTTTGCAGCGAATGTCGACTATGGAATCTTTGAGGGCGGGAATTTCCGGTATAAGCTCGCCTGTGTCGTATTCTATTTCGACGACTTCATTGTCTCCGTTGAATTTCAGCAAGCTGTTCACCATGCTGATGCACAAGTGCTTGTGCTCGCCAAACACTTTTTTGAAAGTCAAGTCGTTTTTCGGGTCCAGATAGATAGGCATATGGTGGTAATTTAGAAAACGTCTGAACCACGATTTGTGTCTGTTGCGCAACTAACAATATCGCCAAATATTCCGTAAAAACGATGAAATTGATCCTGGGCAATGCACGCATTGCCCCTACCCCATGGTTCAAAACAATATTGCATAAATATGTGGGACAAATACGATGTTTATCGGCATTTCGTAGGGGTAAGGCGAGCCTTACCCTGAATATAAATG
>WQTK01000095.1 GCA_009786285.1 Candidatus Fibrimonadales bacterium | reverse complement strand
TGCCGGAATGCCGTATTTTTTCAACTCGGTTTCTTTTGCAACCCTTAGGCCTTTTTCAACTTTTGCAAGAACTACTTCCGTCCAATAGCCGGGCGCGCGCACAGAATAGACCACCCAGCCTGCTGGGAATTCCATTGATAGCGGCGTACTGCCAACAGCCTGTCCATTAGCTTGCCCATACAGCCACACTCCTGCTGGCGCAGAACTGTTTATGCTCAAAACCCCCTTGTCTTGCGCAAAGCACAAGGCAGAGAGCAACGCAAAGGCAAGTGTGAAAACGATTTCTTTTTTCATAACAAGGTGTAATTTAGCAAATTCTGTCACGGATTTTAATCAATCGTTCATAGCCGGCATCCGGGATAATGGAACCCATAACCTGTATTACCTCCGAGGCAGCCGCAGAGGCCAGTTCGCCGCATTTTTCAAGAGGCCAGTCGTTTGAATAACCGTACAGGAAGCCGGCAGCCCATAAGTCCCCGGCGCCTGTGGTATCCACAGCTTTGACCTCAATAGCGTCTACTTTTAAAATGCAGTCTTTTTCGCCGATTATGGAGCCTTTTTTGCCCACTTTGACAACTGCGATTTTAGACATTTTAGCCATTTCCATGCACGCCAGTTCTTCTTCTATGCTTGTTAACATACGGGCTTCGTCTTCGTTTGCTATCAAAATATCTATGCTGCGGTCTTCTATCAGCTTGTCTATTATATAGCGGCAGTCCTGTACAACCCCAAAAGATCCGCAGTCAAAAACCACCTCTATATCGCTGTTTTTTGCCAAGTTAACGCAGTGCAAAAGCAGCGATGGATTGTATGCCAAATAGCCTTCCAAATAGAGGATATTGGCATCCTTAAACGGTGTGTCGCCTACTTCCGTGGGCAGAAGCTCGGACGAAGCTCCGAGATAAGTGAACATTGTGCGCTGGGCATCCGGTGTTACAGCAGAAAGCACCCGGCCTGTCGGGGTAGAGCTTTTGCGCACATAGCCTTCCACGCCGTTATTGCAAAGATTAAGCGAATAGATATCGCCCACATCATCGTTGCCGACCTTGCATATGAAGCGTGCCAAGCCGCCAAGCCTGGACAGGCCTATCATAGTGTTGCTTGCCGAGCCACCCGGAATTGTGGCAAGTTTTTCTACATTGCCAAGTATGCGGCCCATGTCGCCCCAGTTCATAAGGTTCATGCCGCCTTTTAGTTTTTTTTGCCGAACCACCCATTCTTCGCTAACCGAAGTAACTAAGTCCACTAAAGCTGCGCCAACGCCAACTACTCTTTTCATTTTAACATCTCCTTTTGTTTTGTTGCCCAAACCACTGGAGAAAATCTCTTTCCTCCTGGCTTAACGATTGCAAACCGTTACGGTTTATTTTTTCCAAAATCTCATTGAGCCTTTCTTCTTTCGCATTGGAAGAACCCTTGTAGAGCTCGCCTTCCAAAGGCTTGTGCTGCCACTGCTGCCGCGCTTTTTCCTTGAAAAATTCCTGCGAATATGTTTTTTGCTGTTTTGGCCTGGACCAAGCCTGCATGAACAGGAAGCCGGAAAGCACTCCGCCAAGATGCGCAAAGTGCGCTATGCCATCGTTGGATCTGGCCATAAACAGGTCTATTGCTATAAATATCCATATTGCGTACTTTATTTTCATGGGTATTATGAAGAACATCAGGATAATTCGTTCCGGGAATAGAAACGCATATGCTGCCATAACTCCGAAAAGCGCGCCGGAGGCTCCTATCATAGGGTGTCCATTCATGATTCCGAGCGCATAGCATGCCAGGCTGAACACACTGGCGAATATGGCAGAGACTAGGTAAAGGGTTGTAAAGTTTTTTTCGCCAAGTGCTTTGCAAACATCGGTTGCGAACATCCAAAACATGAGCATATTAAAAAGGATATGCCAAAAATCTTCGTGTACGAATGCGTAGCTTAAAAAGCGCCAGAGCTGGTGAGCATGGCTTGGGGCAAAGGCTCCATAGCCAAGGATAAGGCCACGTACATTAGGCCCTCCTATCCAAATCAAAAGGTAAATTGCTGCGTTTATCAGCAAAATCGCCTGCATTGTACGAGGCAAATGTTTGAATGAGGTGAGGCCTAGCATTGAATGGAATTTAGAAAAATGGAGCTAAGGAGATTCGAACTCCTGACCCTCACGCTGCCAGCGTGATGCTCTACCAACTGAGCTATAACCCCAAGGGTAAGTTAAATTTAGCAAATTTTTAACTAATTGTCAAGGTTTTTTTGAAAAAACGGCGTTTTTTTCCGAAAATAAATACCCAGCTTGCGCAAAAAGCTTGGCCACCGCCATGTTGTATTCATAAACCGCAAAATAATAATCTTTTTTCATAAGTAAGTTCTTTTTATATGCATTTGCCAAAAGGCCCGATGTTTTGCTTGGGTTCAGGTCATATTGAAGAGCCGCTCCTTTAAGCATTCCCTCTGTTTTTCTAAGTGCGTTCCTTGCGCTTTCCAAAATGCCTTTTGCTTTTAAAAACTCATCGTATTTTTCTTCTATCTGAAGATCAATTCCTCTGCTTGCATAGCTTTCTGTTTGTCTCAAAATACGGTTCTCTATGCGTGCAAGCTTGTAATTTTCCCATTGGTTCCAAAAATTGAGCTTGTATTTAAGCCCCACACCGAATGCGCCGGAAAGCCTGTTCACAGGGTCTTGCGCAAAGGCGTTCTTTGAAAGGTTGGTGCGGTCTCCTGCCCATGACTTTGCGTATTCAAATTCTCCCATCACAAAGAATTCCGGGGCAAGCTTTGCGGAAGCAAGCTCCATTTGCATGCTTGTGGCTTCCAGCCCGGCAGTTAGGCGGCGAATATCAGGATGGCTTGCTCCGGCCCAGTTTTTTAAGGAATCCAGGCTCGGCACAAAATCGCTCACTGCAGAGAGTACGCTATCCGCAGGCTCAAAAGAAACGGAATCCGGCAACCCAAGGGCAAATTTTGCAGCCAACCGCGCTTTTTTAAGGCCGGTTTGCGCTTCCCAAACAGCTTTGTCTATATCAAAGAAATTGGCTTGCAACTCCAGCAAGTCCATTTGCGAAGCGTCTTCATCTCCATCGTCAAGGGCTTCTTCCAGCTTGTCTGCCGCTTTGCGCATTTGCTTGTGGCCGTCTTGAGCCAGTTTATCCATTTCCATTGCCAGCAAATAGCCATAGTAGTAGCTTAAAAGCTCTGCTTTTAGAGAGTTTTCTTTCCCTTCCACTTCCATTTTCTTTTGCTGAAAGTCCGCTTGCGCCGCTTTAAGCCCCATTCGCAGTTGCCCGTAATTGAGCGGTTGCGCGGCTTGTATGTTCATTCCAAAATAAGGCCCCATTTTGGTAAAATCCCAAGATCTTACGGATTGCCCGTAATAATCGGTGTCTCGTTTCAATCCGGGGACAATTCCTGTAAGCATTGAGAATTCGAACTTTGGGAGCAAAGCTCCGTATCTGATTTGTTCAATTTTTTCTTCTTTTATTAAAAGGGCCATTCGGTTTTCTTTGAATCTGGGTTCATTTTTTACGGCAGTCTCAACAAATTCGTCCCTGCCCAAGCGAATTATCTCGCCTTCGCCCGCAAAAGAGGCGGAAATAAATAAAATTATGAGCAATATAAAAAGCACAGGGGTAAATTAGAAATTTCTAAATTCATTAAATAGGGCGAACAAACAACTGTCCCTGTGGAGAGAAAATGAAGGTTACTGAGCAGCTAAAAGCGATGGATATGCACCTTGAAGGCACGGCGTTGATAAAGTTTCTTGCGCAAAGAGGTGTACGTATAATAGATACCAAAAACGCAATAATGTACCGCTGCAAAAATGATCAAATAACACATGCAGAAGCTGTGAATTTTTGCGAAACAAATAAAATACCTTTTACAATAGATAAGACTAGCGCCACCTAAAGTGGTAGTCTAGCCCTGCGGCTACGTAAACATCCGTTGTGGAACTGCCTATTATATTCTGGGTGACAAGCGCAGTGCCGCGATTAGCTATTCCAGCTCGGAGATTAATAGCGTAGCTTTTAAAGAAAGCCGTTCTAAGGCCCAAATTCAAAGCCACGCCTCTGTAATAACTCTCAAAATCAAAACGGTCTCTGTAGCTTTGCGAACCTTTTTCGCCCTGTTTTAATGCAATGTCTTCCGAGAAAATGCTGAAAATAACGCTTGCCGAGGCATATGGCTCTATTTCAATCTGCGGGTGCGGCATAAAAACCTTCATAAATATAAGCGAAAGCATAAGCTCATAACGGGTAAAACTCCAGTGCGAAAGCTCTCTGTAAACCGTGTCTGCTTCATGGATTTTCGCTTTGTGCTTGGAATGGTGGAATTCAAACTCCAAGCCTATAAAGTCATATACGGAGCCGCCTATATAAGCACCGTAAAACGGCGAAGAGTCGTCGACA
>WQTK01000094.1 GCA_009786285.1 Candidatus Fibrimonadales bacterium | reverse complement strand
CAAGTGCGTAGTCGCAATGGCCTTGCAGAATGCCAGATCGCTGTCAACGCAACGCTGGGTTTCAATTCTTGCGTAGCGGAAGATAGGCTTCTTCTCTTTGGGCTTGATGGCCGCTGCCTTGGCTTCCTCCGCAGGCTTGTCATCTCCGGGTACCAAGTCCCAGTTGAAATCGGGCGGGAGGTTGATGAAAAAGTCAGGAGTGACGAGGCTCGCCCATCGCCACATGGGAAGGTCGTCTCTTGTCAACATACTATTTGAACCTGCCACGCTTAATAATCTCTTACCAATCTAATGCCTATAAAATCGCTGCCGCCTGGAGAAGATATATCTGTAAGCCTCGCTTTGCCTTTGCAAGATTCCGGCGAATCTTTGTACGAACTGCCGGCAAAAACAGCAATGCTTGAATTTTCATTTTCCGGCAAAAGCCAAATAGCGACATTGCCTGCGAAATGCCGAACTCCATTTATAATCCTGCCTTCATGGACTTTTTCCAGCTTAGAAACAACTCCGCAAAAATCGTCAAAATTTGAATAAGATGCCGCAAGAGCTCTCCATTCCTCTGCCTTGGGCAAGCGCTTTTTTGCCCAATTGGAATATGCTACAGCATCGCTTAAGCTTACAGATAAAACAGGATAGTCATCGTATTCTTCTATTTTTGCCATGGCGGGAACTTCACAGCCTGTTTCTTCGCAGAATTTTCTGTATTCCTTATTGCTCACTTCGTTCACATCCCAAATAACTGTTGGCTTGCGCTCTTCTCTTTGCTTCTTTTTGTGAAAAGAAAAATCCGAATGAACTCCAAAATAAAATCCGAATCCTCTATTTGCGTTCTTCCCTATGAGAGCTAGCGGAATTGCAAGTTCCAAAGAAAAGTTATTGCTTATCTGCAATAATGCACCCGGTTCCGCTAAAAACAAATGGCTTTTTAACGGCAAATGAATTTTTTCCCTAGCTGCCAAATATGGCAAAAATATATGCTTAATAGGCATGCCCAATCGCAAATAAGCTTCCGCTTTGTCTTGTTTTGAATATTCATAAACTAAATTTCCCAATAAATTCAATGACATAAAATTTTGCTCCGTCAAAATTGCGGCACGAATCGCAGAAAAACCGGAACCCCGTGGGCTTATCCAATCCAAGGCAATAGCGGTCTGCAACGGGAAATAATTATATTGCATGCCAAGCAAAAAATACTTTATCTTTTGCTCTTCCACCGGAAATGCAAGCCTGGTACCAAAGCCCCAAGGCAAGCCGAGACGGAAATCAAATGGTATCTTATAAACAGAACTGGAATCAAATTCCGTAAAATACGAAAATCCGGCATTAATTTCGATATGATATTCCGATGGAGATAGCGAATATGCCTCATGCGCTTGATTCCTTCGCAAAAAATCATGGTTTATTTCAAAAGGCTTGTCGCTTCGCAAAGTCAAATCATAAGAGGCAGGAACAAAACTCTCGCTAAGCGGAACAAGAAATATTGAATGCTCCCCTACCAGCATGGCAGAATTTTCAAAAGGCGTTCCGGAAATTTCCTTTTCGGGATTGCCGTCCAAAAACACGCTTGCATTTTCCGGCGTTGTAAATATGTTCAATGCAGCTCGCTCGCCGGCGGCGAAAAGCATGGAATAAAAAATGAATATAAGAAATATGGCAAGCCAAAAAATACGTGTTGTCATGTGGATAATATAGCAAATGCCGAATTCGCCTCAAAGCCATTTTCAAACAAACCCTGCGCCGCAAGCTCAAACACCTCTAGGCGGTGGCAGAATTTTTCTATCTTATCCTCCGCAAATGAAACTCGAAGACATAAGCTCCCCAAAAGACATAAAGGGAGCTAGCGTAAAGGAATTGGAAGCCTTAGCTGAGGAAATTCGAACTGCTATTTTGCAGCAGGTTTCCAAGCATGGCGGGCATTTGTCTTCCAGTCTTGGGACTGTGGAGCTTGCCATTGCTTTGCACTATGTTTACGATGCGCCGGAAGATATTCTGATTTGGGATGTGGGGCACCAAGCCTATGCGCACAAGCTGCTGACCGGGCGTTACAAAGATTTTTCCACTTTAAGGCAGTACGGCGGAATTTCAGGATTTCCAAAAAGAGGCGAAAGCCCTTACGATGCCTTTGGAGTTGGCCACGCAAGCACTTCCATTTCCGCCGGTCTGGGTTTTGCGGTAGCACGTGACCTTGCGCAGGGGAACAACCAAGTTGTGGCAATTATAGGCGATGGCTCAATGACCGGAGGAATGGTTTTTGAAGCGCTCAACAACTCAAGGCAAACAAAGCAGAATTTCACAATAATTTTAAACGACAACAAAATGAGCATAAGCCCAAGCGTTGGAGCGTTCTCAAAATATCTGAGCAAGCTATCAGTTAAGCACAACCATTCACTGAAAAAATTCATCAGCCTTTTGCGCTCAATTCCCGAACATATGAGCATCAAGCTCAAAGAATTTATGGAAGGCAGCAAACTGGCTTTTGAAAACATGATGACTCAGGGCCAGTTTTTCAGAGACTTGAGCATACGCTATTTAGGCCCCTACGATGGGCATAATATTCAAGAATTGATAAAAACTTTCAGAGAAATAAAAGAATTGCCGGAAGTTTGCTTAATTCACATTTTAACCCAAAAAGGCAAAGGCTATGAACTTGCTGCCACAAACCCCACAAAATGGCATGGCTCAGACCCATTCCACATAGAAGACGGCTCGGTAGTCGTGGAAAAATCCCGCCCAACCCTCACATCTGTTTTCGGAAAAACCCTGCTAACCCTTGCAAAGCAAGATAAAAAAATAATAGGCATTTCAGCCGCCATGCTTGATGGCTGCGGGCTTGGCATTTTAAAAGAAGACCCTGAAACAGCAGATAGAATTTTTGATGTTGGCATAGCGGAAGAACACGCTGTAACTTTTGCCGCAGGGCTTGCATGCGAAGGCTTTACCCCTGTTGTCGCAGTTTTTTCCACGTTCCTGCAACGCGCATACGACCAAATTATACACGATGTAGCTCTGCAAAACCTGCCTGTTGTTTTTGTTTTGGATAGGGCCGGCTTGGTAGGCTCAGACGGGCCAACGCACCACGGCGCGCTGGATTTGTCTTATTTGCGGACAATACCAAATATGGTGATTATGGCACCCTCGGATGAAAACGAAATGCACAATATGATATACACGGCAACCCAATACAAAAACGGCCCAATAGCTATGCGCTATCCAAGAGCGGTTACCTACGCAAACGATATTCGCACGGAGTTTTCGGAACTTTCAATAGGCAAGTTCCGCATAGTTAGCAAAGGATCTAAAGTTTTGCTGATTGGCGTAGGCTTTATGCTGGCAAAATGCCTTGACGCAGCAGGGGTTTTGAAGAAAAACGACATAAAACCCACAATAATAGACGCACGGTTTGTGAAACCATTGGATATTAAGGCTTATAAAGCGCTCTTCAAAGAACACAGCATTGTGGCAACCGTGGAAGACAATTCTATAGTAGGCGGCTTTGGCTCCGCCATTGCCGAGATTTTAGCGGAAATGAAGGATCCGCCCCGTTTGATTCGAATTGGGCTTCCGGATGCTTTTGCTGGACAGGGTGAAATCGAGGAGCTAAGAGAGGAGCTTGGGCTTTCAGGAAACGCAATCGCAGAAAAAATCATGTTCATTTAAATCGATAATATTCTCATTCTTATCGAGAAATGCACGTAGTCTAATCGAGAATTTTAACAAAACTAACAAAAAAACAAATTAATTCTACCGATTTTTGATAAAAAGAGGTATTTTAAGGGGGGACTTTATGAAAAAAGCGGGCAAAAAAGGTATTTCTAAAATTGACATAGCTCAGTTTTTGAAAAGAAAAAGAATTACCCAGCAAGAGTTAGCGGATAAAATGGATTGTTCGCTTGGACTTGTGGGTGGCTGGGCAAGTTACAGGAACGTTCCCAGTTATGAAAAATGCGTTGAGCTTTTGAAGGCTGGAATGACCGTATCGGAGCTATTTGGGGAAGACGTGGCAAGAGTTACCGTGCTTTTTCCGATAACAGAAGAGGATTTAACTTCGGGGAAATCAATTGATTTTGAGGCTAAAGTTGGCGAGGCGGCCATTCGCTGGATTACAAAGAAGCTAAAAATAGGAGGATAATTTCACCGCAAGGAGCTTGCATTGCCCCTACAGTGTCATTGCGCTGCACAATGTTTATCATGCAACCCGACGTTGCAAAAATGCAGAAAATGTAAACATATGTTTGCAAAATGAGAAAAAAATACATTATTTTCATTTTTTTTGTACTCTTTTGCGGAAAAGAATGTATATTTATGCACGTTGCTCGAATTTTTGGATTCGGGCATTTTTTTTTGTATCTTTTATAGGAGAAGAATATTATGATCACAAA
>WQTK01000093.1 GCA_009786285.1 Candidatus Fibrimonadales bacterium | reverse complement strand
TTTGACTTCTCCAACCTCGTATTTGTACGGTTGTCCGAGTTCAAAAAGAGCTTGCGAGAGTGCGAGAGCTTCAAGGACAAGCTTCTTTTTTCCATTCGCCACGCCCACGAGCTTGACGAGCAGCCCCCTCAGTTTGAAGGCGAGGTGCTTGACAAGATATTCCAAGCCGCAAAAATTGCTAATTTTACGTCAGAGGAGTATACTGATTATATGACTGGAGTCAGAAGAGATTGGGATCATTGGGCGGAGATGGACTATGCCAAGGAAATAGGCTTTACCGCTGGCCGGGATGAAGGCTTTACCGTTGGCCGGGATGAAGGCCGAGAAGAAGGCCGAGTGGAAGGTATCGCCATTGGTGAGGCTCGTATTGCTCGGCAAATGAAAGCCAAAGGCTTCAATATAGCCGTTATTTCGGAGATGACCGGTTTGCCGGACGAGGAGATTGAGCGTTTATAAACCCTTATTTTTAACCACTAGCCATTCCTCGCCGGCTTCCTAGCCAACGTCCTTAACATGCCGAAAATCGCGGAAAGCTCCGCTTGGCTGGGGTTCAGCTTTTGAAGCCAGGTGCGAATTGAAGCCCTCGTCCACGCATGGTTTTTATACCTGTCCGTTAAATTATCGTAAATAAAATTCTCAATGCTCTCAAACTGCTCAACAGTCGCAGCCTTTCTATGCGTAATAGGCAGCTTGTTCCTAAACGCAAGACCCTCGCCAAGCAAGCCGCTGCGACAAAGCTCATAGCTCGCAACACTCACCGCATGCGACAAATTTATGCTCATCTGCCCTGCGACCGGAATCTCGCACTGAACAGCGCAAAGCTCAATTTCCTCAAAAGCAAGCCCGCAAGACTCACGCCCAAAAACCAAAGCTACAGTCCCCTTTTTATCTTCGCAAAGCTCAGGCAGCTTAGGGAGCGATACGTGCGGAACAACGCTGTCAAACAAACGGCGGCTAAAAGCAACGGCGTATGAACAATCCGCAATAGCCTCTTTTAAAGAACCAAAAAGCTTGGCGTTGTCCAAAATCTCTGCGCTGGAATGCGCTGTGTCGTAGCATTTTTTAGGAAGAGGCTTGGATTTTCGCACAATTCGCAAATCGCAAAGCCCATTGCTCCTCATGCTGCGAGCCACAAAGCCAACATTATGCGGATGCTCAGGCTCTACCAGGATTATTGTAAACTTCAAGTTCAGTTGAGAGTTGAGAGTTGAGAATTGAGAGTTATTGTTAAGCTCTTGTTCTTTAACAACTAAGTTTTCTTCACTCTTCACTCTCAATTCTCCACTCTCAACTAATTTAACTCTACTGCGAAAATCAAAGTTGCGTCTGGGGGAATGGGGCCGCCGCCTCTTGAGCCATAGCCAAGACCCGGAGGAATCAGCAGCAAACGCTTTTCGCCCGGCTTCATGCCTTCCAAGCCTAGTTCCCAGCCTCTTATCACACGGCCTGCGCCAAGCTGCAAGGATATAGGCTCTCCCCTATCTCTTGAACTGTCAAATTTTGACCCATCGGAAAGCCAGCCGGTGTAATGCACTTTTATAACATCGCCGGACTTCACAGGAGAGCCGCCGCCTTCTTTCTCTATAAAATACTTCAAGCCATCCTGAATTTCCACCCATTTTATTGCGTCTGCGTTTGGGAAAAAATCCATTGAAGCCGCTGCTTCTTCGTCAAATTGAATTGCGTCTGCCTGAATGCGGAAAATTAGTGTTGAATTCGCAGGAATGCCGGTCATCGATACGGGGCCGTAAGCCATGCTCGGAGAAAGCCTGACCCATCTAACGCCGCCTTGCTTTAGCGATTCCAAGCCCAGTTCCAAGCCTCTTATAAGCTTGCCCATGCCCAAAACTGCCTCTGCCTGCTTCCCTTCATCTTTTGAACTCCCGAACTTATGCCCATTGGAAAGCCAGCCAGTGTAATGAAACACAAGCTCCATCCCCGTGCGAAGCTCTGTTCCCGTTCCTTCTTTTTCATCAAAAATTTCAATGCCATTCTGCATGGTTTTCCATTTCAAAGCACCGGGTTTTAGCAGAACGTCCGGCTCCAGGCTTTTTTGCGCGCTCACAAGCTCAACTTCAAACAGCAAATCGGAGTTAGCGGGAATTGGCCCAACGGCGTTTGCTCCGTAAGCCAGAGCCGCAGGAATTTTCAAACTGCGAACCTCGCCGATTTTCATCCCTTCAATTCCAATGTCCCAGCCCATAATCACCTGCCCTGCGCCGAGCATAAACTGAAGTGGCTCATCCCTGTCGCGGGAGCTATCGAACTTTGTGCTGTCTGCAAGCCAGCCGGTGTAATGCACCTGCACCAACTGCCTTTTCTTAACAGGCTCTCCGGAGCCTTCTTTTATCACTTTAATATCCACGTTTTGGGCCATGGCATAGCCTATAAAGAAAAAAAACAGCAATGCGAATCTCATATTAGTTTTCCCTGTTCTTTAAATACCACCGTATTAAAGCGTTGGTGCTTGAATCGTGGCTTAGCTCAATGTCCGGGTTGCCCTCGCCCTTTTCAAGCTCCGGAAGAATTTTGCCGGCCAGTTGTTTGCCAAGCTCAACTCCCCACTGATCATAGCTGTTTATGTTCCAAATAATCCCCTGAACAAAAATCTTATGCTCATACATGGCTATCAAGGAACCGAGCGTTCTTGGGTCTATTTTTTTTACCAAAATTGAATTGGACGGCCTGTTGCCATCAAACACTTTGTGAGGCGCGAGGAACTCAACTTCTTCATCGGTTTTGCCAGCTTTGACAAGCTCGTCTTGCGCCTCTTCCAAAGTTTTGCCGTTTAGCAAGGCTTCGGTTTGCGCAAAGAAATTTGAAAGCAGCTTGCGGTGGTGGTCTCCTATTTTATTCAGGGAATTTGCCGGAGCTATAAAATCGCAGGGAATTAGCTTTGTGCCCTGATGAATGAGCTGGTAAAAAGCATGCTGCCCGTTTGTGCCGGGCTCTCCCCATAAGATTGGCCCGGTCTGGTAGTCCACCCTTGCGCCGTCTCTGTCTATGGTTTTGCCGTTGGATTCCATGTCTGCCTGCTGAAAATAAGCGGCAAAGCGGTGCATATATTGGTCGTAGGGCAAAATTGTGTAAGAGTCTGCGCCCATGAAGTTGTTGTACCAAACACCCAAAAGCCCCAAAATGGCCGGAAGGTTCTCTTCTACGGGAGCAGTGCGAAAATGCTCGTCCATGTCTGCTGCGCCGGCATGCAAAAGCATATAGTTTTCAAAGCCTATGCGCAGCGCTATTGAAAGGCCAATCGCAGACCACAAGCTGTAGCGGCCGCCAACCCAGTCCCAAAACTCAAACATATTGGCTGGGTCTATGCCAAACTTTGAAACCTCCGCCTCATTGGTGGAAAGCGCAACAAAGTGCTTGGCTATTGAAGCTATGTCTCCGCCAAACTTGGCAAGCACGGCTGCTTTGGCCGTGTTAGCGTTTGTCATAGTTTCCTGGGTTGTAAAGGTTTTGGAAGCCACTATCCAAAGAGTTTCTTCCAAATCAACTTTTTTCAGAGTTTCTGCTATGTGCGTTCCGTCAACATTGGAAACAAAATAAACTTCGGGCGAGTTTTCGCCAGCGTATTGTTTAAGAGCTTCGCATACCATTACAGGCCCCAAGTCCGAGCCTCCTATGCCTATGTTGACTATCGTTTTAATTGGTTTTCCGCTGTGGCCCAGCCATTTGCCGCCGCGAACCTGAGAGGCAAACTCTTTCATATGGGCAAGCACCGTTCTCACTTTGGGCATAACGTTTTCTCCGTCTGAGAGTACCGGCTCTTTGCCTTGATAGCGAAGCGCGGTGTGCAATACGGACCGTTTTTCGGTATGGTTTATTTTTGCCCCGGTAAAGAGTTTTTCTCTCATTTCCTTAAAACCGGCGCTTATTAGCAGGTTGGCCAGCAGGTCAAGGGTATCCGAATTTACACGGTTTTTGGAATAATCCAAGTAAATGCCGCAAGCCTCAACGCTAAGGCGCGTTCCTCGGCTTGAGTCTGCTTTGAATAAATCGCGCATATGAATCTTTTGCGCAGCGCGAGCTTGTGCTTCCAGAGCTTTCCACTGGGGAAGCAAATAAGGTTTAGTCATGGGGGTAATTTAGTAAATGCTGATTTACATTGCAAGGCTAGTGGTCAGTGGCTAGTGGCTAGTGGTTAGCAAAACAAAAACGGCGAATTTTTGCAAATTTCAGTATTTTTTTCTACTAGCCACTCCCCACTAGCTACTAGCCGAGCAATGAAATCTGAGTTAATTGTTTTACTAGTTTTAAATCATGAAAATACTCTTTATTGGCGGGAATGGGAACATTAGCTGGAATTGTACGGCGCAGGCTTTGGAAAAGGGCTTTGAGGTGTGGGTTTTGAACAGGGATAGC